>JABCYV010000066.1 GCA_013290025.1 Acidobacteriota bacterium
GCGATCCTTGATGCCACCGGTGTTACCCCCGGCACTTATTTCCTCTACACACCCAACCTCGATCACCTCTCGAACGACGCCGAGAACTTCGGAGGCCTTATGACCGAAGTCGTGGTCACCAACTAGGAGAGCAGCAATGAGGAACACGAACATGAAGAAACAGAATCGGGTAACAGGTCTGCTTCCTCTGGTTGTAGCAGCGCTGGCTTTGTTGCTCTCGGGCACCGCACAAGCCGCTGTGCCTGGTATCAGCGGGACAGGCTTCAGCTTTACCGCTGCCGCCGGATATATCACGCAGCCGGACGGGGTGAACATCTACTCGTGGGGATACAGCTGCGCCGGGAGCAGTCCTACGTTTGTGCCGTTCACCGGCACGTGTCCCGCGATGCAGATTCCTGGTCCGACTCTGGTGGTGACTCAAAACGCATCGTTCACTGTGACCTTGACGAATAACCTCCCGACCGGAGCGGGAAATACGTCAATTATTTTTCCGGGAGCCACAGTGACGACCAGTGGTGGAACAGCCGGTCTCCTCACGCAGGAAGCAACTGCAGGGGCATCGGGCGCAGTGACGTACACCGTCACCTATTCGACGCCTGGCACGCATGCGTACTACAGCGGCACGCAACCCGATCTTCAGATCGAGATGGGACTTTACGGAGCGGTGGTAGTTCTACCGGCGACGTCAGCAAATACCGGAAACTGCTCAGCGCTCGGCTCCGACGTGGGACAACGACTGGGCGGTGGTACCACGGATTTCCGGCTCGCGAAGGCGGCCTACGATCACCAAGAAGCGTGTTACGACCGCGAGTACCTTTGGCAGTGGGCGGAGCTGGATCCGCGCATTCATCGTCAGGCCGAGCAGCAGTTGCAGTCTATTGCGAACTGTCCTACGGCGAACCCCACTCCGACTGTTCCGTGCCCAACGACGCTCGCCGTCTCTGTTGAGCCGTACCACCCCTCGTACTTTCTGATCAACGGACGTTCCATGCCCGATGACATGGATCCCGATTACGCGCCCAACTATCCCAATCAGCCCTATAACGGAAATCCGCATATGCATCCCGGTGACTTGGTGCTGCTGCGTGTGATCGGGCAGGGACATTGGCAGCATCCTTTTCACGAACATGCCAATCACGTGCGCATCCTTGCACGCGATGGCCGCATGCTTCTCAGTCAGAACGACAGTGTCACCCCGCCTCGTTTGGCCGGGCGTATGGAGTTCAACACAGATACCACTCCTGGCCAAGCCTTCGACGGAATCTTCTACTGGAGTGGCAAGGGCCTGGGCTGGGATATTTACGCACATACGCCGCCGAAGTCTACAAGCGCAATCGCAACCGCTACCGAGAGCGGAACGACTGTAACTCTGACCACGTTCCAAGTGCTTACCGACGTGAGCGGTCATCCACTAACCAGCTCGGCAGGGCTAACCACCGTGACGCTCACCGGCATGCCGGCAGGCTACAACGGTACGTTTCCGATTACTAGCCTGACTCTGACGACTTCGCCGAGTCCGGGCCCGGGGAATCCGGGCAACCCAATCACAAAGCTCACTTACACGGCTTCCACCAGTGGCTTGGTCCCTTACTCTGGCTCGTTAAATCCTTCGCAAAACCAGGGATTGGATGGAGCGGTTTCCGTACTGCTGGCAACCAGCGCAAACGATCCGAATCCGTGTATCCCGGATGCCAACGGCTACTACACCGTCAATTCAAATCCGCCGGCTCCAATCGGCGCTCGCAACTATTACGAGTGGTGCGCGGACCACAACCATCCTTTGGAAACGAATCCAGTCGGCCAGGTCGGCGGTGGCGGCCCGATGACCCTGCCCGATCCGCTCATCATGACCAACGGGCTTTGGTATAACGGCACGCCCTATCTCGGGCCGGATGCGGTCGGTCGTTCCCGCGGCCCCACACCTCTGCCGCCTGGTGCTGCTAGTCAGAACCCTCCCGAAGAGTCAGGCATCGCGTTCATGTGGCACTCCCACAACGAGCGCGAGATCACCACCAACGACGTTTTTCCGGGCGGCATGCTGATGATGATGCTGGTTGATCCCCCAAGCTTCTACATCGACGAAACGCTGTGATGAGGATGAGGAGAAGAGCAATGCGATTCAACTATCTCAAAGCCACTTTGAAGACAGTCTCTCTGGGGATCATGATTCTCCTCTGCGTTGCTGCGGGCTCTGCCCAGGTCACGGTGAACATGACCGCTACGCGTCAAACCGTGCTCACGCCCGATGGGACGACCGTGCCGATGTGGGGCTGGCAGTGTACCAACAATGTGCTCAACGGCACGACCACTACGACCGGCGTCCCCGGTGGCGGAACTTGCAGTGCCCTGAACGGCACCGTGCAAACAGGCGGAGCCGTTTGGCAACCGCCTCTCATTACCGTGCCTACGGGAACTGGGTTGACGATCAATCTGACCAACAATCTGCCGGTAGAGACCTCGCTGGTCATTGTTGGACAGTTCGGTTCCGGGGCGACAGCTGCGGGTAGCTTGGGAAATCCGGTCAGAGAAAGCGGTCCGCGCACTGATGGAGCGCATTCCGGCCAATCGACGACGACCTGGGTCGCTCAGACTCCTGCCGGCGTTCCCTTCACACCTCCGGGTCAGATCGCGCGCGTTCGATCCTTTGTGCCCGAAGCTGCGGCTCTAAATGGTACCCAGACGTATGCGTGGGCAGGGTACACCGCCGCCACAGGTCAGGGGCTGAAGCCTGGCACTTACCTCATTGAGACCGGCACGTATCCTTCAATTCAAGCTCCGATGGGTCTGTACGGTGTGTTGGTCGTCACAGCAGCTCCCGCAACGGGCACTCCGGGCACGGCATACTCCGGCTCAGTCCTGACTGCGGCTCCGAGCACCAAAACCGCGTACAGCATTCAGTACGACGCGGACGTCCCGCTGCTGTTGAGCGAAATCGATCTAGTGCAAAACGGGGCGGTGGAGAAATTGGTTGAGGTTCAGTCGAACTGCCCAGCCAGCACCGGAGCATGCACGGCCGCCGTCACGCAAGCTGTCGAAACGGCAAAATGGAATCCCACCTGCGCCGCTTCGACGACTGCTGGGACGGGTTGCTATCCGCCGGCGGTCAATTTCACCCCGACCTACTTCCTCGTCAATGGAACTTCTTTCGACAAGACCTCGACGGTTTCGTCGGCGGCCGGAGTTCCTCCCTCGGCACAAACCGGAAACGTCCTGTTGCGCTTCGTAAACGCCGGTCTGCGCATGCACGTTCCTTCGGTCACTGGCTTGAACATGTCGTTGGTTGCCGAAGATGGCAACGTCGTTCAGGATGTCGCATTGCAGGCGGCCAAAGGCGGGTCTAGCAGCTTCACGTACAACGCAAAAACACAAAATGAAGTGTTCCTGCCTGCGGGCAAAACCTATGACGTTGTGGTGAATCCCGCGGCTGCGGCAGGTTCCTATACGGCCGGTCAATTTGCTGTGTTTGACCGCCAGCTAAGCGTATCCGGAAACAAGTTCCAGCACGACACAGGAATGCAGGCGATTGTGCTGGTTAACAGCCCCACCGGTACAATTACGCCACTTACTCAGAAAACCGTCGTCGCCGACAACTACATCGTTCCAGTTGGCGCCGCCACCTTCACTGGCAACGTGCTCAGCAATGACATCGGGGTTAGCAATGCTGCCCAGGGAGGAGGTTGCGCAGGGACATTTTCGACTGGGCCGCAGACCTTTACAACCAGTGGTGGCCGAACGGTCGTTCTGAATCCTGACGGTTCCTTCACGTTAACCGTGGGTGCAGCTCTCACTGGGCCTGACACGTTCACTTATTGCGGTGACGGACTAGCATCCCTGACAGCCACTGTGACCTTCAATGGGGCTGCTGTTGGCGGGGCTCCTACCGCGAATCCCGACTCATACTCCAGCAATGTATCCGCTCTGCTCAAAGTGAACGCGCCGGGTGTCCTTGCCAACGATATCGATCCCACAGGCTACCCACTTACCGCGACGATCGGAAACGTTCAGTCCGGATTGTTTGTGACCTTAGCAAGAGACGGGGGTTTTACGGCACGACCGCAGACTCCTCCAACGACGGGAACCACAACTTATACGTTCCAGTACAGCGCGGTGAACTCGCAAGGCACCGCGAGTGCGCCTACGACGGTGACGCTAACCTACCACGCCGGGAGCGGTGTCAACGTAACCGTGCAGGACGCGCAAACTCCGGCGACGAAGATCGCCGACTACAAGTGGATCATCGAGCAGGATCTTACGTTCCAGGTGAATCCAGCATGCCAGCAGAATGGCCCGGGCGGTAGTAAGCCTGCGAATTGCCCGACGGGACCAGTTCCGACTCTCGGCACGAATCTCCACACCAGTTACATGCCAGTGATCGCAATCGGTTGCACGGGTCCTCAGAGCTGCGAACGCGGGCAGACCGTCTACGATCCAAGTAGCGGACAGCATGTGGTCGCTGCCTGCGACGGCTATGGCAACTGCACGCCCGGACTCTCTTCACTTCCTGCAACTCTGCCCTCGCAGGTTTATCTGCCTCCCACGGATCAATTCGGCCGGCCGGCTTACTACTATATTTCTGTACTGCCCGGGGATGCCGCCAACGCCTTCAACACTGGGAATGTGTCCGACCCGAGTGTGCCCGGCAATTGCGCTCCGAAGCAGACCGCGACTGGCCAAACCGTTCCGTCTTGCGGACACACCATGGGTGGAGCTCCGATCGCACCAGGACAGACTGCGGTGACGGTGAACGTTGAGCCGAATCCGCTGAATACCGCCACGATCACTGCGTTTGTGTTCGAAGACGACTTCCCGCTCAATGGCGAGCCGGACACCGGCGGCGGAGTGGATACCTATCCCACGCAGGAAGCCGGTCTTGAGGACTTCCAGATTGAGCTCTGGGACATCGCGGGCAGTGTTTCCGGCGACCCCACCGGGCAAATGACGTATGACATGTTCAACGAGCCTTTGACGAACGCGTTGAACGGGACCCTCGACCCGCTCACTGGACTGGACGCTTGTCCGATCTCAAATACTGCGGGCGCCCCAATGGGCACAATTATTGTGTGCCCGAAATACGAATCTGACGGCACCACGCTGTCACCACTCACTGGACAGGTAGTGGTGAAGAATCTGATGCCCGGGTTGTTTGACGTGGTCGCACATCCAGGCGCTGCAAGAGAATCCAGGGGAGAAGAATGGCTGCAGACGAATACCCTGGACGGTACCCACTTCCAGGAAGCTTTCATCAAGGTGCATGAACCAGCTTACTTCCAGGAATACGGACCTGGCGGTTATCACGTGTTCTTCGGAGAAGCCAATCCCGCGATCATTAATCGGCGACTTGCGGCGATGTGCGGCTCCGCCGGTGCACCTGCATGCAACAACACGGTCAGTGTCCAGGTTGCAAACCTTCACCAGGGACGTTCGCCAGATGAGCGGCTTTTCACAAGCGACGTTTTTCCGCATGGCGACGGACGCAATTATGCTCCTCTGAGTTACACCACCTGCTACGGAGCATTGGGGGACACCGACGGCGTTACATTCTCATTCCAGAAGTGCGACGCAAACGGGATTGTCACGTTTACCGGCATTCCTGACGGTAATTGGGGGTTGGTGGTCCTCGATCAATGGGATGACCTGATCGTCGACGGTTCCAGCCGCGCCGTAAATGTGAAGGGCGGCCAGACCCTGAACATGACGTACGGTTCGTTTACCTGGCAGACACACCTCTGGACGAAAACCTTCCTGGATGTGAATGGAAATGGAATTCAGGATCCGGGCGAACCACCCCTAGTTCAGATTCCCTCCAGGGTACGCATGCGCAATGGCAAGTTCAACAACACGCTGTTCGGCGACATCAACGGGGAGGCTCATTTCGATGAAAGCTTTCCTCTGTTCAACTGGTATGTGGCAGAGTCAGACACTACCCGCTTCAAGGCGACTGGTGTGCACGTAATCAACGATGCGGGGGGGCAGCTCGACGGTCCTGCGCCAAGCGGAAACGGAAATAGTGGTCCCTACCAGGCAATTTTGAATTCCACGGAGACCTTCCCCCTTCCCACCGACCTGAGGACACCCGGAACTGTCTATTGCAGTAAAGCTGACTGCAGCGATGTGAACCTTGGAACCACCCCGGCGGGTGGCGGTCCGGGAGGTTCGACTGGGCGCATCGATCCAGGCACAGTCCTATCTGAGGGCTGGCAAGGTGGCCTTAGCCAGTTCGATATCATTGAGTGGGGCAAGCAACCGTATGCCGCGGGCGAGAATGGCGGTATTCGCGGGCATGTCGTCTATAACTCCACGCGCCCCTTCGATGACCCGAGCATACTTTTTCAGAATCTCTGGGAGCCGCTCGTTCCCAACGTCACTGTCAATCTGTACCAGGAGAACACCGCACCGGATGGCACCACGTCTCTTAAGCTTATTGATACGACTAAAACCAGCAGCTGGGACGCATGGGCGCAGGGCTTTCGCGCAGACGGGGTTACGCCCAACATGAGCTGTCCTGGAGAAGACAAGAACGATCCCTTCTTCAGCTACACACTCGCAAACACCCCTAACTATCTGAATCCCAATATCGCAATTCCTTATAACTCTCAGTACAAGTGTTTCGACGGTTATCACAATCTCAGCCAGATACAGCCGGCTCCCTACGACGGCATGTATCAGTTCCCCAGCCAGACGTGCATGACACCAGGAGCAACCTTCACCGTTCCTGGAAACTCGACATCGTACAAATGTGCAACCGCGGCCAACCCTGCTGCTGGTTCCATCGGCTCGGCACAGGCTGTCTTGCCTGCCGGTAAATACGTTGTTGAGGTGTTGCCGCCCACTGGCTACGAGATTGTGAAGGAGGAAGACAAGAACATTCTCATCGGCGATGCATTCATCGCACCGGCAACGCAGCAGTTCGGCGCGATCAGCAACATATTCATCGTACCTGACCAGGCGTCTATCGGCTCGTACAACTCGTGCTACGGAACGGGTGGCGGGTGCACCAACCCGACTACAGATATGGGGCGCAGTGGAGACAGCGGTTTCGGACCTGGTGGACTCACCACCTTGAATGCGCCTTGTGTGGGTAAGGTGCGCATTGTTCCCGACTTTATGAGCATCTCGCCGGAATCGGGCCAGGTCGCTCCTTTCGCGGGAGCTTCTCGTCCGCTTTGCGACCGCAAAGAACTTACGCTGGAAGACCAGATGCAGGCACAGACGGATTTCTTCATCTGGACGAAAACGCCTGCAGCCTCGCACTACACGGGATTCGTCACCGACGACTTCTCCTCCGAGTACGACACGACGAATCCTTCTTTTGGTGAGAAGTTCGCCATTCCCAACCTGCCGATCTCGATACGTGACTATGACGGAATCGAAATCTCACGTGTTTATTCGGATCAATGGGGTACGTTCAACGGCATGGTGTTCTCGACCTGGGAGGTCAATCCACCTAATCCGACCGGTTATGCGCCGGGCATCATGGTGATGTGCATGAATGATCCGGGTCCGATTCCAGGTCCGAACGGCACGATGATCACTGACCCCAACTACAATCCGAATTACAGCGATTTTTGCTACGAGTGGTCGTTCATGCCCGCAGACACGGCTTATCTCGATACACCTGTCGTCCCGACCGCTGCATTTGCCGATGCATACAATGCCCCGGATTGCTCCTACCCGGATACGACTCCTGCGGTCAAGAGCGTCACGAGTTTGGATATCCCCGGTCCATGGGTAAGTCAAGCCGGTCATACTCTGACGATTACGGCATTGGGTGACCAGTTGGTGCCGAATCCTGCATATTCAGGACCGGCAGCGACGCAACCACCCTACAACCAGAAGTTCATCACTCGTCACTACGGCTTTGGAACAGCAGCAGGGAGCGTCAGTATTGGCGGCGTGAATGCCACTGTCGTGGGCTCCTGGAGCGACACAAGCCTCACCGTGAGCGTGCCTGTGATCCCGTCCGGGAATTCGACATGCTCGATCCAGCAGCTGAATGTTCCAGCGGGAACCACGCCGGCGCGCTGCGGAGAACTGGTGATCACGGCAGCCAATGGCAAGCAGTCCATCGACGCGGTGACGGTGACTGTTGGCGGGAAGAAGCCGACGGTGCTTCCCGCGAACACTACGATCCAATCTGTGATCGATGCCGCCTCTCCTGGTGACATGATCATCGTGCCTCCGGGTACCTACACTGAAATGGTGCTTATGTGGAAGCCGGTACGCTTGCAGGGAGTGGGAGCCGCGTCGGTTAACGTGAACGCGAATACCCAGCCCGCCGGCAAGCTGCTCGATCCGTGGCGCCGGAAAGTGAACTGCCTGTTCGGCCTTGCGCTGGACGGTGGGTTCATCAATAACGCTCTGAATGGCAGCGGGCAAAAGACGCACCCGTACGATCCAAGCGGGACCTACTCATGTAACTTCTACAACAACGTCACCAGCGGCCAGGTCACCACGCAAACGCTGGTCGATCCGATTCCCTTGGAGCCGGTCGTCGGTTGGGACGCCAGCCTCAACGGCAACATCGCGGAACTCTTGCAGGAACCGACTCTGATGGGAGCCTACGAGGGTGCAGCCATTACGGTGCTTGCCAAGGGTCTGGAAAACAACAACACGGCCAACTGCGATACGTTGAATAACGCGGGTTGCATTCCACTTAACAACAGAACGGGTCGCGGTGGAGATTGCAACGTCTCGTCGCCGTTCTATCAGTCTAACTTCCTGTGCAATCCGTCGCGTGTTGACGGCATCACCTTCACCAACAGTTCTCAGGGCGGTGGCGGTATCTTCCTGCACGGCTGGAACCACTACACAGAGGTGGCCAATAACCGGGTTTACAACAATAGCGGAACCCTCGGTGGCGGAATCATCGTCGGTCAGTCGGAGACACCCCCGTCGACAATCGACGCCGCCGGCAACGAAATTCCGTTCATGTTGAACCACCACGTCAACGTGCACAACAACTCCGTTACGGGCAACACGGCCTACGGAGACGAATTGAACTCCAACACGCCCGCCGCTTCTGGTGGTGTCACTTTCTGCGATGGTTCCGACTACTACCGGTTCAATAATAACTGGGTGTGCGGCAACCTGAGCATGGGCGATGGCGGAGGCATGGCTCACTTTGGGTTTAGCGTGAATGGCGACATCGAACACAATGTGTTCGTCTTCAACCAGAGCACGAACCCGACCCTCACCACGTACGGTGGCGGACTGGTCATCGAAGGCGTAGGTCCGGATGGTACGTTGTGTGAAAACAGCACCACTATTGATATGGACTGCCCGCCCGAGCTTTCCGATGGTGTCGGTCCTGGTCTGGTCATCAATGCCAATCTCTTCCAGGGCAATACGGCGGAGAGTGGTACGGGTGGCGGATTGGCGTTGCTCCACGTAAATGGCACGGATGTCCAACGGAACCCCAGCAATCCGCGCAACTGGCACTCAGTGACGGTAACCAATAACATCTTCGCCAATAACGTGGCGGGATGGGCCGGAGCCGGCGTGTCCCTGCAGGATGCGGTGCTGGTCAACTTCGTCAATAACACTGTGGTGTCAAACGACACGACGGGTACAGCTGGCGTTCTGTTCGATACGAACGTGGCTCCGAACGCCAACGTTCCTCCGCCGGGGTGTGATCCAACGCAGCCGAACAGTGCAACCAACAACTGTACGAACACCGCGGTCACGCAGTCGCCGTTCTTGCCCGCTGGTCTCGAGACTTCCCCGCACAGCTTGCTACTGAGCAGCGTCTTTAGCAATCCGAGCGTCGTCTGTCCGACAGGGCATCCGAACTGCACGAAGTTCTCGAATCCGATTCTCACGAACAACCTGTTCTGGCAGAACCGATCGTTCCGCATTACAACGGGAGCGCAGGGAACGCCCGGTGGCCTGCAGACCGCAGTGACACTCGTTCCCCAGCTGTCTCAGAGCGTTACTGGTACGTGCCCCAGCGGCGCGAATTACTGGGACATTGGCGTGTTCGGCGACACTGGTCCAAACAACCACGGCTCGACGTTCACACTTAATCCGCAATGGTCGTTCCTGACCGATGCGACCGATTACCCGAGCGGCAGCAACTTCGGAGCGCCGCCGAGCTTCACTGCGCAATACTGCAATGGCTCGCGTATCGCACCGGAGATCGTTTCGCAGCTCTGCACGAGCACTGCGAATGCCCCGGGATGTATACAGCCGGGAACAGTCGGCATACAGGTCCCTCCGGGCGTCCCAGACTCTACCTATGCGGGTCCGGGTTTCAGCCTGAACCCATCGGCAACGGTGGATGAGGGCAGCAACTGGATCAACATGTTGTATGGTCCGCTATCCTTGTCAAACGCGACCGCCTACAAGGCCTCGAATACGGCGCTGCCGCCGCTGGGCAACTATGCGCCTGTGGCCGGCTCCCCCGCCATTGACGCCATTCCGAGAGGAAGCTCCGGATTTAGTTCGGCTCCGAGCACGGACTTCTTCGGCAACCCGCGGCCCGATCCTGCTAATCGGAATGCCATCGATGTGGGCGCAGTCGAATACCAAGGCCTCCAGACCGGCGCAGCAGCGCTTTTCGTCGAACCAACATCACTGTCGTTCGGAAACGTCCGAGCCCGCACCACCAGCGCTGCTCAGACGCTCACTCTGTACAACAACGGCGGAGCAACTGCCACCGGAATTTCAGTTTCTGTGACTGCGCCGTTTGCTCGTTCCGGTGGTTCTTGTGGTACGACATTGACCGCGGGTGGTAGTTGCACGATCAACATCGTATTCTCGCCGGCAGCGCCAGGCCCTGTAGCTGGCAGCGTGACCATCACGGCCAACGTGGCGGTGAGCGGTTCGCCGGTCTCTCTGAGCGGAACAGGAGTCAGGCTTTCGGGTTCACCCGCAGCGCTGACTTTTGTGACGATCGGCCCGGGCTTGAGCGCAGCCCAGACCATCTCAGTTACGAATCACTGGACCGCTGCAACCGGGCCGATCAGTTCCGCGATCAGCGGACCGAACGCGGCGGACTTCACGATATCGGGCACCACTTGTGGCGCGAGTCTGGCCCCAGGTGCAAGCTGCACCGTAAGCGTGCGGTTCCACTCTCCCATCGGAACGTTCTTAACCCCGAATACGGCAACTTTGACTATCTCGGACAATGATCCGACTGGCTCGGAGGCTTTAACAGTCGCACTCACAGGGTACCGTTTGTTCTAAATCTGACCAGAATCGGACAGCATCTGACATCCAGATCTGACCGATTCTGGCTTCGACGAACGGTCCAAACCTTACCATGGTCAGGGACAGCAGGATTGTTGCGGAATACTAACAATAGAGTTGCTTTTGCTTTCGTTTGAGGGGAAATAGAGGATGAGACTTCATCGGTTGATTTGTCTAGGTACGGTGTTGGTGATGTCGCAATTTGCATTGGCCAAACTTCCATTTACCAACGAGGAGTTCGGTGCTGTCGAAGGCACACTGGACTTTTGCTCGCACGCGGATGCGAAGTCAGCCTCGACGTATCAGGACCGGAAGCAATCATTGGTCAGCAATGTCCCTGAAAAAGAGCTTGCAGAAGCTCGCAGATCCAAAGAATACCGCCACGGTTATGACTCGATGACCAGCAAGTTTGAAGCCTTGCCCACCGAGGAGGCGTTGGGAGCATGCAGAGCCTTTGTACAAAATGACAAATAAGGGAGAACGATGAGACTTGGCACAAAAAACGATAACAGAGGCGGGGGCGGCCGCAACGGTAGTCAGTTGGCACGCATTCTGTTCGTAAGGGTCTTGTTAAAGATGGCGAAACAAATTTCTGTGCTCAGAGGCTTCTTAGCGGTGGGACTTGTTCTTTCAAATTCTCTCGCATTGGTGGGACAGGGTAAAGACAATGCGTTTCTTAGTGTCCATGATGCGGCCACTCCTGCGTTAGTCGCTTCGCACTCGACGGTGGTCTCGGCCCCCAATAGCGTAGTCAATTCACGCGAAGCCGCGAAATACCGGAGGCTTTGGGGCATCGACGATATTCACGTCCGCTCGACCGCCTCCGGTTCACTGATCCGCTTCAGCTACCGAGTGGTAGATACAGATAAAGCCAACATCTTTATGGACAAGAAGTCCCAACCTCTCCTGATTGACGAAAGTACACATCTCGCCTTGCAAATTCCGGTTATGGAAAAAATCGGACAATTGCGACAAGTCTCAAAACTGCAGAATGGCAAAGAATACTGGATGGCCTTTTCGAACAAGGGACATTACGTCAAACCAGGCAACCGAGTGGATCTTGAAATTGGCAAAATGCGACTTGAAGGTTTAGTGATAGAAGGTATTGCTTCAGCTTTGCATTAGACTGAGAATGAATGGCTGTTGAGGACCTGCGCATAAACAATCTTCTGAACTGCACATTCCAGTCTGAAGCCCCTTTGTTCCACGTCAGGCAGCACGTCTGAACTCAAGTGTCGGCCTACTGAAGGCATTTTTTGTTCACGGCTAAGCTTAACTGCAAGAATCCCCGCTCCAAAACTTCATGGGTTTATGAGATGGGTTCTAAGCCGCAACCCCCGATCTACGTACCTTTCTCGATAACAGATGTGATAACCACGATGGCTGCTAAGTCGTGCTACAGTCGGCCCAAAGCTTTGAGTACATATACTCAGGGACTGGGGAAAACGCTGGTGATACCGCAAGAGAGCGGCGATAGCTCGAATGTCTCGAACCACGCACCTATCGCAACCGTCGATTTTTCGCAGCCAGAGTTGTCAACCGAGCTCTACGTCCGGGCGAGCGCCGTCGTCTCTCGGTTGATAGCAGGGGAGACGCTTGTTATGCCGGTGAAGCGGAACGTCGGTGACTTGTCGAGCTTGTTCAGCTTCAACGGGACGGGAGCCACAATCTGGGATGCGCTTGAGACGCCTAAAAGCTTGCAGGACATCTGTGATGTGATCGATCGCAAGTACGACCTGAGCAAGGAGAAGGCGGAAGAAGACGTAAAGCTCTTCGTGCGTGAGCTCTGTTCGCTTGGTCTGGCCAAAGCTTTGGCAGAACCTGAAAACACACCAGCGATCGGGAACGACAAAAGCGCCGGGAAGATCATCGCTCCGGAGTAATGTCTACACGTTCGTTTTTTTCAAGCCGCGCAGGTGGTGCCTGAGGGGGTGGTGATGGAAGTAAGAACATATGGCGAATTCAGTCGATCGGTGCATGGCTACTACTCTGACAACCGCGCTCCTCTCAGCGTTTCAATCGAGATAACCCGGCGCTGTCCTTTGGAATGCCTGCACTGCTACAACAACCTGCCCATGGCGGATCAGGAGGCTCGCAGCCGGGAACTGACCAAGGAAGAACATTTCCGGCTGCTCGATGACCTGGCCGAGATGGGCTGTTTGTGGCTTCTTTACACCGGGGGCGAGATTTTTGCGCGCAAGGATTTTCTAGAAATCTATGCGTACGCGAAGCAAAAGGGATTCCTGATCACGTTGTTCACGAATGGAACTTTGATCACGGAGAAAGTGGCAGATTACCTTCAGCAGTGGCCTCCTTTTGCGATCGAAATTACCCTCTATGGCCGGACGATGGAGACTTACGAAGCATTAACTGGAATTGAAGGCAGCTATGCCCGCTGTATGCGGGGGGTGGCCCTGCTGTGCGAGCGAGGGCTACCGCTGAAGCTGAAGACCGTTCCGACTACCATCAACAAGCACGAAGTCGTGGCCATGAAGGAATTTGTAGAGCAGGAGTTGCATCTCGAATTCAAATTCGATTCGCTCATTAACCCGCGTATTGACTGTTCGCAGAGTCCGTTGGCGGTGCGGCTGTCGCCGGAGGAAGTCGTCGTTCTCGACCTGCATTGGCCGAAAGTGGCCGCCGAGCACCGTGAAGCCGCGAAGAGGGACTTGGAGAGGAGTGTGCCTCCTGCAGAGGGTGGCACAGTGTATTCCTGCGGCGGCGGCGCAGATTCTTTCGCCATCGATCCCTATGGGCATATGAGCATTTGCGTGCTCTCTCATCAGAATACGTATGACATTCGCTTGGGTTCCGTGCGAGAGGGCTGGGAGCACTTTCTGTTGAAAGTGCGCGCCGAGAAGAGGAAGAGGATTTCCAAGTGTGTGCAGTGTCGCATTCATTCCTTATGCAGCATGTGTCCCGCCAATGGCGAACTGGAGAATAACGATCCGGAATCGCCAGTTGACTTTCTTTGTGAGGTCGCACACTTGCGCGCAATGGCCTTGGGATTCGAAGTGCCTGCGCATGGTGAATGCGACTTTTGCTCGGGAGGCCGGCGCTATGACGCAGTGAAGGAATCAGCAGACAGAATTGCCTCGAAAGACATCAGCGTGTGCGAGTGGACCAGCCCGCAAGTCCTGCTCCCGATCCTGAACAATAGGCCCCCAAATTCTTACAGCGCCTGTGGCGGCTGCGGAGGGCAGTCCTGATCATGAAAGAGCGTGATTGATGTCTGAAAACGGAGCTTCTCAAAAGAAGGAACCATACGAGTCGCCCAAAGTCTCGGTGATCAGCTTACGTCCCGAGGAAGCTGTACTGGGATCGTGCAAGAACATGTCATCGTCGGGACCTGTTGGGTCCTGCCTCGCATCGAACTGCAATATCCCGGGATCCTGATCTAGAGAGCTCTGCCACTCAGCGAGCGTGGAGTGAGGATGTACCTTGAAACCTTGAACGTGGTCCATGCGCAGTCGGCTGGGATGCATCGCTCGTACCTTCGAATCGGCGACGTATCGATTGGTCTCCGCGGAGATTGCGCAGACGACGTGGAAGTACCCCAGGAAATGAATCGATTCCGAACCACTCCTGCGCGGTGTGATGTCGATATTCGGGTTCAGTGGATAGATCGGTTGCGAAAGCCGGAAGGCAGAAAGCTCTTTGATTCCGGAGCCGTCTGGGTGTTGCACGAAACGTACGACGGCTATGTGTTCGACTTTGCGACGCCGGTATTGGGCGATCAGCCGTACAAGCGACTCTCAGTCGACAAGAAATTTTCCAATGCACGGTTGTTATTGAACCAGGCATATTTGAGCGATGGGCGGCGAGTCTATCCGCTCGAGTATCCCTTGGACGAGCTGCTGGTCACCAACTGGCTAACCAGAAATGGAGGAGTCGAGGTCCATGGTTGTGGCCTGCTTGATGACAGCACAGGCGCCCATCTCTTTCTCGGTCACTCTGGTGCTGGAAAGAGTACGACTGCGCGCCTATGGAGATCTCTTCGAGCTGCGCGTGTTCTGAGCGACGACCGCATCATCTTGCGCGAGGAGTCGAATGAGATCTGGATGCATGGAACGCCCTGGCATGGAGAGGCCGGTTTTGCCTCCCCTAAAAAAACCCAGATCAACAAGATCTTCGTGCTGGAGCACGGCGACAGAAACGAACTCCGGCGACTTCCCCAAGCGAGAGCAGTGGCTGAAATGTTTGCGCGTTGCTTCCCGCCCTTTTACAGCCAGGAATCACTGGCTTTTACGTTTTCCTTCCTGCACCAGATTACGAATCGCGTGCCCTGCTACTTGTTTCGGTTCGTTCCTGACGAAAGTGCAGTGGGGGAGATCCTGAATTTCCGTGATTAATGACAAAGCAGACTCACGGCTGTTTGGCTCGGTTATCCAGGGTCTGCTTTCGGTAGGCATCGGCTTTCGTTTCCGCGCGCAGGGGCGCAGCATGCACCCCACGATTCGGGATGGAGAAATTCTCTACGTAATGCCCGTGGCAGTTGAAACCTTACGAAAGGGCGACATCGTGCTGTTCGCCGACAGCCTCAAATACAAGGCCCACCGCGTGGTATGGATCGATGGGGAACAGCGTACATTCATCGCCCGTGGAGATGCCGGAACTGTGGCGGATGGTGTCCTAGCCACTGAGCAAATTGTGGGGCGGGTCGTGGCGAAGGAAGAAAACGTCGGGAAAGAGGGGAAACAGGTACGGATGGTACCGCTGTGCGGGAGGCGCGCACGCCTTAATTTTCTCGCTTGCCAGGTTCGGTCGAAAACCGCAAATTTTGCGCGTAGTTTTCCAGTGCTGCGAAGAGTTCGAGGATGGAATGCCGTGCGCAAGGTGCTTGTCGCCTGCCTGTTTCTTTGGTCGTCCAGTTTGTTTGGGCAGGTTGCTTTTGACAGCACGTCCTCAATTGCTCAGCGAGTCACCGGCGCGAGTCCCACCATTACTCTTGCCCACACAACTGCTGGAACAAATCGGGTCCTGGTTGTTGGGGTCTCCATGAACATCACCAACAATACCGGAGCCACCGTATCCGGAGTGACTTATCAGGGCGCAGCTCTGACTTTGAGCGGCGCGCACAATGATGCCGGCAATACCCGGCGCGTCGAGTTGTGGTACTTGATCGGTCCTGCGACCGGAACTAACAACGTGATTGTTACTCTGAGCTTGCCGGGGGGCACAGGAACCCTGGGAGTTGTGGTCGGAGCGACGACCCTGACTGGCGCTGATCAGGCGAAGCCCATTCGATCGTTCCTCGCAGCGGATGGGACCACGAACCTCGCGCAACTAAACCTGCCGAGTGCCTACGGCGACATAGTAATTGATACGCTCGCCATCGGCGGCACACAAACGGTCACTGCCTTTGGTCCCAGTCAGACACCGCAGTGGGCGTTAGCGTCCGCAGCCACTCCTGCGTCCCCTCCTGACGTCTACGGAACCGGCTCGACGCGCGCGGGCGCACCCAGTGTTCCCCTCTCGGAGCAACTCAGCGCAGCTTCCAATTGGTCGGTGGCTGCGGTTTCCGTCCAACCGCTCCAGGCAGACTTGTCGATCAGTGTGGTTGGTTCATCCGCATTCTTTCCGCAGAACCTCACTTATACCCTCACGGTCACGGACAACGGCCCTTCGGTCGCGAACGGCATCACATTGACGGACACATTGCCGGCCGGGGTCACCTATGTTTCAGCCACTCCGAGCCAGGGCACCTGCAGCTTCACTTCGCCCACCGTGACCTGCAATCTTTTGAACCTCAACGCTACCGCGACCGTGACCCTGGTTGTCACGCCGGGTGCCATCGGCGGATATCCGGACACGGCGAGCGTCACGAGTACCGTGCCCGACCTCAACCTGGGCAACAACTCAGGCACCGGTACAGCATTTTCCCAGTCGAACGCGTGCGCTACACCTGCTAAGAACGGAACTGGAAACAATCTGAAGACCGTCCTCAATACCTATTACCCCCCTTCGGCTGCCAATGTGACGGTTGCTGCAGGGGCGACCTCAGTGGTGCTGGGGACGTCGCGAGGTGCGAATACAGGGATCGCGAATGGAGACCTCCTGCTCTTTATTCAGATGCAGGATGCGGCCATCAATTCGACCAATACCTCGAGTTACGGCGACGGAGCGAGCGGTACCGGTTCCACGAATCTCAATAACAGCGGGGTGTATGAATTTGTGAAGGCGGCCAGTGCAGTTGGTACTGGGGGCGGAACCCTGAGCTTCACGGGCACTGGACCCGGCAGCGGCCTTCTGTTCACTTACACCAGTGCCGCGGCTACGGCCACTCAGGGGCAGCGGGCGTTCCAGGTCGTCCGGATCCCCCAATACTCCTCTGCTACGCTGGCTTACACCGCGGCCACTGCCGCTGCTACAGCCTGGAACGGCTCCACGGGTGGCGTCTTTGCCTTAGATGTATCGGGGATTCTGACTCTCAACGGGGCCACTCTGAGCGTCGACGGAACCGGCTTCCGCGGAGCAGCTGGACTGCAATTAACCGGCACAACTGGTTTTGCCCAGACGGATTATGTCCGCACAGCACCCACAACTTATACGGGGGCTGCGGTTGCGGGAGCTCACGGATCGAAAGGGGAGGGCATTGCAGGTACGCCACATTGGCTTGAATCGGGAGGGACCTTCCTGAATACCAATGCAGAGGGCTATCCCAATGGCAGTATGGCCAAGGGCGCTCCCGGCAACGCAGGTGGTGGGGGCACAGATGCCCACCCGGCTGCTAATGATCAAAACGCAGGAGGAGCGGGCGGCGGCAATGGCGGCGTCGGTGGAACCGGGGGGAATGCATGGAATGCCAATCTGAGCAGCGGCGGACTGGGGGGAAGCGCGTTCCCTTCAACCTTGGGTCGGATTGTGATGGGCGGCGGAGGTGGGGCTGGCACCCGTAATAACAGTGGGGGCGACAATCAGGCGAGCAGCGGCGCGGCTGGCGGGGGCCTCGTCATCATTCGAGCGGGCAACCTGAGTGGTACGGCTACCATTACTGCCAACGGCGCTGCGGCGTACAACGGCACAGCCAATGACGCCGGCGGGGGAGGTGGCGCCGGCGGCAGCATCATCGTTCTCTCGGCCTCCGGTGGCGAGGGAGGTCTCACTGTACAGGCGCACGGTGGGCGCGGGGGAGACGCATGGAATACTCAGGCGTTCAGCATCGCCGATCGTCACGGTCCTGGCGGCGGTGGTGGGGGTGGCGCGGTGTTTCTCTCTGGAGCGGCGGCGAGTATTGACGTAAGCGGCGGAGCCAGTGGGCTAACCTTGACCCCCGGCGTGCCTTACGGTGCGACTGCAGGCACGTCCGGCACCACGGTGACTAATGCGTCGCAGACTCTGACGCCGGGATCTCAGCCCGGAGCTCAGTGCACGCCGGACATGACGATCATCAAGAGCCACTCGCCGATCAATTTTGTTCAGGGCTCGATCGGGACTGGGACCTATACCCTAACAGCGATGAATTCCAGCGTTGGTACGAGTGCAAGCACGACCGCCGCAGTGACGGTCACCGATACCTTACCCACCGGCATTACGCCCACATCTGCTACCGGAACAGGTTGGGGTCCCGGTCTAAACGTGTGCTCCGTTGTCGGCCAAACGGTTACGTGTACTCGTTCGAATGTGCTGGCGCCCAATACGAGTTACCCGCCGATCACGATCACAGTCTCGGTAGCTGTGACCGCTCCTGCCACCGTAACGAATACTGCGGTTGTATCCGGTGGGGGAGAAACAAACACCGCCAACGACACGGCCACCGATGTCGCTAACGTTCTGCCGCCGACCGATGCCGATATGACGATCACCAAAACGGCGTCCGTGAGTACGGTGATGCAGGGCAGTCCGCCGTTCACCTACACGCTCGCTGTGACCAACAACGGCCCTGCGCTGGCGACCAATGTGACCGTCACCGATACACTGCCGACTCAGGTCTCTTACGTCTCCGCGGCAGCCACGCAGGGCACGTGTTCGCAGGCGGGTGGAACCGTCACCTGTCACTTGGGCACCATGCTCAGCGGAGCCACCGCCACCGTAACCATAACAGTGTCGGCCGTGACGCGGGGACAGGTGACGAACACCGCAACCGTGAGCGCGACACAGCCCGATCCAGTAACAAACAACAACAGCTCATCCGTGATCATATTGATCGTAAGTCCCACCCAAGTGAAGCTGGAGACGTTCACGGCCACGGCGAACGGGGCCGAAGTTGAGCTGGCATGGAAAACCGGAAACGAAGTTCGCAATCTCGGCTTCAACATCTATCGAGAGGAGAATGGGCAGCGCGTTCAACTGAATCCCTCTTTGATCTCCGGCTCCGCGCTTGTTTTCCGTGAAGCACTGCCGCAACACGGCGCAAAAAGCTATCACTGGTTCGATCGGTCTCCGCAGACCGGGAACAACCCTTACTGGCTCGAGGACGTCGATCTGGATGGCACTCGGACTTGGAACGGGCCGATCAGTATCCAACCGGCTACGTTATCGCAGAGCGCGGCGCCGCGCTCAATGATGATTCACGAAGTGAACGCCGCTGTTCCATCGCAGATTCCTGTTACTCACGTCGCCGAAACCAGGGCGCACGTCTCTGCTGTCACGCCGGAACAGCGACAGACTCAGTTCCAACTGGCCGCGCACGCAGCCGTAAAAGTGCTTGTCGATCACGAGGGCTGGTATCGAGTTACGCAGCCTGAACTGGTCGCTCAGGGTCTGAATGCCTCGGTGGATCCAACTTTCCTCAGAATGTTCGCGGAAGGCACCGAACAGCCGCTTCGCATCACAGGTGCGGATGAGGGGTTCGGTCCGCAAGCGGCCATCGAATTCTACGGGACTGCTATCGATACACCTTATTCGGACAAGCGTGTCTATTGGTTGGTGGCCGGTGACCAGGCTGGCAAGCGCATTTGGCGAGAGTCGGCCGAGGGAGATGGCGATAGCGATCGCGACTCGAAGCCCCAGAGCTTTCCGGAAACAGTGGAATGGAAGCCGCGCACGACTTATTTCGCAGCGTTGCTCAAGGAAAACACGGATAACTTCTTTGGCCCGCTGCTTTCCTCAAAGCCAGTGGAGCAAGTCCTGCACGTGCCCGCGATTGCTTCCGGATCTCTCGCCGACACCCGCGCGAAAATGCATGTCGCCCTGCAGGGCGTAACCGAAGGTGTGCCTCACAGTGTTTCGGTAAGCATGAACGGCGCAAATCTCGGAGAGCTGGATTTCACGGGTCAAAGTGCGGGGAACATTACGCTTCCAATTCCCCGTGGCATCCTGCAAAATGTGAACACGGTCACTCTCACCGCGCAGGGCGGCGCCGACGATCTCAGTCTTGTGGACCGCGTCGACCTTACCTATCCACGAACCTACACAGCACAGTCGGATTCACTGAAATTCACTGCCGAGGCCGGGGACCAGGTTGTCGTTCACGGCTTCGCTCAGCCACCCACGCGCCTGGTCGACATCACAAATCCTTCGCAGCCCCTGGAGCTTGAACCCAGGTTTGCTGCCGAAACCGGCGGCTATTTGCTTCGAGCGGAGATTCCGCGGTCGATGCCAGGAATGCATACCCTGCTGGCACTCTCCGACCAAACCGTTGCGAAGCCATTGCAGGTCGAGCGCAATCATCCTTCCACATGGCACAGTGCACGGCCGGGAAGCGAGGTTGTCATGATCTCGCATCCGCCGTTCGCCGACGCGCTCCCACCACTCATTCGATTACGACGGGCCCAGGGAAAATCTGTCGCACTCGTCCATATCGATCAACTGTATGACGAGTTTAATTTCGGCGAGCCGAGTCCTTATGCAATTCGCGATTTCCTGAAGACTGCCACGGAGAAATGGCAAAAGAAGCCCAAATATCTGCTGCTGGTCGGAGACGCTTCGGTGGATCCGCGGGACTACCTGGGCTTCGGATTTTTCGATTTCGTCCCCACGAAGCTCATCTTGACCTCGGAGCTAAAAACAGCCTCTGATGACTGGTTTTCTGATTTCGCCAACACCGGGCTGCCCGAGATTGCCACTGGCCGCCTCCCGGTGCGGACGGTCGATGAAGCCGCCACTGTGGTGGAGAAAATTGTCGGCTACGAACGAGACCATGAAGGCGGCGACTGGACCGACCAGGCGTTGCTCGTTGCTGATCGCAACGACGACTCCAATTTCTCGCAAGAGAGCGAGTCTGTTCAGGCCCTTCTCCCGAAATCAATGACCGTCACCGACGTATTCGCGACTGACTTGGATGCAAAAACAGCGGGGCAAGAAGTCCTGGCTGGTATCAACAGCGGAAAACTCCTCGTGAATTACATTGGACACGGCTCGGTCGAAATCTGGTCGGGCGACGACTTGCTGGACGATACGAAAGCGTCAAGTTTGTCCAACGGCACCCGCCTTCCCCTGTTTATCATCATGAACTGTCTGAACGGATTTTTTCACGATGTGTACACCGAGAGTCTCGCAGAGGCACTGCTGCTTTCGAAAAAAGGCGGGGCAGTCGCCGTCTGGGCTTCTTCTGGCTTAACGCAACCTGAACCGCAAGTGCAGATGGATAAAAGCGTCGTCAGCTTGCTTGTCAACCAACACTTAAGTTTGGGAGATGCCGTCAAAAAAGCCAAGTCGACGATTACTGACATGGACGCACGACGAACCTACATCTTGTTTGGGGATCCCTTACTACGGGTGCATTTCCAGCAAGCACCGTGAGCATCGAAGACAGGCGGCCGCACACTCGATCAAGAATCGCAGAATGGTCGTTAGCACCTCGGCTGCCTGAGTGCGATAGTGGCAATTGGACATTCGACCTCGCCGCCGTAGCTCGGCGAAACTCTACCTTGAGGGTCTGGGCGGACAGAAACCAGCTGGGACGTTCATGTCGCAATTGGACATTTCCGTGAAACCGTGCGCCGCCGTCCGCGGCAGACGATACCGCATTGAGTCTTTATTGAGTTTTTACACGGCATCTGAGACTGTCACCTGCCCTTACAAGAATCGGCGAAATTTCAACATGTTTACCGGACAAGAACTCATGTGCCAGTTCGACTTTGTCGCGATCAGCTACCTCGTAAAGCTGAAGATCGACAATCGCTGATGACAACTTTTCGTGCACTCGGATGAGCTCAGGGGCCGCGTTTCTAAGGTTTCCGACTACGAGGCCTAGGCGGCCTCCAACGCGCCACTATCCAGCAATCATTTTTATTTCGCTGTAGCGTTTGCGGTGGTGGTGAAGGTGATTGCTGTCTCGGCATGGATCAGAGCCTCTTCCTTGCCCGTCGCAGCTGCCACTCCGGTACCCGC
>JABCYV010000067.1 GCA_013290025.1 Acidobacteriota bacterium
TCTCAGCGAACATCCTGGGCCGGACTGCCGCGGTATGGGCGATCACCGCCCTTTCGGCGGGGTCGACCTTCAGCACTGCATTGCAGCAGGGGCAGGTCACCTCGAATGCCGGAGCACCCTTCGCCATGCACTGATGATACCGCAAACCCTACGTCAGCGGGGGTGAAGCTTGATGGGAAAGATCTTGAACAGGTTAAGCATTTCCCACCCCAGGAGAAAGACGGAGACCACCACAACCATGATGGCGAGCGTCTCGCCAAAACTCAGGCGTGCGCGCCCAGGCTCAAAGCGTCTGGTCACTAAGGCCAGAATATTGAGCGTGGCAAAACCAAAAACCAGCGCCCAAAGAATGTTGTAGATATCGCCCTTCTTGTTCGAGAATTGAAAGACGAAAAACAGCAAAGGCGCGGCGTGTAGAAGAGGTCGCGCCCACGATATAAACTCGAGCACAAACGTGCAGGTCACAGTCAGGGACGCGAGCATGAGCGCCGGGTTTCGAAATTTGAAGACAAGTTCATGACTTCTGTCCGAAAAGCTAAGATATTACCTGTTTCCCGATACAAAGTCAGCGCTCGTTCTTCCCATCGATTGCAGACTTGGTACGTAAGCTGGGTCATACGGCGCTGATGCACGGTTACAATTTGCCTATCTCAAATCGCGTTCGGGCGGTGTTTTTTGACGTTGGCAGTACTCTCCTCTTCCTGGACTGGCCGCACATCCTTCGACCGCTCCAGGAGAGAAAACTGATGCCCACTCCCGATCAACTTCTAGCGCTCGAGCGCAAAACCAAGAACCACTTTGATGCGATCATGCAGCGGGGCAGCGCGGTAGATCATGGGTTCTGGTACATGTTTTACTCGCGCTTATTCGAAGAGATCGACTTGCACGACGACCAACTACGCGACAGCCTCGTGGACGCCACCCGAAGTTCTGCCAACTGGTGCGTTGTCCGTCCCGGAACGCGCGAGGCTCTGCAACGTCTTGGGCAACGCTATCCACTCGGTGTGATCTCCAATGCCGACGGAAAGATTGCCTCCATCCTCGAGCGATGCGGCATCGCCGATTGCTTCACCACGACCACGGACTCGGGTCTGGTGGGCTACGAAAAGCCTCATCCGGCTATTTTCGAAGCAGCCTTGCGCGACATGGGCAGCACGGCAGGGCAGAGTCTTTACGTCGGCGATATATATTCCGTGGACTATCTTGGCGCTACCCGGGCGGGGATGCAGGCCATCCTATTCGACGTGGCAGGAACGTATCGGGACACCGACCTGCCGCGCGTGGAATCGCTGGAAGAGTTAGAGAGGAAGTTGTAGGCGGCGAACCCGTCCTGAGCGAAGTCGAAGGAGCCTCGCCCGTGCTACTTAGAAAAGCAACTTCACTATAAAGAGATCACCTGATGGTCGAAGCAATCGGTATGAATCGTATCGTAGAGGCTCCGCAGGAGCTCCGTGCCGTAGCGAGCGATGAAATAGATACCGGCAATCTCGCGCTCGGCCAGAGCTTTATTGGGATAAAGCGCATTGCTGAGCTGGTCGGCATGACGTGCCAGGACTTCGCTCTGACGCAACTCGGCGCGGGCGGCGCGTGAGCGCAATTGATCGAGCTGATGATGCATTTTTGACGCAGCATTATTCGCCGCCTCAACCAACGTTTTATCCAAACGTGCTAAAGGCGCACCGATGCCATCCAGCGACTTCCGTAATGCCATCTCGGCTTGATCGAACGCGGCTTGCAACTCCTGCGGCAGAGTGCGCTTTGCGAGCGTCTCGCGCAGCGCCTCGGGGCCCTCGAAAAAATCGGACAATCCCAGACCATAACGGTCAAGTAAGGCTTGAGACTTTAGCTCTATGATGCTGGCGGAGAAGCGTGGAACGATGGGTGTTACTCGGTCAACCAGCGCCTCATACACCACTGCTGCTTGGGCAAAATATGCGACCTCGGCAGCTCCCCCAGTATAGGCAAGCGTGGGTAAGAGATAATCCTGCACTACCGGCCGCAGCAGCACGTTGGGGCTGAAGTCGTCCGGCTTGGACGCGATGCGCCGTTGCAGCTCGGCTTGCGAGATTCTCTCCTCCTGAATAACAAATTCCAGCTCTCGGCTCCCATTAGACCGTCGCTGCACGGGTACGCGAGCACCATCGCGGAGGCTAAAAAGCAGAGTCGAAGATGGCGTAACTTTCACCTGCTGGTGGTAGCCAGCGGCTTCCAGGTCCTTGCCGCGCGACAGTAAAGCCTCGTCCAGCTCAATGGCATGCTCGACCGCGGCGCGATAGATCGGCTCCGCAATCTGGTGCAGTTCAGGATCGGAACCATCAAGCAGAACCACGCCCCACTCCGCAAAAAGACGGGCAAACAAGCGGGCAAAAGCGCTGCCGAAATTCTCGCCGGGACGGTAGGCATCACGCAGGAAACCGGCGACTTCGGAATCACCAAAGATTGCAGTGGAGGCCTCAACAACAGTATCAATTTCCGCGCCAAACTTTATCGTGCCGACTGGAGCGTCCGGCACACCCTGCGTGGGCACCGTCAGCTTCTGCAGCGAACCATCCGGACCGGGAATAACGATTTGATTGACTTCCGCGAGGTCATGGTCCGTGGCCGCCAACCAGAATATCGGAACGACCTCGGCACCCTCACTGGCAGCCTCATCCGCGAGCTTAACAGCCGTTAGCGCCTTGAAAATGGAAAACAGCGGCCCACCGAAAAGCGCTACTTGCTGGCCGGTCACGATGGCCGAAGCGCCGGCACGTAACCGTCCAATGTTTTCCAGCGTCCTGGTTGAAGCTCCCCAGTTTCTGTTCTGGCGCTCGAGAATGTCTGCAATCTTCTGCCGACGCGACGAGTCATAACGGATATGGGCTGTTTCGTCTTTTGCCCAATCCCTGAATCGTGGCGAACGCGGATAAAACGGCTGAACTTTAGGGGAATAGGAAAGGAAGTCGAGGAAAAGGCGCGTGGTGTGCGGGATTTGGCTGAACGGTAAACATTGCGACTTCACCGGCAGTTCTCCTGACATCGGCGGCCTCTACAGGTTTGGACGTAAAAAATCATCGCAAGTCAACACTTCGCATTCTACAGTTCCGGCGCCGTACTTAGAGATGCCGCAAATATGGGCAAGATGCAAGATAATGGGTGCAGGTACCCGGAAGGGATGCAGGAATGAGTCTCGCCGCCTCTCCATTGAATATCGTCGCACCGCTCACCCTTGAAGGGTCGGTGGTTCGTCTGGAACCCATTCGGCGCGACCATAGGCAGCTTTTCTGGGAGGCAGCGAAAGACGCTCTGGAGGACATCTTCCGCTGGATTCCATATTCCATGAAAACGCCGGCGGACTTCGAGTGCCTCTTAGATAAAGCTTTTGAAGAACAGGAGCGTGGCGAGTCGATTGTATTTGCCACCGTCGAGCTTAGTTCCGGACGTGTGGTGGGGAGCACCCGCTTCATGAATATTGATCGTGCCAACCGGAGGGTGGAAATCGGCTCGACCTGGATCGCGCCAGCGTGGCAGCGTACTGCGGTCAACACCGAAGCGAAATATCTGATGCTGCGGCATGCCTTCGAAGTGTGGCAGTGTGTGCGCGTCGAGTTGAAAACCGACGCTCTGAATCAGAAATCGAGAAATGCGATCCTGCGCATCGGGGCGAAGGAAGAAGGCACATTGCGCAAACATCTGATCACTTGGACGGGACGGATTCGCGACTCGGTCTACTTCAGCATTCTGGATAGCGAGTGGCCGGAGGTGAAGCAAAAACTGGAAGCAAAGCTTGCAGGTTCCACCAACATCTAGGCGAAAAGAGGGTCCCAACGAAGACTTTGGTCATCTAATCAACTGTTTGACTTCCCATCTGTTCCAACCTAGATTGGAAGTAGTTCTTTACACGGCCAATCCCACCAGTGGGGGCGTCACGGCTTCGACGGAGATGCTTGCGGCCAAGAGGCATGCCGGGGTGCACACACCCGTAATCGTGGGCAAAATGATAATTGCCAATCAACAAATGGCATACGCAGCCTAATTAATTAGGCAGCCGCTCTCCACCGCTTCGCCCTTGGGCGGTGAGCGAGCGTCACACAGAGGGCTGCTCTTCTCTGCTACGTCTGGGCAGCGAGGCTAAGATCTCAGGCTAGCGGCAACCGTTTCTTGTCCGTTCTGAGCGGGGGCCGCGAACGTCCTCGGGTAATGCCGAGGGCATGAACTGGAATAAGCATGTAGTCTCTTGACCAGTAACATTTTCGGACGCGGGTTCGACTCCCGCCGCCTCCACCATGTAACTCTGAATATCGGCCTTTTTGTATCGCGAGGAGAAATGGAAACGGGAAGGTATAGGGTTGTATTGGTGTCTTTGAGTCCAGAGCTGTTCGCGATCGAATGGTTTACTGAGGGAGTTCCCATTCGAAACGGCTTGGAAATGACGGAGCACGAGCTCCGGGCAGCGCTCAAGATGAATCATGGCTGGGGCGATGCGGAGATCGACCAAATCATTACAGATGCTCGCATGAACGCGGCCGGGTGCCCCATCCTAGGGCGTTCTGTGCGCTAGGGTGGGAGAAAACTCGGCAGGCGCGAATCTCGATCCGGTTGTAAACAGAAGTGCACTTTGCTTCAGGTTTTCCGATCTTCAATCGCTCAAATCCCCACCCAAACAAAGGCAGGCTTGGGTGGGCCACCCGGCCTCCACCACTTCTTTCCAGATCCCTCGGCTACGCTCGGGTTTTAGGCACGCGGCTCAGCTATTAGCCTGCCCTGAGCAAGTGAGCAACGCGAATTTGTCGAACGGGCCGCGCAAACGCCTCAAGTTCAACGGATCCACCATCCCGCATCGGTGATAGCCTGATTTCTTGGTAAAAGAAACAGCCAGCAAGGTGCTCTCGCTTGAAGGACGTGAAGTTCAGATCACGAATCCCGACAAGCTATATTTCTCGTCGCAAGCGCAAATCACTAAGCTCGAACTGGTGAACTACTACCTTTCCGTTGGATCGGGCGCGCTATCTGGAATCCAGGATCGCCCGATCGTTCTCAAACGTTTTGTTAACGGCGCCGAGGCAGAAGCGTTTTATCAAAAGCGTGCCCCCACCCAGCGGCCATCCTGGCTGCGAACCGTCACACTGTCGTTCCCGTCGGGCCGAATAGCGGAAGAGGTCGTGGTGGACGATGCGGCTGGGCTCGCCTGGATCGTGAATCTAGGTTGCATCGAGCTGCACCCCCATCCGGTACGCTCAGGCGATCTTGATCATCCCGACGAACTGCGAATCGATCTCGATCCGATTCCGGGGGTTGGCTGGGACGATGTGCGCCGTGTCGCTCTCGAAGTGCAAGCGCTGCTCCAAGAGCTGGGGCTTCGCGGCTGGCCTAAAACCAGCGGTTCGCGCGGCATGCATGTCAACGTATGTATCGAACCGCGCTGGACGTTCACTGAAGTCCGTCGAGCCGCCGTCGCCTTGTCACGTGCAGTGGAACGGCGCGCGCCCACTCTGGCCAGCTCGAAATGGTGGAAGGAAGAACGTCACGGTGTGTTCCTCGACTACAACCAGAATGCCAAGGACCGGACTACTTGCTCTGCCTATTCCGTCCGTCCGCTTCCTGATGCACGTGTCTCGACGCCGCTTAGCTGGAATGAAGTTCCTGACTGTGATCCCGCTGATTTCACGATGTTCACAGTTCCGCAGCGTTTCGCAAAGGTGGGTGATCCGCACGCGAGCATGAATGACATGCCCGGCTCGCTGGAGAAATTGCTCGAGCTTGCCGAGAGAGACGAAGCTGCCGGTCTTGGTGACGCGCCCTGGCCACCGCACTTTCGCAAAATGGAAGGCGAGGCGCCTCGGGTAATGCCCTCTCGCGCGAAATCAGCGGCTAAGAAAGCACGAGTCAAGATGCCGCTCATCGTTGTTGCCAACTCTCCCGATAAAGCGGCCGCACTGGCGGGACTCGAAAGGTGGAAGAAGAAACACGCCCAGATCGCTGGACTTCTCGCGGTTGATGACGTGCTGGTTGATTCGATGCGAGGCAGGTCATCGACTTGGACCCGCATTCGCGTCAACTTGCGTCACGTGCCCGAGGCGCAGAGGCCGCAACAAGAAACCCCCGATCCTGATGAGGATCCAACCCGCGAATGGCGTGAGCGTTGGAAGAAAAAAGCGAAGAACTAACTGGCGCTAGACTCAGCGCCCGTGAGGGAAAATCGCTGCCAACTCCT
Source organism: Acidobacteriota bacterium (assembly GCA_013290025.1). Taxonomy (GTDB): domain Bacteria; phylum Acidobacteriota; class Terriglobia; order Terriglobales; family Acidobacteriaceae; genus JABCYV01. The sequence goes on from JABCYV010000067.1 coordinate 6,194, forward strand.
GCGGCGGAACTATTTCAAGCTGCGCATAAGTACAATTGCTCGGCTTCTTGTCGTTTCGCCATCTGCGGAACTGTGCCATGTGGCGGAAGCGGCTCCCTTGCATGTGTTCGTAAGCAACTTCCACGACCAGTTCGGGACGCAACGGCTCCCAGGACAAGTCCTTGCCTTGACTCCAGCGACTCTGCCCACCCGGCATGCGCTTGACGCCTTCATCCGCCGTTATTTCTGATTCTGCCCAGTGCTTCCACGGATGATACACCAGCGCGTCCTTGCGATATGGCTCAAGAAATTCGGCGAGTTCTTTCCTCTTCGCAGCGGTGAAGCTTGAGCAAACTCCAACATGCTGCAAAGCGCCGGCATCGTCGAAGAGGCCCAGCAACAATGAGCCGATCAATGTGCGATCGCCTTTCTTATACCAACGAAATCCTGCAACTACGCAATCGCAATCGCGCTCATGTTTCACCTTGAGCATCACGCGCTTGTTGGGCTCGTAGGTTCCTGAAGGATCCTTGGCTATGACGCCGTCAAGACCCGCGCCCTCAAAGCGGCGAAACCAGTCTGCGGCGATAGTGCGGTCGCTGGTTGCCGGGGTTAGATGGATGGGCGGCGGCGCCGATGAAAGGAGCAATTCCAGTTCGCGGCGCCGGCTTTGGAAAGACTCGCTCCGAAGATCACGATTGGCTAGGCAAAGCAGGTCGAAGAAGACGAACGACGCTGGAATTTGTCCAGACAGAAGCTTCACGCGCGATGCGGCAGGATGAAGCCGTAGTTGCAGCGCGTCAAAATCGAGTCCATCGTTCTTGACGATGACCATCTCTCCGTCGAGGACACAGCGAGGAGGAAGCGCCGAGCGTAACGGCCCTAGAAGCTCAGGAAAATAACGGTTCAGCGGCTTTTCGTCGCGACTCTGGATAAGGATCTCATCTCCGTCGCGGAATACCAGTGCACGAAATCCGTCCCACTTTGGTTCGAAAACCCAATTCTCACCAGCTGGTAATTCGTCAACACGCTTGGCAAGCATCGGCAAGATGGGTGGGTTCACCGCAAGGTCCATTCCTCATGGTAAGCCAACGTCTGGCGCCGGAACGGAATAGTATCGCAAGCCTCTGACCAGTAACATTTTGGTAGGAGATCCTCTGCGCGCAACATGTGGATAGCGCCCTAGCGTAAGCTCTCCGGTGCTAATCGGATCGCCTCAAGGCTATAGGCCAGCAACGTTAACGCTTGCCTCAGCAGCATCTTCTTATTGTTCGTATCGTTGTTCGTGACAACCCAAAAATTTGTGTTTGGGATTCTCTTCGGATTCACGCTGGTCCCCGAGTTCTCCAATTCCTGTTCGCTGCTGGCGATGTATCGCCGCTTCCGGCCCTCCAAAGACTGCAATGTCGCAAATTTGTCAGGATTCTGCTTGTGCAGAAACGACAGGATACCTAGGAATTGATCCACGACGCTTCGATTAGCGAGGAATCCGGGGCTTTTTACATAATCGGAAAGGGCTTTATCTCGGATATCGAGCTGAGTCTGCGGCTTTTGCGGCGCTGTTGACCCGCGGCCTCCAGCGGGAACTTTGGAGTCTAGCGACTCTATTGATTGCCGCACCAGCTGTGGAATTGAGAGCTTAGTTAGCTTGCTCGCGAGCTCCAAACTAACAAATACCTCATCATCAACCTCGATTGTTCGCATCTGTCGCCTCCTTCAGATCATTCTAGAACAGTCTGACTAGTCTTGCAAATCCCCCTGTTCTCCTATTTACACATATTAAGTGTACACATATAATTGTGCTAATGAATATCACCCTTTCCGTCGACGAGCAGACCGTCACCCGCGCCCGCAAGAAGGCTGAGGCGCTAGGCAAGAGCCTCAATCAGCTCATCCGCGATTACCTGCAGAAGCTAGCCGGCGGCGACGACCCGGAGCAGAGCATCGACGAGTTCAAGCGGCTCTCCGGCAGCGGCAACTCTCGCGGTTGGCGATTCGATCGCGACGAGATTCATGAGCGCTCGTAGCTTTTTCGACACCAATGTCCTGGTTTACGCAGATGACAAGGCCGCGCCGGCGAAACAGCGCCGCGCGGTCGATCTCATTGCTGAACACCGACGCGCTGGAACGGGCGTAGTCTCTCTACAAGTGTTGCAAGAGTATTTCGTCACGGTCACGCGGAAACTCCACGTTGATCCGCGCATTGCTCGGCGGAAAGTCGAACTACTCGCCGAGTTCGATGTCGCCGCTCCAGAAGTCGCGGACATTCTTGCCGCCATTGACCTCCATCGCCTCCACGGATTTTCTTTCTGGGATGCCCTGATCCTGCGGGCCGCCCAACAGGCAGGCTGTAGCGTACTTCTCTCGGAAGACCTACAAGAAGCCCGTGAAATCGATGGGATTCGTGTTGTGAACCCATTCCGCTAGAGATCGAGGCCAAGCCCAATAGCATTTTGGGCAGTTAAGATCTCAGGCTAGCGGCGACCGTTTGCCAGAGAGCAGGTGCGACGTGCAAGCTGTCACTAATGCCAGAGCTGCCCGACATCGCCGCCTATATCACTGCGCTGGAGCAACGCATCGTCGGCGAGCCCATCGAGCATGTGCGGATGGCGAGTCCGTTTCTGCTGCGCACTGTGGAACCGCCTATCGCAAGCGTTGAAGAACGCAAGGTGCGTGAGTTGCGGCGTATCGGCAAGCGCATCGCGATTGGCGTGGAAGGCGACCTGTGGCTGGTGCTTCATCTGATGATCGCTGGCCGTCTGCATTGGCGGCCGAGTGGAGCAAAGCTGACGGGACGCAATCAACTTGCCGCCTTCGATTTTCCGAACGGCTCTCTAGTGCTCACGGAAGCGGGTGCCAGGCGCCGCGCTTCCCTGCACGTGCTCAATGGCGAGGAGAGTCTGCGTTCCATCGATCCCGGAGGCATCGAGGTCTTCGACAGCGATTTGGCTTCTTTTCGAGCCGCGCTCACGGCTGAAAACCGCACCTTGAAACGGGCGCTCACCGATCCGCGTATTTTGGGCGGCATCGGCAACGCTTATTCCGATGAGATTCTTCACGCTGCGCAACTCTCTCCCATTACGCTGACGCATAAACTCACTCCAGCCGAATGGGAAAGGCTGTTTGCCGCCACGCGCTCTACGCTTCAACGCTGGATAGACCAGTTACGGACTGAGGCCAGCACAGAATTTCCCGAAAAAGTGACCGCGTTTCGCAAGGACATGGCGGTGCATGGCCGCTATGGCCAGCCGTGTCCTCGATGCGGCCAGCCGATCCAGCGCATTCGTTACGCGGACAACGAAACCAACTACTGCGCCCGTTGCCAGACGGGAGGCAAAGTGCTGGCGGACCGCAGTCTGTCGCGCCTGCTAGGAACGGACTGGCCGCGCACGCTGGATGAGTTGGAGGCACTCAAGCGACGCTGAGGGTTCACAGCGATAAATTGCCAGTCTCAAGCTTGATTCCCGCCGCCCTTCACCAGACTCACAGCCGATCTCACACATAACTCTGGCGGGGCTTGGCTTGTTTCAGGCTAGTCTTTCTGACGCTCATACGCCCCTCTATCGCAGCTGCCCGAGTCCTCCCTATCGGGACGCGGCTCGCCGCGTTGATCGGTCTTCAGCAAATGGCCGTGGCCGTCGGTGCAGCCATCTGGGTTGCCTGAGTCAATCGCCGGGCTTCCCGGGAGTAGAGCCATGGTCTGTGTTGGTCCGCCGTTGCTCTGCAAAGGCCCGAGGTCGGGGTCGGTGTTGTTCAGGTCACCCGTGCCATTGAAACTGCAGCTGTCGTCGCTGCTGAGGTTGTAGCCATCGGAGGTCATCGTGCCGTGACAGTTTCCTCCCGCGTTGTTGGCGACAATACTGTTCTGGAGCACCACGGTGCTTCCCTTGACGTTGAAGATGCCGCCGCCCCTGCCTTCGCCCGCGGCATTCCCGCTGAGCGTGCTGTTGTTAATCGCTAAGGCCCCCGACGACTGGAATAGTCCGCCGTTCAAGATGCCACCGGCGAGTCCGCTGGAACCGCCGCTGTTCCCCTCGAAGGTGCTGTTCGTGATGGCGAGGGTGCCGTAGTTGGCTATGCCGCCGCCCCGGTGCTGGCGCGCGACGTTCCCGTTAAAGGTGCTATTGATGATCGTCAGCGTGCCACCGTTGCAGATGGCGCCGCCCACCTCTGCACTATTGTCGCTGATAGTGGTATTGATGAGCGTCAGGGTGCTGCTGGGGCAGTTGTAGATGCCGGCGCCGTAGCCGAAGGAGCCATTCCCGTGGCGGATTTTATTCCCGGTGATGATGCTGTCGATGACCATCAAAGTGCCAAAGCAGTTGTAGATGCCGCCGCCGTCTTCCTGTCCAGCACCATTGCGGAAGGTCATCTGGGAAAGCGTGACTTGGGCTTTGGGTTCGGAGCCAACGACGGCGACCTGGCTGTTGACGCCTCCGCCATCAACGATCGTTGTCTTCGCCCCGGAACCGATAATCTTCAAGTTGAAGGGAATGAAGAGACTCTCGTGATAGGTCGCGGGGGCGACGAAGATGGAATCACCAGGCACGGTGACCGAAATAGCGTTCGAGATGGTTTTGCAGGCGTGCTGGCGTGACTGGCAGTCGTTGTTGTCACTCCCATTTACGCCGTCGACATACCATATGCTGCTCGCCAGCGCGGTTGGGGCGGCGGCGAACAATGTCAACACAGCAACGCATATAAATTTTCTGGATTTCATTTTTCCTCCTGAATTTGGGGGTCGAAATAGCCGACTGCCCAAACATCCGTTGGCGAGATAACTGCTACGCTGTCCTGGGGTGTCCTCGCCGCCGACATCGGCATTGGTGACGGCCTACAAGAAGGCGACAGAAAGACCAAGAGGCTAAACCGCGGCTACGCTAGAGGAAGTTGGGTTGCGGGTTGTCATACGGTCGTAAAAAGATTGTCAATTCCGCGGGCTGTCGAGTGTTTTCAACGCACTGCTGAACCGTCGCGAAGCCATTCACATTCAAGCCGCTTGAACTGCGGGGAGACAGCAGAAACCTTTCCAGACACCCCGACTTTTCGCGCGCTACATCACTACGATTTGAGTGATGCCATGTCGATCACAAAGCGGTAGCGTACATCGCTCTTGAGAACCCGCTCGTAAGCTTCGTTGACTCTCTGAATCGGGATCACTTCGATATCGCAAGCCACTTTGTGCTTGCCGCAGAAATTCAGCATCTCCTGCGTTTCTTGAATCCCGCCGATTGAGGAGCCGGCCAGACTACGGCGGCCCGCGGCCAAGGAAAAAGCCCCGATCGGAGTTTCCCTTTCTGGAATGCCGACAATGACCATGGAACCGTCGACTCTTAGGAGATTGAGATACTGATTCCAATCCATGTTGGCCGAAACCGTGTTGATGATGAGATCGAAATAGCCCTTCAATTTGGTGAAGACCTCAGGCTCACTGGTCGCATAAAAATGGTCTGCCCCCATACGCTTGCCGTCGTCCTGTTTCTTCAAGGATTGGCTGAGAACCGTGACCTCCGCACCTAAAGCATGACCGATTTTGATGCCCATGTGACCCAGTCCGCCCATGCCGACAATCGCGACTTTCTTGCCAGGTCCAGCTTGCCAGTGCTTCAACGGAGAATAAAGCGTAATGCCGGCGCATAGCAGCGGGGCACACGCATCCAGCGGCAAGTTTTCCGGCATGCGCAGAACATAATTTTCATCGACGACAATCTTGCTGGAATAGCCGCCGTAGGTGGGCTTGCCCTCTTTGTCTCGGGCGTTATAAGTCCACACCGTGTGTACGGTACAGTATTGCTCCAGACCCCGTTTGCACTCAACGCAAGTGCGGCACGAGTCCACAAAGCAGCCCACACCGACTCTGTCGCCGATTTTGAACTTGCGTACCTTGCTCCCGACAGCGGTCACAACTCCAGCGATTTCGTGACCAGGAACCATGGGAAAGATGGATTCCTCCAGGTAGTCGCTCCACTCCCCGCGACTCTGATGGATATCGGAGTGGCAAATCCCGCAGTACTTGATGTCGATGGCGACATCGTTCTGCTGCGGCTCGCGCCGTTCGAACACATATGGGGTAAGCGGAGCCTTCGCAGTCATCGCGGCGTAGCCCTTCGTTTGGCTCATGATTTCTCTCTTCTTATGGATTAGCAGTATAGCTGGTCGGCGAGCACTTTTGGCTGACCGCGCCGCACAGCTCGCCGGAGCAGGCACCACTCTTACGGAGGTTGAATGCGAGAACCGTTCAGCGTTGGATCTGCTCTGATCGGTGCACTGAGCGGCTCGATCACAGCTTCGCGATGTCGTCGGCCATTCTGCGGGCCGATCCGCAGGGCTGCTGACTTGTAGCTAAGCAGCTTTTTTCTTGGGAACCTTGGCTCCCTTCTTTCGTGCTTCCGAGAGGCCGATCGCGATAGCTTGCTTGCGACTCTTCACTCTGCCTCCCTTGCCGCCTTTGCCCGAGCGAAGGGTGCCGTGTTTCTTCCGTCGCACGGCGCTGGCAACAGTCTTCCCAGCGGCTTTGCCATACTTGCGACGACCCGACTTTTTCCTGGCTGGCATGTGCTTACTCCCGCGCGATTAGAGTTGCGATCCTCGTCTTATGTTGCTCCGATTGATACTCGCTCCGGAATCTCCGGCTCTCTTTGGCCCTTGGAGAAACACTATCCAGCCGTGAGCGCGCCTCACGATCCGGTGTTGTTTTCTTTCTGCTCTTTGGTATGCCGCTCTGCTCACCGCTATTGCGGTGGTTGAGGCTTCTCATTTTGCTTCCGCTGTTCTTCCTGTCGTTTCTTCTCTTCCGGCGCCGGCTGGTGGGGTTGCTGTTGTTCCGGCGCCGGGCGGGCTGCGGGCGGTGGTGTGTGCTGAGGCTGCTGGCGTTCACTCGGAGGAGGAGTCGGTGGCCTCGGAGCAGGCTCATTTCGGTTTGGCTCAGGCCGATTGTTCGGTTGCGACGCAGGCGGTCGATTCGGTTCCGACCGATTATTCGCCGGCGGTTGGTTTGGCTCCGGCCGGTTGTTTGGCTGGGTCGCAGGCGGCCGATTCGGTTCTGGCCGATTATTCGGCTGCGGTTGGTTCGGTTGCGGACGATTGTTGGGCGGTGGTTGATTTGGTTCCGGCCGATTATTCGGCTGAGGTTGGCTCGGTTGCGGGCGATTGTTCGGCTGCGCGGAAGGCGGACGATCATTCCGCACCGGCGGCTCCGCTGGACGATTGTTCGGCGGCGGTTGATTTGGTTCCGGCCGATTTGGCTCCGGCCGGTTATTTGGCTGGGCCGCAGGCGGCCGATTCGGCTCCGGTCGATTATTCGGCTGCGTAGCCGGCGGTGGGTTTGACGGCGCGGGAGTATTTGCGCCCGGAGCGGGCTGGTTACTCGGGCGGACCATGTTCGGCGTCGCAGGCTTTCCCGGAGGCGCCATCTTGACCATCGGATGTACTTGTGCGGTCGTCGTGGGTCGCAAGCTCTGCACTTCCTGTTTCGCCAGAGCTTGTCCCGGATGCGCCGCCAGCGCTTGCTGCTGTCTGGCGAACGGCACCGGCGGAGGAGGCGGGGTGTTCTTGGCGATCACCTGACGGTTCGCTACTGCCGGCGGTGGTGCGGTCACACGGTTAGCCGTGTTCGCGTGCACTCCCAGTACGCTTTCTCGCGAAGGCGCAACGGCTACTCTCGCGGCAATCGGTGCGGAGGCTATTTGTCTCGGGTCGACCTTGACCGCGGCCTTGGCCACAGGCTGCGCGCTCGCAAAAGCCTGCTGCGGCACCGCAGTCACAGCGCCCGGAACCGTTTTATTCACGTACGTAACGTTCGTGATAGTGGTGCTTTTATTGACGATGGTTGTGTTGTAGACGTTGTTGATGGTGGTCGTGTTGACCGTCGTATTGCTGATGTTGACCCTATTCACATACTCGCGGCTTACGTTGTAGGTGGGAACGTAGACTTCGCGTGGACCCAATGGGAACCATCCGACATTACCTCCGACCACGCCGAGACTGCCGACGAACACGACCAGGGCGGGCGCGTAAACAGGGACAACGTCCACCGGACCGGCTACCCAGCCCCAACGTCCGCCAGCACTTATCCAGCGGCCATAATGAAATGGCGCATAACCCCATGGCGCGTCGTCTACCCAAGTCCAACCCCAGGGAGCTACCCACGCCCAGTAACCTTCGTGATACGGCGCCCATCCCGCATCTACACGGTTAGGAAACCAGACGTGACCATAACTGGGATCCTCGCGCCAGTCTCCGTAATCATCCAGATCTTCGTAACCAACGACATCATGGGAGAGATACCGCGCCGATCGCGATCGCTCATAACGTTGGTCACGATCGTAGGTCCAGTTATCGAACTGATCCGGTCCCGCGATATCCACGACCTCTGCATTCAGTGTCTCAGTGCCGCTGAACGTCCCTCTCTGTCCTGCATGCAGCGTGAACGTCTGTCCGTTACCGGTCGACTCTCCTTCCCCCTCGCGCACGCTTACCACCGTGTAATTTCCATCTTCACTAGCTTCTAACCGGTACCTTCCGGGTTGATACACAGAAAACGCTTGATTCGGTGTATCGATTTCGAAAACATCATCGCGATTCATTCGACGCACTCGTACATTGAGCGAGCCCGAAGTAAGTTGGATTTGGACTGTACGGTCGTCCAAGTTCAGAAAAGACATGCCAGTGTTTTCCGCCAGGCGGATCGTGGCCGTACCCAGCTGCACTTCGGCGCGCGAACCCCTATCGACCCAAAGCTTGTCGCCGATTGTCATCGGACGATTGGGAACCGCTTGCACCCAATCCGATTCGCCAGCTGGGTCAAATGAAACCGACCCCTCCAAGTAGCCGAGTCTAGCCACCCGGCCCGGCGGATCGTCACTACCATATTGATCCTGAGCAACTGCTTTAGGGGGTTGTACTATCGTCAGCAATATGAGCGCGAGCAGCGCGCCCATCCACAAGACTTTCTGCTTCGATGTGTTGTCCATGGAAGAATCTCATTCCTTCTGCCGGCAACGGCTGGCTGCCAGGACTCTCCACTGCGGGTGGAGTCGGCAGTCGATCCTAGACTTTCATCATAGGCCTACGCCTTCCGCGGTACGTCTACACCGAACTTCAGACGTATCTAAGAAGTATCTAGTTGCCTGAGAACGGATAGACCATAGCGAAGCGAAGACTGCGAGGACTGTTTCACGTCGAACATTGGCATCAGGCAGTTGGTGATGGACAACAGATTTGCACGCTACTTCGCCGGGCAACGGCTGTGGCGACGGTGTCTCACTCGTTCTAGTTGCGGTGAGTGCACGAAACCGGGTAGGGTGTAGGGGACCCGTGATGATCTTTTCTTCCATTTCCAATCCGAACGAGGAAAATAAAAAAGCTGCCGCTTAGGCTGCGGCAAAAAGCCATGATTGCCTTTCTTTCCATTATTGCCGTGGGGTTTTTTCTCGGCATGCGGCATGCGACCGATCCTGACCACGTGATCGCGGTCGCAACTATCGTCACCCGACAGCGCAATCTCACTCGCGCCGCTCTGATTGGCGCATTTTGGGGATTGGGTCACACCGTCACCATTTTCGTGGTCGGCGCTGGAATTATTCTGTTCAATCTGGTCATCCCAGCTCGCGTTGGCCTCAGCATGGAATTGTCCGTGGGACTGATGCTAATCATCCTCGGAATTATGAACCTTGCAGGTTTTCTGAGTTCCGTCCCTGGCCTGCCGCTTTCCGCTCACGACAATGACGGACACGAGGAACATACGCACCATCAGGGCACTGTTCACTCTCATCCTCACAGTCACGGGAACTACGTCCACAGCCATCGACATGCGCACGAGCCTGAAGTCCACCCTCACGCACCCAATCAGACGCCCGTAGCTTTTTTGGACGGGATGCTTACCAGGTTCAGCGTATATCAGCACCTACGGCCCTTGGCAGTGGGCATCGTTCACGGCCTGGCGGGATCGGCGGCGGTTGCCCTGCTCGTCCTCACTACCATCCAGAACCCGCACTGGGCCATTGCCTACCTGTTGATTTTCGGATTGGGCACCATCGCCGGCATGATGGTGATCACTATGAGCCTTGCATCCACACTCAGATTTGCGGGAAGAAGTCAGCACATTGCCAGCAAACTGGCGATGGCCTCGGGAGTTCTTAGCCTGGCCTTCGGTCTCCTGGTGGTCTACCAGATTGGCTTCGTAAACGGGCTGTTCACGGCTCATCCGCTATGGACGCCAAAATAGCTCTAGGCCTATCCCATGGAAGTTAGATATTTTATTTTTACCCGTGAATGGGATAGTTGAGATGAACTCACCTCCGCGACTAAACATGACAGAGTCCTGGCAGATCAATGCCGCGCTCCTGCTGGTTCGCATTGCTAGCGCTTTGGCGTTTCTGTATCACGGGAGTGCCATCCTCTTTGGCGCCTTCGGGGGCCCTGGACCTCAGCAGTTTGCGGCTTCCCACAGTATGCCGGTTGTGATGGGGTATCTGGTGGGACTGGCGCAGGTCGCTGGGGGCTTGGCAGTTCTGACTGGTATTCTGACTCGAGTTGGGGCGGCGTGCGTTGCTCTCGTAATGCTTGGGGCGATCTTTCTAGTCCATCTTCCGCACGGTTTCGACGTCAGTCGCGGTGGTATGGAATATGCGCTCACGGAGTTGTTGCTGGCTATAGCGCTCATATTCACTGGCCCAGGCGCATATTCACTCTCATCATGGCTTCCAGTGTCATTGCGAAAACTTTGAAGTCGATGGCCGACTTATCTTGACCAAGGCGGCGCGATTTCTTGCTCACGCCGTATTGTCGCTTCGGTCGTTCGCCTATAATTCAATGGCTTAGCGCTACGTGTTCCGAACAGCTCCGCTTCCAAGGAGATACGAATTTGCCACGCCACGGAAATTGGCCGCTCCTAGCGGTATCGCTTTTGCTTTCCGCTGCGCTTCTCGTTCTGGGCGGCGCTTCGAGCGACTCCGTACCCCAGGTCCGTTATCCCCAACCCGACATCGGAGTCGACACGCTTGCCGCGCGCAAACAAACGCAAGCCGACACGGTGGACCAATTCAAAGTGTTTTATCGTTTCCACTTGACCGATAAAGTCAAAGAGAGCGGCATTACCTTCATCCACCACATCGTGGATGATGCAGGCATCGATTACAAACTGGTCCATTATGATCACGGCAATGGCATTGCGGTGGCGGATGTCGATAGCGATGGCTTATACGACATTTACTTCGTCAATCAGGTCAGCGGCAACGAACTGTGGAAAAACTTGGGTGGTGGCAAATTCAAGAACATCACGAAGGAGGCGGGAGTCGGACTGCCCGGGCGCATCAGCGTCGCTGCATCGTTCGCTGACATCGATAACGATGGCACTCAGGATTTGTTCGTCACCACGGTCCTCGGCGGCAACGCGTTATTCAAAAATGACGGGCATGGGCATTTCACGAACATCACGAAAGCGGCCGGCCTCGATCTGGTCAGCCATTCTTCCGGAGCTGTTTTCTTCGACTATGACAACGATGGCCTGCTCGATCTACTGGTTTGCAACGTAGGCAAGTACACCAGTGACAAGAAAGGCGCGCAGGGTCAATACGTAGGATTGCCCGATGCCTTCTCTGGCCACCTGCATCCCCAACGCTTCGAATATCCTGTTCTTTACAAGAATTTGGGCCACGATCGCTTCAAGGATGTGACCGCGGAAGTCGGATTGCGCCCAACCGGTTGGTGTGGAGATGCAACCTTTGCCGATCTGAATAGTAATGGCTTCCCCGGCCTATTCATTCTGAATATGCAGGGCCACGACCACTATTTTGAAAACGAAGGCGGTAAGAAGTTCGTTGACAAAACTGAACAATATTTTCCAAAGACTCCGTGGGGCGCCATGGGAGTTAAGTTTTTCGATTTCGACAACGATGGACGCATCGATCTCATCGTCACTGACATGCACTCTGACATGAGTGAGTCCGTTGATCCCGACCGTGAGAAGCTGAAGTCCACGATGCGTTGGCCGGATTCGTTCCTGCAGGCATCGCACTCCGACTACATCTGGGGCAATGCTCTCTATCACAACCTGGGGAATGGCAAGTTCGAGGAAGTCTCAGATCGTCTTGGAGTCGAGAATTACTGGCCGTGGGGGGTGAGCGTCGGAGACCTCAATGCTGACGGATGGGACGACATTTTCATCGCGTCCGGCATGAGCTTTCCCTTCCGCTACGGAATTAACTCGATGCTCTTGAATAACCGCGGGCAGAAGTTCCTTGACTCCGAATTCCTGCTTGGAATCGAACCGCGAAGAGACATTTACACCCCGTGGTTTGAACTCGACTGCTCGCAAAAGAACCTGAACGACATCAATCAGAAAGTATGCGCCGGACGATCAGGGAAGATTACTGTAATGTCTCCACGCTCCAGCCGGTCTTCCGTGATGTTCGATCTCGACAACGATGGCGACCTCGACATCGTGACCAACGATTTCAACTCGGCGCCCCAGGTCCTCATCAGTGACCTGGCACAGCAGAAAGCAATTAACTGGCTCAAAGTCGTTCTGGTCGGGACTCGATCAAATGGCAACGGACTGGGCGCCACTGTGCGCGTGCAGGCGGCCGGACAGACATACACAAAATACAACGATGGAAAATCTGGCTACCTTTCCCAAAGTGTCCTTCCACTTTACTTCGGTCTGGGTGACGCCACAAAAATCGACCGCGTCGAAGTTGACTGGCCCTCCGGCCAAAAACAGGTCGTGACAAGCGGGCTCGCGGAAAACCAGATACTGCGGATTACCGAGTCAAAATAGCCGAGAGATATCTCTTTCCTACGCTCGCAAGCAAAAACCGGTTGGACTTAAACGAAAACGGGACTACCATGTGAGTTCATAAAGGCTCGTAGCGGCAGATCGCGCCTTGACTGCTGCTGCATGGGAGGGCTTATGAAGCAACTATCGGTGCTGCGCTGCGGCCGCCCAGTCCTGATGTTCTTTTGTGCAAGCGCATTAGTCTTAAGCGTGACGCCATTGCTGGCTCAGCACAGGGGCGGCGGGAATACCCGCCCTCCTACGCCGCCACCGCAAGCCCCTACCACCCCAGCCCCGGCAACCAACTTTGACCAAAACAAGTTGATGTTGGATAGCAACGTCAAGCCAGCCTCGTCACCGATTGCAAAAGAGAATAACTGTTTTCTTGCGCCGCTCAACGGCGTGCGCTCTGCGACCGTGGGGATTGCCGATTTGCAAATTCCAGCCAAGGCGCAAAGGAAATACGAGGACGGTTGTGCGGCCGTCAAGAACAATAAATTAGTCGAAGCTGAGAATCATTTTCGCAAGGCGGTTAAAGAATGGCCAAAATATTCGGCCGCCTGGGTCGTGCTGGGTCAAGTATTGGAAGCCCAGCAGAAAACTGAAGATGCACACAATGCCTGTTCTCAGCCTCTGACAACAGACTCGAATTTCTTGCCAGCCTATCTTTGCTTGGCGGATATCTCCGCGCGCTCGCAGAGTTGGGATAAAGTGCTGCAGCTTAGCAGTCGCGCCCTGGAAATTGACCCGACTAGCGATATGGTGGCGTACGAATACAACGCTGCCGCGAACCTGAATCTGCACAATTTGCCTGAGGCAGAGAAAAGCGCGTTGCGGGGTGCAGAAATCGACAAAAGCAACATCGATCCGCGCTTGCATTTCCTGCTGGCTCAAATCTACGAAGCGAAGGGTGATCGCGCGAGTGAAGCTGCTCAATTACGCGAGTATCTGAAATTCGCCAGCGATCCCAACGATGTAGCCATGGTAAAGAACTATCTAGCGGATCTTGATAAACAGGGCAAATAAGCCACTGCGGGTTTCGGCGAAGAACCTGCGGTTACTTCCACTTAGCCTCACCCTCCACGATCGTAATGTAACGGTTAAGAGGAACCTCAGTAAACCGCTCAATGGCATGGCTGGGCGCCGGCCATTTCACTTCGATCCAATCAAGCTTGGTTCGCCTTCCAATTCCCAGCACCACACGAGGATCATGCGATGAAAGATAGCTGCCTCCGCCTACTTTCGTTGTGCTCCGCTTCAAATCTCCCGCCTGGTACGTGACACGCGCCCCCACTGCATCGATGTTCGACTTTGTTCCAACCAGGCGTAGTCCTAGCCAGTTATTCTGTGCGCCAACTACATTGCGAAGCAGAACCGGGGCTTCATTGTTATTCGAGATGAGCACGTCGACCGCGCCATCATTGTTGAAGTCTCCCAGCGCCAGCCCGCGGCTCGCCATCGGCGTTGCGAAAACGGGGCCGCTCTCCTGGCTGACATCCTTTAGTCCCTTGCCCGTATTGTGGAACAGCAGAGGCGGTTCACGATATGTCACACGAGGGTAGATCACGTCGATGAGATCATCAGGGTGACCGTTCGCGATCATCAAATCCAAGTTACCATCATTGTCGTAGTCAAAGAATTTCACACCCCAACCGCTCTTCATTTTCGTGGCATTTGCGATGCCCGAAGGCACGGCCATATCTTCAAAAGTCTCGTCGTGCTTGTTGCGATAGATGGCATCGAGTTCATGGTTCATGTTGGTGACAAACAAATCCATCCAGCCGGCCTGGTGGAGGTCCGCAGCGTCAACGCCCATCCCAGACCGGATTGTTCCCCCTTCTCCATATGCCACGCCCGACGTAAAACCAATCTCCTCGAAGTGCTTACCTGCGCGGTTCACATACAAGAAATTGGCCAACTGGTCGTTGGCCACGAACAGGTCCATCCAGCCATCGTTGTTGATGTCGGCCGCCACTACTCCCCACGCCCTGCCGGGATTGTCTGCGATGCCAGCGCTCTGACTAACATCGGTAAATGTGCCGTCTCCGTTGTTATGAAACAACCAACTGGGCATGGGCTTGTAAACCCCGGGATTGCAGTATTCCGTCGAGCCCTCGAGTCCAGGCAAGCGAGGGGCCGCGCAGTGTTGGTGCTTCGCCTTGTCAAAATCCCCGAACCGGCAGACAAACAAATCCAGGTTTCCGTCGTTGTCATAATCGACCCACACCGCGCTGGATGCCCATCCCGGAGCGGCAACCCCAGCCTTCTCGGTAACGTCGGTAAAAGTCCCGTCCCCATTGTTCCGGTACAGAATGCTGCGTCCGTACTGCGTCAGATAAATGTCCGGGAAACCATCCCGGTTGTAATCCCCAACGGCAGCGCCCATCCCGTAGCCGCCTCCGGTCACACCGGCTTTCTCGGTGACATCAGTAAACGTACCGTCCCGATTATTGTGGTATAGAGCGTTGTGCAACGGATGGGGAGGAGTGAAAAAATCACTTCGCCCCGCGTTCACCAGGTAAATATCCATCCACCCATCGTCGTCGTAATCGAGGAATGCGCAACCCGACCCGTCCGTCTCCGGCAGGTATCTCTCTGCAGATTTTCCACTGGAATGCACCCAGGTGATGCGGCTAACGGTTGGGGGAACCAATGTGAAAGGATAAACGGGATCCGGAAGAGCTGCGGCAAATCGGCTAAGAACGCCGAAAGTGAGGCTACCAGCTATTCCGCGTATGAACTGCCGCCGGGAAATACGAACGCAATTCTCCCGTAATCCCAGCGGTAGTCTCATTGCCACTTCTGTTCACCCTCCACGATCGTGATGTAGCGATTCAGAGGCAGATCAGTGTAGCGCTGGGTAATAGTGCTGGGTTGGGGCCACTTAATTTCAATCCAATCGATCTTCGCTCTCTTTCCGATGCCCAGCACTACGCGAGGATCGTGGGATGACAGAAAGCTGCCACTGCCAACTTTCGTCCTGCTCCTTTTTAAGTCGCCTGCCTGATACGTAACGCGAGCCCCGATGGCATCGATGTTTGCCTTCTTTCCAATCAGGCGCAGGCCCAGCCAATTGTTGTGCGCTCCTACGTCGTTACGAAGCAAAAGAGGCGGCTCGTCGTTATTCACGATTAGCACATCCACCGCCCCGTCATTGTTGAAGTCGCCAACGGCCAGCCCGCGGCTCGCCATCGGTCTTGTAAAAACCGGCCCGCTTTCCGAACTGACGTTTCTCCATCCAGCAGGCGTGTTTTGAAACAGCAACAGCGGCTCGCGAAAAGTTACCTGAGGCTTGATCTTTTCGACAATATCATTGGGATGTCCGTTGGCAATAAACAGGTCAAGGTTGCCATCGTTGTCATAGTCAAGGAATTTCACACCCCAGCCGCTCATCATCTCGGTGGCTCGTCCAATGCCGGACGAAACTGCTTTAT
>JABCYV010000068.1 GCA_013290025.1 Acidobacteriota bacterium
CCGATGGATCCATCAACTTAGGAGCGGTGGCGCCAAACTTGCCATCCGGGCCCGCATAGCGAAAGTACCAGGCGAACTGCATGCCGGTAACTTCGACGGGAACCGAACCCGCTTGCGCGGGTTCGAAACGCTCCGCCGCCCAGATGGGGCTGCCCATCAGGTTCAGTCCAATGAATAATGCGGCCGTGAGCGTGGTCCAGATCACTTCCAGCTTAATATTCCCGTGCGAATAATCTGCTTTGGCAGCCTTCCCCTGATCGCGGTATTGCCACACAAACAATCCCAGCGCACCCTGGGCCGCCACGAAAACCACCCCCATCAGCAGATAGGTAATCGCGAACTGGTGGTCAATCCACTGGGCCGACGTGGAAGCGCCGTGGGGTAGCCACCAGGTTTTTGCTGCGAAGAAGTAAGTGCTAACAAAGGTGATCAGCCAGATAATCGCCAGAAGAGCGAGGCCCATCTACCAGACCTCCAAGGGTCGGAAATTCGCACCCGCAGATCAAGCTCCAACAGAAAAAACTGCGGATGGCCCGAAGTCTATCACAGCTATGTGTAAGAGGCGCAAGCAGCGGGGTTGGTGGCTGGTGTCCATTTTCAACCGGCCCGACATGGCAATTCCTTTTTCTTCACTTCGCAGGTTGTGAGGCGTCGTCGCAGGTGCAGATAACATCGGAGCACGGTCGCGGTCCACGGCCAAATCCAGGCGGCCACGACAATGACCAATACCCATAACCAAAACCAAAGCGGACGTGGTTTGTTCGCTCCAGTCCACAAGCCAATTATCGCAAATCAAGCGCATCCGAGTCGGTCGCTGGGTGTCGAGACAAACCAGCACATTGCAGGCACGATTTACTTCCAGAAGTGAAAACCTATGCATATGCCGACGGTCGATGCTCTTTGGGACGTATCGGTAAATAACTAAGGAAACAGAGACTTATCATAATTCCGGCACCCTGGCCAACTGGCCCAACGCTTGCTATTGCCTCCTATGCCCATAAAGTCTATTACATCGATAGAGTTTTATGGCAATATACAAGCCATGAAGATCTCGCAGAAAGGGCTGTACGCACTGCAAGCGATGATGATGTTGGCCCGGCACTACAACCAGGGAGCCATCCGCATCCGCGACGTTGCTTATGAGGAAGGACTTCCGGAGAAATTTCTGGAATTGATTCTGCTCGAGTTGAAAAACGCGCGCATTGTGGAAAGCGCCCGCGGCGCCAAGGGCGGATATCAATTGCGTAGGCCGCCTAACGAGATCCATCTAAGCGAAATCATCCGTCTGATTGACGGTCCACTGGCGCCGTTTGGCGATGCTGAGCAACTTCGCAGCTTGATTGATCACGATGCGGAGCATCGCGCTCTCTACCAGGTGTTTCTCGACGTGCGCGATGCCGCGGCCAAAATTCTCGAACACACTACCCTCGCCGACATCGTGAGCGGTGCCGGCTCCTCCAAATCCGGTAAGCGCAAGAAGAAGAGTGATCAAGCCAGCGTCCTGCCCATGGTCCTGCACGGCCACGTAAACAAGGGCAAAGATGAATAGGCCTCCACTTCAGATGAAGAGTGATGCCAGGGTGTGGCTGGCGCGCCGCTTCGGCGCTGCATCCTTAGCCGTTTTCATGATATTTGCCACTCCGTTGCTCAGTTTCTCTCAAACCGTCATCCGGGTCGGCGCCTTTCCCAACATCACGCACGCCCAACCCATGATCGGTAAAGCGAACGCATGGTTCGACAAAGCCATGGGCCCGAACGTAAAGGTTCAGTGGACCAGCTTCAACGCCGGACCGTCGGCCATTGAAGCCTTGTTTGCCGGAGCGATCGATATGACCTACGTCGGTCCCAATCCAGCCATTTCCGGCTATGTGCGTTCTCAGGGAGAAGCTCTGCGAGTGATTGCCGGCGCCGCCAGCGGCGGAGCATCGCTGATTGTACGCAACGATTCCGGAATCCAGAAGCCGGAAGATTTTCACGGCAAGAGGGTCGCGACACCGCAGTTAGGCAACACCCAGGATGTCGCCTTACGCGCCTGGCTCAAAGCTCACGGCATGAAATCGACCGACAAAGGCGGGGATGTGCAGGTCATCCCGCTGGCCAATCCGGACCAGCTCTCTCTATTTCTGAAGAAGGAACTTGATGCCGCCTGGGCGCCTGAACCTTGGGCCACGCGGCTCATTCGGGAAGGCAACGGGCGATTGTTCCTCGACGAGCGCGATCTCTGGCCTCAAGGAAAATTCGTCACTACCCATTTGATCGTGAGCACGAAGTTTCTGCGTGAACATCCGGATTTGGTCAAGAGCTGGATTCAGGCGGACGTCGAACTCACTGACTGGATCAACGCTCATTTGCCCGACGCGAAAAGACTTCTCAACCAGCAGATTCAAAAAGAAACCGGCAAAGCTCTCCCGGCCGCGGTGCTGGACGAAGCCTTTGGCCGGCTGCAGGTCATCTACGATCCTCTGCGGAATTCGTTGCTGACCTCGGCCCGCTCGGCCTATGACGCCGGTTTTCTCGGTCATCAAATGCCCGATCTATCCGGCATGTATGACTTGACTCTACTGAACCAGGTGTTGGCAGAAGAAGGGAAGAAGGCAATCCAATGACGCCCAATGTAGTCCCGCAACCGTCTTTCCCAGATCAAAGAAGCTTAGATCACAGAAGTCCAGCCCGTTCGGGCGCAACTCGTCCGAAGGCCATTCTGTCGCCAATACGTCAGCGCGATGTCAACGGCACACCAAAAGTTTGGCTGAAGAACATTTCGTTGAGCTACAGAGTGGACAACGGCACTCGCCTGCTCGCACTGGACAACATCAACTTGAAGGTGAAGCCGGGTGAATTCCTCTGCATCGTGGGTCCCTCAGGCTGCGGCAAGTCAACTCTGCTGCATCTGATCGCCGGGTTACATCAACCGAGCTCAGGCAGCCTGCTGGTGGACGACCACAAAGTGGGGGCACCCGGCACCGACCGCATCCTGATTTTCCAGGAACTCGGGTTGTTTCCCTGGCTCAAGGTAGGCGAGAACGTTGAGTTTGGCATGAAGATGAAGGGCCTCTCCAAGGCTGAACGAGAGGAACGGGTGCAGTACTATTTGCGCCTGGTTCACCTGTCGCAATTTAAGGATAGCTACACCCATCAGCTTTCCGGTGGGATGCGGCAGCGCGTGGCCCTCGCCCGCGCCCTCGCTACCGAACCCGACGTCCTGCTGATGGACGAGCCATTCGCGGCCTTGGACGCGCAGACGCGCGATCTCCTTCACGACGAGTTGGAGCGCATCTGGGCGGAAACCGGGCGCACCGTTATTTTCGTGACCCACAATGTGCGGGAAGCGGTCCGGCTCGGCGATCGCGTGGCCGTCCTTACTTTTCGTCCGGGACGGTTGAAGCGGGAATACTCGGTCGATCTGCCGCGTCCCCGTCACCTGGAAGACGTTACTGTAGCCAAGAGCGCGCGCGAGATTCTCGATGACCTGCGCGAAGAGATTAACAAATCTTTGGAGGAGCAATACGGCCTTGAAGCGGCTCGGTAAACACGCAATCTTTTACGCTGCGCTCCTCGGGAGTTGGTCGCTGCTGGCGGCGCTCAAGATCTGGCCGCCTTACCTCTTCCCCACGCCAAAGGGGGTTATGGAGGCATTGTATGCCGGCTTCCAGGACCACAGTTTCTGGATTGCGATCGTGGTCAGCATGCGGCGTGTAGTGATCGGTTATGCAATTTCCGTCGTCGCTGGAACTGTTCTGGGATTAGGTGTAGCCAGCAATGAGTTTCTGGAAGAGACGATGGGCGGGTTGCTGGTGAGTCTCCAGAGCTTGCCCAGCATCTGCTGGTGGCCCCTGGCTTTGCTCTGGTTCGGTCTTAACCAAAACGCCATCCTCTTCGTTGTCTTCATGGGATCCCTACTGTCCGTCACCATGGCCATGGAGGATGGGCGCAAACAGATGCCGAAGATCTACGCCATGGCAGGACGCAACTTGGGAGCCCACGGATTCCGGCTGTTCTGGTACGTGCTATTACCAGCCAGCTTGCCCTTTATTGTTAGCGGCCTGAAGCAAGGCTGGGCATTTGCCTGGCGTTCGTTGATTACTGCGGAGATGCTCTACATGAGTTTGGGGCTCGGGCAAGTGCTCATGATGGGCCGGGAGCTGAATGACATGAGCCAGGTCATCGCCGTCATGATCCTGATCATCGCGATTGGATACGTAGTCGACGGCCTGGTCTTCAAGACCATTGAGCGCCGCCTGCAGCACCAGTGGGGTTTGACGTCGGCAACCTAGACTCAGGTTCTCCCACAGTTCGTTCGACTTGTAGACGCGAAACGAGTGGTTGTGAGGCGTTGGTGTTGTACTCACTAATACGAGTTAGTCTATGGTATTAGTCGTCTTTGATTAGATCTAAAAGTGAGTAGGCCGGTTAGAACACGATTTTTACTCGTCGAAAAAAGGGGAAAGTGATGAAAGCCTTGCTTCGGGTCAGCGTTCTTACTCTAGCCGCCACCATCACGGTGGCACAAACTGATTCAAAACCCGCATCCAGCCGCAAGACATCCTCGCGGCCGGCGGCCAGCGCCAAAGAAGTACAAGACTTGCGCGATGCTTTGGCCGCGCAAGAACAGCAAATGGAAGCCCAGCGCCAGCAGGTGGACCAGTTGAAGTACCAACTGCAGCAATTGCTCGATGCCACACAACAGGCGAACGCAGCAGCACAAAAAGGGCAGAGCAGCGCTGACCAGGCGCAGAGCACCGCCGCTCAGGCGCAGCAGTCAGCCGTGGAAGCGCAGCGTCTTGCTGACCAGGCTTCATCGAGCGCCGTGGAGGCCAAGACCGCTCTGTCCTTAGTCGACAGTAGGACCCAAGAGCAAGACAAGCGCCTCAGTGCCGTACAGGACCTGCTGTCCCGCCTCCGTTTCACCGGAGATGTCCGGATCCGGGGCGAGAATTTCACTCAATCTGGTATTCCGGACCGCAACCGCGCGCGCATCCGCGCCCGCTTTGGCTTCGATGGCAAACTGAACGAAGATTTTACCGCCGGTATTTATCTGGCCACGGGATCTCTCGGCGATCCGACTACAACCAACGAGACATTCACCAACTTCTTTGATCGTAAAACCATCGGTTTAGATCGAACGTTTATCACCTACAACCCGATAGCGCACAACTGGCTCTCTCTCACCGGCGGTAAGTTTGCGTACCTGTGGCAGCGGACCTCGGTCACTGGTGACCCGGATTTAAATCCGGAGGGCTTCGATCAGAAATTCTCCTTCAATTTCTCCGGGCCGGTGAAAAACTTAACCGTCCAAGCCATCCAGTTGCTGTACAACGAAAATTCGGGAAGTGCCGGCGCGTCCCCTGTCTCCGCCCAAGATTCCTATGCTCTGGGCGGGCAAGCCTCCGCCAGACTGCAATTCGGACCGTGGACAGTGACTCCCTCGTATCTAGGTTTGAAGTGGAACCGCCCGGATGCTCTTCTGCAAGCCAGCGCTTTCGCAGTCGGAGCCACCACCACTGGCGCCGCGGGACCGCCGGCCGTGGGGCCGTTCCCAGTGCCCGGTGAAGGCCAGGGTTGCGCCAAGGGCACGGCAGGATTGCCTGCCTTCGCGCCGTGCGCTTTCGCTTCCAACGGAATGACCAACGCAACCTACCTCGATCCCGCCGGAGTTCCTCACTTCTACTCCGGGTTCGATTATGCCGATTTGATTTTGAACAACCAAATCAAAACCGGTTTCGAGCGCTTGCCGCTTAACTTGTTGCTTGAGTTTGAGGAGAACCTAGATGCCAAAGCCCACCCCCTCGACTCCAAAGGTAAGGTAATTTCCAGCATCGGCAGCCAAAACAAGGAGTATGGGGTTGATTTCAGCCTGGGCCAGACGAGAAATAAGAATGACGTGCAATTCGGATACGCGTGGCTGCGCCAGGAGCAGGATGCCGACATCGCATCATTCGGCGAAAGCGATCAACGCACTCCGACCAATCTCCTCCAGCATCGTGTTTACGCCTTATGGAAGCTGCGCGCCAACACCCTGGCCAGCGTTACCTGGTGGCACGGGAAAGTGTTGAACACCAATCTGGAGAACAATGCTGCTTTGGTGCAGAAGACGATCAACAAACCTGGACTGGGCGAGCCATATCTCAATCGCTTCCAATTTGATCTGATCTATACGTTCTAGGCTGTGGGCAAAATGGATGCTGCAAGGTCAATCCGCCGGTCAGTCAGTGCCATAGAAATTCCGGCTGGCCGGTCTTGACCTTCATCCGCCTTGAGACCTACATTCAATGTGAGCCATTCGACCTCAATGATTTCACGGCGCGATTTTCTCCAGCAGGTTTCGGGAGCGATGGTAGCGGCCGCAGCCTCCTACCCGCTGCTCTCTTGGGCGGCGGATAACGCGGAAGTCGTGGTGCCGGGCAAGGAGGGCATGATCGTTCGCTCGGCCCGCTTTCTTGACCTGGAGATGCCACCTGAGTTCGCCGACTCCTGGATTACTCCCGTCCACCATTTCTTCGTCCGCAATCACATGCACGAACCCAGCACGCTCGATGCCAACAGTTGGCGGCTAAACATCGGCGGTGAAGTGGAGAAGCCGTTGATCCTAAGCCTCGCCGATCTGGCGAAGCTTGAACCCCATAGCGTAACCAATACTCTGGAGTGCGCCGGAAACGGACGCGGTTTCCAGCAGCCTAATGTTCCCGGTGTTCAGTGGGGAAAAGGAGCGGTGGGGACGGGACGATTTACTGGCCCGCGTCTGCGTGATCTTCTGCAGCGTGCCGGAGTGAAAAGCACGGGCAAGCACGTCATGTTTCGCGGCCTGGACGAAATTCCGGGAAAAGTGCCGGCATTCATCCGCAGCATTCCGGTGGAGAAGGCGACCGATTCCGACACGCTGGTCGCGACCCACATGAACGGCGCGCCGCTGACTAGGCATCATGGATTTCCCGCGCGTTGTCTCGTGCCGGGATGGATCGGCGCTGCTTCATGCAAGTGGCTGACCGAGATCAAAGTGCTGGACAAGGAGTTTGAAGGAAACTTCATGAAGCCGGCGTACAGGATGCCAAATCAGCCGATTGCCCCGGGTGGGCAAGTGAATCCGGATGATACGCATGCCGTCACAGGGCTTAATGTGAAATCCATCATCGCGGGGCCGGCTGACGGTCCTCTCCTTAAATCGAAAGCGGTCCATATCCATGGCGCGGCTTGGGCCGGCGAAGCTGATGTGGTACGCGTGGAGATCTCGACTGACTCCGGCGCCACTTGGCAGCCCGCGCAACTAAGCAAAGAGCAGACTCATTACGCATGGCGGTTGTGGAATTACGATTGGAAAGCACCCAAGGCGGGGGACTACACACTGATGTCCCGCGCCACCGACAGTCAGGGCCGAACTCAGCCGCAATCCGCCGACTGGAATCCAAGCGGATATCTCTACAACGCGATTGATCAGGTGAAGATCCATGTCGCAGCGTGATAGCTTCCAAAACTTTTTAGCCCGGCAATGCGTGTGGACAATCGCGGTGTTTACTCTTCTTAGTGTGCTGCAACTCTGGTCCCAATCCCCCGAGCTGCCTCCGGGGCCTGTACAGGGGAAGATTCGCACCGCCTGCCTGGAGTGCCACGACTCGCGCATCATCGTGCAGCAACGGCTGAATAAGGCCGCGTGGACCAAGGAAGTCGACAAGATGATCAAGTGGGGAGCGGTGGTCGATGCCGCTGATCGCGACGCCTTCATTGATTATCTGAGCAGCAATTTCCCTTCCGACAAGCCTGCCGAGCCTATGTCACGGACGTCATCGCCGAAGAAACGTGACCATCCATAAGTGGATCGCGAAGCGCTTGAAGCGACTTCTAGTCTTACGCCTAAGCCGCGCTACCCTCCTGCGCCCATCATCACAATCGGCATCGTAGGCGATGACGAGCCTGCTTCCGGCTCGACCGTAATGGCAAAAGCCTTGGCTTCCACTCCTGCCGGCAATGGTGGGTGGATCACAATTGCGCTACCGCGAGCATCCGGCTTGAAAACACCAGCTGAAATAGGTGCGCCCTGTACTGGAATCAGCCATAGCTCATAAGCTTTCTGTGGAGGCAGTGCCGGCATGTTGCTTGCCACAAAGATCAGGCGAGCTTTATCGCGCACATAAATCGCTTTGCCTTGAGGCTGGGGCGGCGTATTCGGCGCCCTGACCGGGACCACCAAGGCGTCGGCCGCGGTAAGAGTCGCTACCACTTCGCGAGCCTCCTGCAGTTGCGCCTGCTGTTCAGCCGACTGGCTCTCTAATCGGGCGACGCGCTGGGAAAGCTGATCACTCTGCCGCCAGAACCAACCTGCCAACAGAGCAAGCGCCGCGGCCGCGTACCACGGCGCAAGCGCCCACCACGCATGGCGCGTCGAGAGCGAGGTTCGATGCGGTTCGCGAGCAATTGCGTCCAGCAGCCGCTGGCGAGCGCGTGCGGGTGGCTTGGGACCGCCAACGGACATCGCCATGAGCGCCATGTCTCCGCGCAGTCGTTCGAGCTCGCGCCGGCACGCCGCACACTCCTCCAGATGCTTTTCCAACACCGTCAGCTCGTCGCCCGTCAAGCTACCCAGAGCGAAGAGTGTGAGGTTCTCGTCGAATTGTTCGTGTTCGCTCATGGGTTAAAAGCCTTGCGCAAGGCCAGCAATCCGGCGCGGATGCGAGTCTTAATGGTGCCCAGCGGCTCTCCTGTCTTGGCCGCGATTTCGGTATGGGTCAATCCTTCGAAGTAGGCCATCTCGAGAGCGCTGCGCTGCGCGGACGGCATCGCCCCTAGAGCACCGCGAACCTTCTCCATAGCGCGGGCGCGTTCCGCATCTCCGGCCAGGTCAGGTTCGACCGAAACAATTACATCGTCAATGTCGGTATCAGGCCGGCGCTTTCGGATGGCATCAATGGCGCGGTTACGGGAAATTACGGCCAGCCAAGCTGCCAGATTGCCGCGGCTGGAATCGAACCCTCCCGGATTGCGCCACAACTGCATGAAAACTTCCTGCAATACGTCCTCAGCCGCGCCCGTATCGCCCAGCACGCGCAAGGCAACCGAGTAAACGATGGGAGAGTAACGGTCGTATAGCGTCGCCATCGCGTTCTCGTCGCCCGAGCGTATAGCCGACACCAGCGAATTGTCGGCTGCGCCTCCGATTAACTCAACGCTGGACAAACAGATATCTCTTCCTTTCTAAAGTACGGTCTGCACTCCGGCGCGGATTGCTGGCGAAATAGCACTGTTGTGCCATCGGCCTGGTGCCCCGGGTTCGCGTCCGCTCTTTGGACGCTAACCTGGGCGTCACTGTACTCCGCAGTTTGCGACGTTTGCAGCATTCGGGGCACACGGATTGCAATTCACGACTGAGGCGAGATTTCAGTTCAGTTCACTCACTGGGGATGGCCCAGCTCTCCAGTTCGCCCCTTGCGCGGAGCAGTTCCAACTCTACTCGTTGAAGTTCGAAGTCTGCGTTGATACGCTCCAGTGTTCGTTCGCCGGCATCAATGGCAGCGTTTTGCACCTCTCGCTGCGTACCCGCCTCCGCTTCCATGCGGGCATGAGCTGCGTCCAGCTCATTCTCGGCCAACTTGTAGCGAAGCTCTGCAACATGGCGAGCTGCGAATAACTGCTCCACGCTGCTTTGCAGCTTAAGCGCATCCAATGCCGCTTTGTTCTTGGTTTGCTCAACCTCTTTGCGGGAACGAATCGCCTCAGCGTCAGCAGCTGCAGCCCGGGCCTGTTGCGATCTGTCGAGGAATGGAAAGCGCAAGACCAGACCAAAAGTGACGTTGTGCGGCTGGAAGGAACGGGGAACAAAGAACTGTTCAAAGTTGGTCAGTGACGTATTTATCAGGCCATATTGCGCAGCGAAATCAGCCGTAGGATACAACGCCCGGTGCTCGCCCTTGGCACGCCGTTCCTTAGCCAGGGCGGATTGCTCGGCTGATTGGATAGCGGGGCTGGATTGAAGCGCGTGAGGGACTACATCGTTTGCGGGCCGGTCTTCCCTCAAGACGGGAATAGAGTCGCGCACGGTCCTGATTGACTCCGCAGGCACGCCCGTGAGCTGCGAAAGGCGGGTACGCAGGATGTCAACAGCACCTTCCGCTTCAGCGATATGCACTCGCACTTGGGCATCAACCAGATCAGCCTTGGTCTGTTCGATCGCTTTATCAATACCCTCCTTCACTCGCTCAGCCGCAGCATATTCGATATTTTCCGCCACACTCAGTTCCGAATGCAAAATGGGCACTCTCGACTCCCACCGATTCAACTCGATGTACGTTAAGGCTGTATCCATGATGACGTGAGCCCGCTGGTTGCGGCCTTGGGATTTGCTCGCCTGCCACTCTGCCTTCGCAGCTTTGATAAATTCCCGTTCCGCGAGATTCCAGACTGATGATTGGGTAGTCACATTGAAGAGCGTGGGCGCGGAGCCTTCGAGACTCAGGGGGAATCCGTATGCGTAGCCAATGTCAGAGCCGATAGCGACCTTTGGAACATACGAATCGTGTGCTTCCAGATAGGTTTGGTAAGCACGAGCCTCATCCGCGCGGCTCAGAGCCATTTCGCTGCTATGTCCTAAAGCGAGCTCTACGGCCTTACGAAAAGTAAGGGGTTGCTCTTGTCCCGCTGCCGCGCTTGTTACCACGAGCAGTCCGATGAACACAACACAGACGCGGTAAATGTGAGTGAGTTTCATGGATTCTCTCCCCTGAGTCGTGCAACAAGAAGGTCTCGCACCGTCGGTCGAGTATAGCAACTCACGCTGGTGGCGCACCTTTGCGGCTTTTGCAAAGCTGAGATAGGAAGGAATCGTGCCGCGCGTGTGCTGATCTTGACCGGTTGATCGCAGCGCCCCGACTCACGGTCGGCGTGGCTCAGGAACCTGGACGGGCGGCTCACATTTTCGCGTTTGAAGCATAGTCCCAAGACGAGAACTCATTTTCAATCTTAGGGCGCCCCATGTTTGCCCGGGGTTGGCAAACGTGGGACTCGGCCCGAAGCCACGAATCCCTTCTCTGCGGAAGCGAATGCTGTGCCAGCGACTGGAGACGTGGATCGGGCGCATTTCTCGCAAAACACGCGAGAAATGGGACACTTCTCGATAGCTTTCGTCATTGTGCGCTTCGGGAAATCGGAATCGTCGAAATCGAGTCGGAATGGGCAGCAAGAGATCGAGGAACACAAGCAAAAGGCGGAGCGGCGCGAATGTTTCTCGGCCCAGGTTAGCGTCCAAAGAACGGACGCGAACCTGGGGCACCAGGCTCGCCGTCGAATCGGTTCGGCCCCGGCGGGGGAGCGAGCATTTTGCCGTCCCATACACCAACCCGTCAACGCATTGACGGGGAGTCTCTACTCACCGGGAAAAATGGGCGCTGACACACACTCGGCGCGTGCAGCGTCGGCCCGGTGGCCCACCGTTCACTTCGATAGCTTTTTCAGCGCTGCCATCGTGGCGGCGGATGAATCCTTCCGGCGACCTGACTTATTACGGCGTTTGGGTTTGGTTTTTGAGTGACTCTTCGACATGTGTCTTCCTTAGCGAATGGAATCCCGAGTTCGTTTCGTCTCCCGAAAAGCTGCCTAGTGCGACCCCCGCTTTGCTCTGACCTTCGCCCATCTTGCACGTTGAGCAGCCGCCATTTTCCTTCTCGATGCTGCTGAGACATGCCGTTTGGGTACACCCGCCCCGACCACTTCTTTGTCAACGCAATGGGAGGTAGGATGTGGCGACGCGAAAATCGCCTCCACCCTCAGCCCGCCCGTCCGTGGTGACGAATTCAGGGATTACAAGTACGTTTCGAACACGTCTATCGGACTGATTGGCTCCCAGTCTTCGACTGAGGTGGAACCCGATGACAGCGTCAGTCAAGGTCGTGATACCTATTCTTACTCTGATTCTCAGCAATTTTGCCACCCTCGTGCAGGGTAAGAGCCTCGCGCCGGTTTCGGCTGACGACGCCCAGAAATGGCGTGTCGACTTGCACTATTTGTCCGTGGAAATGCCCAAGCGGCACAAAAACCTATTCCACAGCATGACGCGAGAGCAGTTTGACGCCACAGTCAGTCGACTAATCGAGCGTATACCTTCGCTGACTCGCAATCAGATCCTCGTCGAACTAGCCCGCATCGTGGCTATGGTGGGTGACGGACACACTTCTCTCTCTCCCTTCTATAACCCCACACTTGGGCTGCAACGCTATCCCATCAAATTCTATTTGTTCAAGGAAGGGCTTTATGTACAACGCGGTGCGCCCGCGTACCGCGAAGTGGTCGGCGGTAAGGTGGTGCGCATCGGTAACTTTGACGCTGAGGAAGCGTACCGTCGAATGAGCGAAATAGTGAACCGCGACAACCAGATGACGGTGAAGGACGTGACCCCCGACTGGTTGGGCTTCCCCGAGTTTCTTGAGGGCCTGGGGATCGTCGACAACAAGGAGGATGCCGCGCTGACGGTGGACAAAGATGGCAAGCAGATTACGGTGCACCTGAAGCCCATCACGATGGAAGCAGCGCACCAGGTGACCTGGGCGGATGCGAGCGACGGTGCCGCCAACCCCTTCCCGCTGTGGCGAAAAGATCCCCAGAACGCGTATTGGTTCGAATACCTCAAGGATTCCCAAACTCTATACCTGAAGTACAACGCGGTAGAGGATAAATCCGATGAAAAGCTGGCCGACTTTTTCCAACGAGTCTTCGCCTTCATAGACGCGAATCCGGTGGATCGGCTGGTCATTGACATACGCAACAATAGTGGTGGCAACGGATACCTGAACTGGCCCTTGATCTATGGCATTATCCGACACGACAAGATCAACCAGCGCGGCAAACTGTTTGCGATTACCGGACGCATGACCTTCTCCGCTGCGGGAATGTGCGCGGTGTACCTCGAGCGACATACCAACGCCCTGTTTGTCGGCGAGCCCACGGGCAGCAGTCCGAACGGTTATGGAGAGCACGGTGAGATTACTCTTCCTAACAGCTTGATCAAGGTCTTCGTTTCGACGCTGTACTGGCAAGAGGCTGATCCTCGCGACCTGCGCCCCTGGATTGCTCCCCAGCTTGCCGCCCAGCTTACGTTCGAGGATTACCGGAACAACGTCGACCCGGCCATGCGCGCCATTCTCAGCTACCTTCCGCAACCACCGCTGACCGAGGTCGTGCGCGCGGCCGTGTTGGATAAAGATGTTGAGGGCGCCCGGCGCACGATCCGCAAGTACCGAGCAGATCCGCTTAATTTCTACGCTAACTTCGAGAGTGATCTTAATCGGCTCGGGTACATATTGATGGAGCAGAAACAACTAGAGGCAGCAATCCAGATATTCCAGCTCAACGTGGAATCCTATCCTGATTCCGCCAATGTCTACGACAGCCTCGGGGAAGCGTACGCTAGTCACGGTGACCGCGACCTGGCCATAAAGAGCTATGAGAAATCCGTACAACTGAACCCGAACAACCAAGGGGCAAAGGAAGCTCTGGACCGTTTGCTCACACACTGAGCGCCGCTGTACCGGATGGCTTCGCGAGAGGCGAATCCACGTGCGGTCCGTCATTTGCCCTAAAGCCCCGATTCGGAATGGCGCCACAGCGAAAATCAAGTAGTGGCTCAGTTTGATTGTCATCCTGAACAAGCGTTTTTTGCGCAGTGAAGGATCTAGGCGAGCCGCGCGAAGCGTCGCGTTCTTTGCGACGCAATAATCGCGCGTTCGGCTCGCTTCTACCTCAAACTGAGCCACTACCGAAAATCAACAGGGTCCATGTGATAGAAGGATTTTATTGCCCGCTGTGGGAGGCGGCTTGTCTTTCGGCTGGTGTCATTTGCTTCCACAGAACTTGCAGGTCCTGCGCGACGCGGTCGTTCCCCGGTTCCTGGCGCAATGCTTTGGCAAACCAGCGATATGCCGATGGGAGATCACGATTCACGCAATGACCGGTCGCATACATCGCGCCCAGCACGCTCTGGGCTTTGGGATTTGCGCGCTGAGCCGCAGCAAATAGATCTTTTTGCGCCCGCTCGCAGCTCTGCCGGACGCCGTTTCCGTAGAGATATTTCTCGCCTTCAAGAACGAGTCTGTCGTCTGCCGCCAAGGAAGGGTTGGTTGGCTGCTCCTCAGCGACCTTGGAAGCCGGCGCTGCCTTTTTTCCCGCGGCAGGTTGGACAGCGGGTTCCGCTTGCTTCCCGGCGGATTCGTCGGAGTCAGAATCAGCCTTCGACTGCGGCGGGACCTGTTTGGCGGAATCAGTTTCCACCGCCTGGTTCTTGGGGTTTGGGATTTCCGAGGCTTTGGTCTCTGGTGTCTGGGCTGGCGATGCTTGGGCTTGCGGTGCTGCCGCGTTGCTGGCATCGGTCGCCTGTGGCGCAGGCTGTAGCGGGCCAAGATCAATTTTCTCTGAAGCGGGTGCAGCACCAGGTGCGGCCTCCGGATGGTCTGTCCCCGCCGCCGCAGGCGGTGCAGCCGGAGGCGAACTGTCCACCGGCGTAGACGCCGCGGGGGGCGCAGTGCTCACTGTCGCACCAGGGTTTGGCCGCGCCCAGGGATAGCCATCGCGATGCCAGCGCCAGCCGATGAATCCGGCGGTGACAAGCAGAAGTAGCAGCACCAACATCCGTCCGTGGCCAGAAGGTGCGTCGTCTTCAAGCAGGTATTGAAAGTTCGTGCTCGGCTGGTCGTCCGCCAGACCCAGAAACGAAGGACCGCTAACTGCCTGCGTGGTGCGCTCCGGCGGGTGCGTCTGCCTTGGAGGAGGCATGGATTGCAAACGCGCTCCACACATACCGCAAAAACGGTATTCGGGATTGTTCTCGTGACCGCATTGTCCGCATTGCAGCATGAGTCCTAACATAACTATACCCATATCTGATGCAGATTCCAGGCCACCCTTTGGTACGCGACCGGCCGTGCAGTCTTTACACCTTGGAGTTCAACGTGTTACCCTCAAAGACGTTACAAAAGAAAATCGAAAAATTAGACAGGAGTGCACCAGGCTAGTGCTAGCCCGAGAGCAAAAAAAATCCCTCATCGACCAGTACGGTACGCATGCCACTGACACAGGCAGTCCGGAAGTCCAAATCGCTTTGTTAAGCGAGCGTATCGGTCAGTTGACGGAACACTTCAAGGCGCACCAGAAAGATCACGGTTCACGCCGTGGTCTTCTCATGCTGGTCAGCAAGCGGCGTCGCTTGCTCGACTATCTTAAGACTTACGATTCCGACCGTTACAAGACCGTCGTGCACAAGCTCGGTCTCCGCAAGTAGTTGGCGGCTGACCAGCTTCGCGCTACTCGTGTGTTTACCGGAAGGCAATCGCAATTATTCTGTCGTCCCGGTGACGGCAGTTGCTCGATGAGGAGGGCCGTGACGGGTGCGTTTCCGGCCGTCTTCTCCATCGTAACTGGCACTCGCCCAATCCGTATGATCTTTCGAACTCCATGTGCCCTCCTATCCAGAAGGAATGAATCATGAAACAAGAAGTAGCAGTTGAACTCGCCGGCGGTAAACGTCTCTCATTCGAAACCGGAAATTTAGCCAAACAAGCGCACGGCGCGGCCGTAGTGCGTATTGGCGATAACGTTGTCCTGGCCACTGGTGTGGCTAACCCCGACCCGCGCGAAGGAATCGATTTCTTTCCTCTCACCGTCGACTATCGTGAATACACTTACGCCGGCGGACGAATTCCCGGCGGATTTATCAAGCGCGAAGGCCGTCCCAGCGAACGCGAAATTCTCACCAGCCGCATGATTGATCGTCCCATCCGACCGCTATTTCCCGAAGGCTTCCGTTGCGAAACCCAGGTGATTGCATTTGTCCTCTCCGCTGACACAGAAAACGACCCCGACGTAGCCGCGATCAATGGTGCTTCCTGCGCTCTGACCATTTCCGATATTCCGTTCAATGGCCCCATTGGCGCGGTGCGCGTGGGCCTGGTCAACGGCGCTTTTGTGGTCAATCCCACCTATAGCGAAATGCGCGACAGCCTGCTGAACATCATGGTTGTGGGCACCGCCGACGGCATTGTGATGGTGGAATCAGGCGCTAAAGAAGTAAAGGAAGAGACCGTCGTGGACGCCATCGAATTTGGCCACGCCGAAATCAAGAAGATCTGCGCCACCATCAATGAACTCAAGGCGAAGGTTGGCAAACCGAAGCGGGCCGTGACACCGCCGGAATTCGATGAGGCCTATTACAACAGTCTGAGAGCAAAGATTGGCGACAATCTCGCGGATCGCCTGGATACCCAGAAACACCCTAAGGCCGAGAGCTATAACCTGGTCAGGGAACTCAAGAAAGAACTGCTGGCCGCGATCCCGGAGGAAGACGAAGCAGCGCAGAGGAAGCTGAAAACTTACTACGAGGTTCTTCGTGAGCGAATGTTCCGCGAAGCCGTCCTCAATCAGAAGCGGCGTCCCGATGGCCGCGCCTTTGATCAGGTCCGCGACATCTCGGTCGAAGTGGGAGTATTGCCGCGCACTCACGGCTCCGCGATCTTTACCCGAGGCGAAACCCAGGCGCTGGTCACCACCACCTTAGGCACCAGCGACGACATGCAGCGCCTCGAAGTCTTCGAAGGCGAAGCCAAAAAACGCTTCATGTTACATTACAATTTCCCGCCATTTTCGGTTGGAGAGGTTCAATTTCTGCGGGGGGCGGGTCGCAGGGAAATTGGTCACGGAGCGCTGGCGGAGCGAGCGGTTTCGTTCGTGCTTCCGGCAGAAGACAAGTGGCCATATGCCATGCGCGTCGTCTCTGACATTCTGGAGTCGAACGGCTCCTCCTCAATGGCGACCGTCTGTGGAGCTTCGTTGTCCTTGATGGACGCCGGTGTTCCGCTTAAATCCCCGGTCGCGGGCGTAGCCATGGGCTTGGTGAAGGAAGGCGATCAGTACGCCATCCTGACCGACATCGCCGGCGCCGAAGACCACTATGGCGACATGGACTTCAAGGTAGCCGGCACCAAAGACGGTATCACCGCTTTGCAGATGGACATCAAGGTCGGAGGCATCACCGCGCAAATCATGCGCGAAGCTCTGGCCCAAGCCCAACGCGGACGGCTCCACATTCTCGACAAGATGAGTGAAGGCTTATCGATTCCGCGGGAGAAAGTTTCCGCGTACGCGCCGCGTATCTACACCCTGCAGATTCCGGTGGATAAGATTCGCGACGTCATCGGGCCCGGCGGCAAGATGATTCGCAGCATCATCGAGCAAACCGGCGTGAAAATTGATGTCGAAGACACGGGCAAAGTCAACGTGGCGTCGAACGACGAAGTTTCCGCCAACAAGGCTTTGCAGATCATCCGCGACCTGACCGCGACGGCCGAAGTGGGGAAGACCTACCTCGGCAAAGTGACTCGCCTGGCTGATTTCGGCGCCTTCGTCGAGATCATCCCGGGCACGGATGGTTTGCTGCACATCAGCGAGGTCGCTGAGCACCGCATCAAAGATGTCCGCGACGAACTCAAAGAGGGCGACCAGGTGCTGGTGAAGGTGCTTGCGGTTGAGGGCAACCGCATTCGCCTCTCGCGCAAGGCCATCCTTAAAGAACAGCGCGCCAAGATGGGCGGCGGCGATGGCGGAACGAACGGTGGGGAGACCCCCGGCGAAGCTGCTCCGGCGCCGGCTCTTACGATCGAAGGCGGCGGCGACTATTCCGACGAGCCTGAGCCCAACTTCAACCGTGATGCCCCGGTCGCTGGAGGCACTGCGGACCGCGCCCCTGGAGATCGTCCAGATCGTGGCGGTCGCGGTGGCCGTCCCGGCGGCGGTGGCGGAAGAGGCCGTGGTCGTGGTCGCGGGCCAGGTGGCGGTGGCCGTGGCGGCTACGGCGGTGGTCACGGCGGACCGCGTCACTAGGCCACGTCAAGGAGTAGCCCAGATCAGTGAAAGGCCGCGATTAGAATCGCGGCCGTTTTTGTGTTTTCCACAATCACCTTTGCAGATTTGAACACAACGTTGAAAATGGCGTTCGAGTCCTTTTAGGCTTCCGCGCGAAGTCGGCTCCGACCACGAACGTGCGGATCGCTGCGACAAAGGCCAATCCTACATTCGGTTTTCGCACCCGCACTATCGCACGCTAGTAATCTCGACAGCATCTCTCGTTGCTCGATACGATGCCGCGATTGCACATAGTTCTCGGGAGCTGCCATGCCTCGTACGACATCAAGCGGACTTTCCCGCCGGTTACGAGCCGTTATTTCGGCGGCGGCGTGCGTTCTCCTCTGCGCTCACGCGGCCTTGGGGTTGAGCAAGGCCTCCGTTCCCAAAGCGGTGGCATGTAATTCTTCGGACCCGACTTTCGATGATGCCTCCGACGTTCAGGGAGTCATTTACTACAAGGCAGCTATCCAACAACTCCTTGTTGAACAGAAATTCACACAACTGGATTGCATCGCCGACGCCGCCCGAAGCAGTAAGTCTCGGTTTGCTGGTGACCGCTGGAAGTTGAATGTCCTTTACTGGGCTATCAGCGCTCCGCAGGGTCATGCAACCGAGGAAGACTGGACCACGCACCTCGGAAGCCTGAAGCGCTGGGTATCCGCGAAACCCGAATCGATCACCGCCCGTGTCGCTCTGGCAGACGCCTATACCGCCTACGCTTGGGACGCGCGCGGCAAAGAGACCTCCGATACGGTTACCCAGAACGGGTGGAAACTATTCGGTGAGCGCATCCAAAAGGCCAAAGAGACGTTGGTACAAGCCTCGAAACTCAAGAACAAATGTCAGCACTGGTATTCCGTCATGCAGACTGTAGCGCTGGCTGAGGGGTGGGACTTGGCGAGGGCCACGAGGCTTTTCGACGAGGCTGTGGCATTTGAGCCCGAATATTACTACTACTATCGCAATCACGCCAACTACCTAAAGCCACAGTGGTATGGGGAAGAAGGAGATGCCGAGAAATTCGCCGAGCAGGCTGCGGATCGTGCGGGTGGCAGGAAGGGGGACATTCTCTACTTCCAGATCGCAAACGAACTGATCTGTCGTTGCAGTTCCGACTCTGCTTTGAAGTTGATGTCATGGCCACGCATTCAAAAGGGTGCAGATGAATTGGAAAAGCAAAACGGTCCATCGCTAACAAACCTCAACTTTCTGGCATACGTAGCCATCAAGGAAAGCGACAGCGTGGTAGCGCGCCGCATGTTTTCTCGCATTGGCGAAGACTGGGACAAGGACACCTGGAGAACGCGGGCATACTTCGATTCCTCTCGGACCTGGGCGACCGCGCGCGCGGCATACGAGCAGGATCCTGGGCACCTGGTCATCATGGAAGCGCGCGAGAAATTTGCCCCTGTGATCCAACAGTGTGCGCAAACAGGCGGCGATATGACCAAGTTCGGCCTGATGCTTCGTCTGCAAAAGGACGGCCTCGTTGATTCAGTATCGTTACAGCCCGAAACCAAGGTTGGTTTGTGTCTGATGAAGCTTAAGGGCGAGACAGTATCGCCGCCACCCACCTCTCCGTTTCTATTCTGGATAGCCGTCGATCCGGCCGAGTTGATCAGGGCGTCCGCAAAATAGCGATACTCCAGCGGTAGAATCCTCGTCGAGAGCTTCGGGCACGCTTGTCTAAAGCTTGCAATCGTTGTCACATCTGCTCGATCGCTAGGCGGTGGGGCGTTGCGCCTTACGGCGCGGGTAGAAATGTTGTGATCTTGGCGGCCCGGCTAGAAGCCCTGCCCTTCACGGCCGTCTCAAGCGTGGGATGTTCCCCACTTCTCGCGAAAACGGTGAGAACTGGGCACGCGGCAAGTATAATTTCCGACACTGTTTCGACGTGCCCGTATGACACTCCATGGCTGTTCTAGTTTCTCTCGAGGCCTTCCTCGCCTGTGGTGCTTACTGCTTGCTCTCTCATCCGTCAGCGCTTGGGCGCAGAACGTCGATCCCAAGAAGGGCCGGGTCACGGGCAATCCGATGTCGGGCAACAAGTACACCATCGAGCAGGAAGTGCAGATCGGACGCGAAGGAATGGCCGAGGTGGAGCGCAAGCTGACATTGGCTGCGCTGGGTCAGCGGCTGGCCGACAAAGCGCCGGGATATAAGTTTCCGTACACCTTCAAAGTGATACGGCTTCCAGCGTCTCATCCGATGTCGAAGTACATCGCAGAAATCGATTAACGCCTTCGCCATGCCCGGAGGCCCAATCTACGTTCACACCGGATTGATCGAAGCTGCGACCGAGTCGGAGCTCGCTGGAGTCATGGGGCACGAAATCTCGCACGTGGTGATGCGGCACTCTACCCGGCAAGCTACCAAGCAGATGAAGGCGCAGCTTCCCCTGGCCATCCTGGGCGGTGTCCTTGGAGTTGGAGTCGGCGGCTGGGCGGGAGCCTTGGGTCAAATGGGGATGTCGCTGACTGCAGGCAGCGTCTTCATGAAATATTCACGGGATGCGGAAACCGACGCTGACATGGTGGGTGCTCAAATTATTTACGACGCTGGCTTCGACCCGCAGGCGATCGTCAGTTTCTTCGCCAAACTTAAAGAGCAGCAAGGCGGAAAGAGTGGACCGCAGTTCCTGGCTTCGCATCCTGACCCTGGCAATCGGGCGAAAGAAATTTCGCGAATTCTCTCTCGTTTTCCAGTGAAAGCCTTTCAGACGAAGGATAGCGCCGAATTTCTTGCAGCCAAGAAGTCATTGTCTGATCTCGGTCCTGAGACATCTGCTGCAGTGGAAAAGCCTCCGGGGATGCGACGCCTGCAAGCGGCCAGCCTCGCCAACGCGAACTATAAGATTTTCCAGCACGCGGCTTTTGCCATCAGTTATCCGGAGAATTGGCGGATCAGCGGCGACGCTGACTCTGGCCTGAAGATGTATCCCGACGGAGGCGCGTCCGGCGGAACGCTCGCTTACGGGACGATGATCAGCGGCTTCCAGCCAAAAACGAAAGGCAAAGAACTGGACGACGCCGCACGAGAATTGATCGCAGACATCGAAATGACCAATCCCGATCTAAAGGTGGCCAACAGCCCGCAGGCATTCACATTGAATGGCCGGTCAGCGCGAAAACTGGATTGGTTCGGAAACTCCGCTGTTCGAGAGGACGGCAAAGCCCTGCGCGAACGAGTTAGGCTGGTGGCCCTGCCAGCGAAGGGAGGAGTTGTGTTGTATTTAGTTTTTGTCGCGCCGGAACCCGATTTCAATGCACTGTGGCCGGTTTTTGAGAGGATGTTGAATAGTTTGCAGGTTCGCTAGTTGGAATGACCGCAAGCTGCGAGATCATGCTCTTACCGACGGCACGGCTGCTCGCTTCGGGAGGATCTCTCCGATGCGCCGGATTTGCGCTCCCACTCCACGCAATTTCTCTTCTATGTTCTCGTATCCGCGGTCGATGTGGTACACGCGGTCAATGATAGATTCACCTTCGGCCACCAGAGCAGCAAGCACCAGCGATGCAGAGGCCCGCAGATCCGAAGCCAGGACTGCTGCTGCGCTCAGTGGTGTTTTGCCTCGCACTATCGCGCGACTGCCTTCAACCTTAACATTCGCTCCCATGCGGACCAATTCGTGCGCATGCATGAAGCGGTTCTCGAAAATGTTCTCGGTGATGATCGAAGTGCCTTCAGCTTGCGTGGCCAGCACCATGTACTGCGCCTGCATGTCGGTGGGGAAGCCGGGATATTCCGCTGTGGTAACGTCGGCGGCATTGAACGGGGCGTCACCTTGCACCCGAACCGATCCCGCAGCGTGCGCCGTCTTTACGCCGGCTTCGCCGAGTTTCTGCAGTAACGCACCCAGATGAAGCGGATCACAACCGGTGATATTTAAATCTCCTCCAGTGAGCGCGCCCGCAATGATGAAGGTTGCGGCCTCGATGCGATCCGGGATGATGCGATGCTTGGCTCCATGCAACTTGCTCACACCTTGGATGCGGATGGTCGAAGTTCCTGCCCCTTCAATACGCGCACCCATCTTGTTCAGCAAGTCGGCGAGATCGACGACTTCAGGCTCGCGGGCGCAGTTTTGCAGAACGGTTTCGCCCTCGGCCAGGGTTGCCGCCATGAGCACGTCCTCGGTGCCGGTGACGGTGATCCGGTCGAACACGATCTCGGCGCCGTGCAAACGTTTGGCGCTGGCTTCGACGTATCCGTGGTCCTGCACGATCCCTGCGCCCAGGCGCTCCAAGGCACTGATGTGCAGATCAATCGGCCTGGCCCCGATGGCACAACCTCCGGGTAGCGACACGCGGGCGCGGCCACAGCGCGCCACCAGCGCTCCCAGCACCAAAGTTGAGGCGCGCATGGTTTTGACCAATTCGTAGGATGCTTCGGGCGACGCGAGATTGCGGCAGCACAAAGTTGTGCGATGCTGGGCGCGTCCGTAACCCAGTTCGACTTCCGCTCCCATCGCGGCCAGCAGCTTGCGCGTGGTCTC
>JABCYV010000069.1 GCA_013290025.1 Acidobacteriota bacterium
ATAATGCGGCCATGGCGGAAGCGCCCGCGGTCTATAGTTCGGAGTCGATGCGCGCGGAGAAGCGCGCGGTCGCAGGCAGCTCCGTCCTGGCTGCGATTGCCATCACGGCGCTGAAGACTCTAGTGGGCGTTACTACTGGCAGTTTGGGCATTCTGTCGGAAGCGGCCCATTCGGCGCTTGATCTGATTGCCGCCACCATCACTTTTTTTTCGATTCGCGTTTCCGACAAGCCCGCCGACGCTGAGCACCAATACGGACACGGCAAGGTAGAGAATTTCTCCGCATTCATGGAGACCGGGCTGCTGTTGCTGACTTGTATCTGGATCGTCTATGAAGCGGTCAGTCGTCTGTTTTTTCGCCAGGTGGAGATTGAGCCCAGTATCAAAGCCTTCGTGGTCATGTTCTTTTCCATGGTGGTGGACTTCTGGCGTTCCCGTGCCCTGGGGAGAATCGCAGCTAAGTACGACAGCCAGGCGCTGGAAGCCGACGCTTTGCACTTCTCCACCGACATTTGGTCGAGTGGCGTGGTGGTTTTGGGACTACTTCTGGTACTGCTGGGACGGAGATTCAGGATTGAGTGGCTGCGCGATGCCGACCCGATTGCAGCGCTGTTCGTCGCTGGCGTAGTCGTCTACGTAAGCTGGAGGCTGGCGCGTCGCACCATCGATGCCTTGCTCGACGCCGCACCTGCCGGGGTACGCAGCCGAATCATTTCCGCCGTTTCGAGAGTTGACGGGCTGCTCGAAGTGGATCGTGTGCGCATTCGACGCGCGGGCAATCGTTACTTTGCCGACCTTTCCATCGGACTGTCGCGCAACGTTACCTTCCAACGCTCAGAACAGGTGGCCGACGCAGTGACTGACGCAGTACATAACGTCCTTCCTGATGCCGACGTCGTGGTGCACTCAGTGCCACGTGCGGTTAATACGGAGAACATTTTTGACCGCGTCCGGGCGGTGGCTACGCGCAATAACTTGAACGTGCATGATGTGAGCGTCCAAGACCTGAGGGGACACTTGCACGTCGAGCAGCACCTCGAGCTTGACGAACGCCTAAGCCTAAAGGAGGCCCATGACCGCGTCACCGTGCTCGAAGCTGAGATCCGCCGTGACGTACCGGAGATTTCCTCAATACTGACCCACATCGAGAGTGAGCCGGCAACCATCGAGCCTGGCGATGAGATGGTGCGCGACGCCAGGCTGGAGAAGCGCTTAAAGGCCATCGCTGCCGAGTTCCCAGAGATTCTCGACATGCACGATGTTCAGATAAAACGGGTACGCGGACGCCTATATGTTTCCTGCCACTGCACCATGTCCGACGATCTCCCGCTAACCCGCGTGCACGATATTTCGACCCAGTTAGAAATCCGCTTCAAGCAGGCAGCGCCAGAACTGTTCCGCGTGCTGATCCACCCCGAGCCGAGAACGGATAACAGGAGATAGCATGACCAAGGCCAAAGCTACTTGGATCGATAAGACCCGCTTCACAGGTATCTCCGACAGTGGCCACTCGATCGTGGTCGACGGCGACAAAAAGGCGGGCAACAGCCCTATGGAGCTGGTGCTGATCGGGCTGTGTGGATGCACCGGCTACGATGTTGCCAGCATTTTAGGAAAAAAAAGGGAGCCGTTCACCAGCCTGGAAGTTCGTGCTGAGGCGCAGCGCGCCGTTAGTCCACCATCCGTCTATACTGAAATCAAGTTGATTTATCACGTGGGCGGACACGTTTCCCACAAAGCCGTCGAGGATGCCGTGCACCTTTCCAAGGAAAAATACTGCTCGGTTTCGGCGATGTTGGCAAAGACGGCAAAAATCAGCTTCGAAATCGAATACGCGGACCGATGATCAGAAGCGTCGCGTCGACAAGCCCAAATTGGATATCGACCATCGCCAACCTCTCCGCGGATATCTTTACATCGCCACCGCCACGTTCTTTTGGGGTGTTGCGGCTACCTTGGGTCGCGCTGCTTTTACCGGCCGGCTGCCCGGGGTGCAGGCGCTGCATGCCGTTGATCCCCTGATTCTGTCCCAGAGCCGCACCACATTTTCTTTTCTCATCTTTCTGCCCACGCTCGCTCTGTACCGCGGTTGGCGGCGCCTCCGCCTCCCGCCGGTCGATGTGGGGAAGACTTTCCTTTTAGGCATTCTCGGCGTGGCGGCGTCCAATTACTTTTACTATCTGGCGATCCAAAGGACGAATGTCGCCACCGCCATCATCCTGCAATATACGGCGCCGGTCTGGGTTTTGCTCTATAGCGTGGCGCGCGGATTGCAGCGCCCGACGCTGCAGCGGGTGGCGGCGGTGGGACTGGCGCTCGCGGGCATCGCCATGGTGATCGGCGTCGTAGGCTCAGGCGCATTCCGTCTGGACGCGGTAGGCGTCACCGCATCGTTACTGGCGGCATTCTCGTTCGCCTTTTACAACATTGGAGGGCACAACATTCTCGCTCGCTATGACCGCTGGACTGTGCTTCTCTACACTACCTTTAGTGCCACCCTTTTCTGGCTCGTCGTGAATCCGCCGTGGAAGGTCGCTGCAGCACATTATTCCGGCGGCCAATGGCTGTTCCTGATCGTCTTCTCGATGCTCTCCGTGCTGGTACCGTTCTCATTTTATTTTGCTGGATTGCAACACCTCGAGCCCACACGCGCCATCGTTGTCAGCTGCCTGGAGCCGGTTTTCTCCATCGTGATCGCTGCGGTAGTGCTGGGGGAAATCATGCGCCCGCTGCAAACGGTTGGGATTCTAATGGTTTTGGCGGCGATTATCGTTGTGCAGTTGCCGGATCGGAAGTCACGAGAGCGAGTGACCGTAGTCGAACCCATCGAATAGTGGAGGCGCGAGCGTCCCGCTCGTGCGTCGCACCTACGGTCTGCTACTCCAGCTGTTTTCCCTTGGTTTCCGGCAACTGGGTCGCGACCAGCGATGCCAGCAAAAAGGATCCTGCGCACAGATAGAAAGCCCAGCTCAATCCCTTGGTCTGTCCCACTCGTCCAATCACAAATGGCGCGATCGAACTCAGGGTGCGGGCGCCGTTGTAGGTAAAGCCCAGCGAGCGAGCCCGCACCCGAGTGGGAAATATTTCGCTGCCAGTAATCGCCGAGCCGGAAAAAAATCCGGTTGCGAAGAAGGCAACCACCGCGCCCAGGACCAGTAATATCCACGGCTGCCGTGCCATGGCATACAGCGGAACTAGCAGAGCCGCAATCAGTGTGTAAAACACAAAACTGTTACGGCGTCCAAAATGGTCAGCCACCCAACCGAAGCTGGCGTAGCCAGGAAACATTCCAAACAGGTTCAGCACAACAATCAGCGTGGTTGTTCCCATCACGCCGAAGCCGCGCCCACCTTGCTCGATGGGCAACGAAAGATAGGGCGGAATCCAGGTGAACAAGCCCCACCAGGCGAACATTCCAAAGAAATTCACGAACAGCAGCGCGAAGGTGTACTTCACATAAGGCGGCTTGAAGATCGTCGAGAAATTGTCGGCAGACTGATTCAAACTCTCCGCCAACGGTTTCGATTGCGGCGTGAGCCTATGCTCTCTCCACATCTCCGACTCAGGTACACCCTGCTGAATCCATAAGGTGAGCAGCGCGGGTAGGACACCGACGAAGAAAACAATCCGCCAGTTGGCGTAGTGCAATACGACACCGGCAACCAGCGCGGCGAGGGCATAGCCGATGGCCCAGGAACTTTGCACGATGGAGAGAGCCTTGGCCCGCAGCTCGGTGGGCCAGGTTTCCGCCACCAACGTTGCCCCGGTGTTCCACTCGCCACCCATGCCCAACCCGAGGACGAAGCGAAACACCGCCAGCATCAGCACCGAAGTAGAGAGCCCCGAGGCGAAAGAACAGACCGAATAAGTCAGGATACTGAGCATCAGGGCGCGCTTGCGCCCGATCCGGTCGGCAATGAACCCGAATGCCACCCCTCCAATGCCGGATGCCAGCAAGGTCAAACCGTTGAGCAAACCGCCGGTGGCTTTGCTCATGCCTAAGTCGCGCATGATGTAGGCCAACACCAGGGCGTAGAGCATGGCATCGAAGGCATCGAGCATCCAGCCCAGCGCGGCCGCCAGCAGAGTACGACGTTGGGCAGAGGTAATCTGAGAGAAGCTGAAAGGGACGCTGGTGGGCATTGGCAGGATTGTCAATTGTTACTGTCAAATTCCCGGTCTTTCATGTGGGCCGCACGCTCAGTACTTCACAATCGCCGCAAACGATTTCGGATTTAGGCTGGCGCCTCCTACCAATGCTCCATCGATCTCCTCTTCCGCCATGAGCGCTTTGGCGTTTTCAGGTTTCACAGAACCACCGTATAGAATACGAAGCTTGTCAGCGAACTGTTGGCCAAACGCCTTCGCAGCCTCGCCGCGGATCAGAACGTGCGCTTCGGAGGTGAGTTGTGGCGTAGCGCTCTTGCCAGTGCCGATTGCCCAAACGGGCTCGTAGGCAACCACTAACTTCGCGGCTTTCTTGGTCGATAAAGCATGAAACGCGCGCAGGCACTGCCGGCGCAGCACATCTTCCGTGAGTCCGGCTTCGCGTTCCTCCAGCACTTCGCCCACGCATAGTATCGGCGTTAATCCCGCTTCCAGCGCTGCTTTCAGCTTGAAGTTCACTATGTCGTCGGTCTCGCCGAAATACTGCCGGCGTTCGGAATGACCAACGATGACGTGCGTGCAACCGACATCCAACAGCATGCGAGGGCAGATTTCGCCGGTATAGGCCCCTTCTTTTTCCCAGTGAAGGTTCTGAGCCCCGATTGCGACGTTAGTCCCCTTGGTGGCCTGAACCGCGGCGCACAGGTCGATGTAGGGAGGGCAAATCACGATCTCATCCCGGATGTGTCCGGCCACCAGAGGCAGAAAATCGTGGAAGAACGTCCGCGTCTCATCGGGAGACTTGTACATCTTCCAGTTGCCGGCGATCAGTTTCTTTCTCATGAAGGTCCCTTTTCGATCTTGTATGAGAAACGGCCGCGCAGATTTTCGGCGGCTCGCGTGTAGATTCGCAAAGTCGCGACATCGAAGAGAACGAATCGGATCTTACTGACAGAGTTGGCAGAAGCCAGAGCCTCAACTGTGGCGGAAATAGCGATGAGCGCGGCATCCGAGGCTGGATATCCGAAAGCCCCGGTCGAGATAGCGGGAAAGGCCAAAGACTTGAGACCGTGGTCATCGGCGAGACGGATTGATTCACGATGACAACTCGCCAGCGCTTCCGCTTCTCCGCGTTTTCCGCCGCGATACACGGGGCCGACGGAGTGGATCACATGTTTTACAGCCAGGCGTCCGCCGGTAGTGATTACCGCTTTCCCCGCAGGTAAGCTCCCGATCTCGCCCACAATTTGCTTGCACTCGGCAAGGATCGCAGGTCCACCGGCTCTGTGAATGGCGCCATCCACCCCGCCTCCGCCCAAAAGCGATGAGTTTGCTGCGTTCACCAGCGCGTCTGTCAGCTCGCGAGTAATGTCGGCGGGGCCGTGGAACTCGATGGTGCTGCCACCATCCAGCAGGATTCGCATTGCGAAGTTGTGCACGCTATCTCCGGGCAGGTCAGCGCTTCTCGGTGAGAGCTTCCACTCCCGGCAACTTCTTGCCTTCGAGGAACTCGAGCGACGCGCCGCCGCCGGTCGAGATGTGTGTGACCTTGTCCGCGACGCCAGCTGCATTGACGGCTGCCACCGTGTCGCCGCCGCCCACGATCGAGGTTGCGCCCGCGTTCTCTGCGACGGCATCGGCAACTTCGAAAGTACCCTTAGCAAAAGGTGCAACCTCGAAAACGCCCATAGGGCCGTTCCAGACGATGGTGCGCGCCCGGAAGATTTCTTCGACAAACAGTTCGACTGTCTGGGGGCCGATGTCGAGCGCCATCATATTCGCAGGAATGGGTTGGCCGCTGTTTATTGTTTGCACCGCCGCGTTGGCATCAACTTTGTCGGCCACGATGTGGTCAACGGGTAAGAGGAATTTCAGTTTGCGAGTTTTGGCCTCCTGCAACAACTGACGCGCGAGGTCAACTTTGTCTTCCTCCAACAGCGATTTGCCGACCTGCTGGCCTTGGGCCTTGAGGAAGGTGTAAGCCATGCCGCCGCCGATGATCAGAGCATCGACCTTTGTCATCAAGTGCTGAATCACACCGATCTTATCGCCGACTTTTGCCCCGCCCAGTATCGCGATGAACGGCTTCTCAGGATGGTGCAAGGCCTTGCCCAGATA
Source organism: Acidobacteriota bacterium (assembly GCA_013290025.1). Lineage (GTDB taxonomy): Bacteria > Acidobacteriota > Terriglobia > Terriglobales > Acidobacteriaceae > JABCYV01. The sequence continues at coordinate 6,225 of JABCYV010000069.1, forward strand.
CCGAAGCTCCTTTTCCATGAGCAGACCGGCGGCCGATTTCTGGATGAACTTGGTAATGCCGACAGTCGACGCGTGGGCGCGATGCGCGGCGCCGAACGCATCGTTTACGTAGAAATCAGCCAGGCTAGCGAGTTGCTTGGAGAATTTCGCGTCGTTGGCCTCCTCCTCGGCGTGGAAGCGGAGGTTTTCCAGAAGCAGGCTTTGCCCTTTTTCCAGTTTGCCCGCCATTTCTTCCGCCTCGGGGCCCACGCAATCGGGACAGAAGCCGACGTTTTCTCCTCGCGCCAATTCTTTGTCGAGCAGCATGCGAAGACGCTCAGCCACCGGCTTCAGGCTCATCTGGAGATTGGGTTTGCCTTTGGGGCGGCCGAGATGTGAAGCCAGAATGAGCCGCGCTCCGTGGCGCAGCGCATATTCGATGGTGGGCAGGGTTTCGCGGATGCGGGTGTCGTCCATCACTCCCCCACCTTCAATAGGCACGTTGAAATCCACGCGCATCAAGATGCGGTGATCGTTGAGCGAAAGATCGCGAATGGAGAGCTTGGACATGATTCTTTCTACCTGTGCATCTGCCCGTTGTCAGGGAGAAGACACTCCCCTCGTGCAAAGGGCGCACGGGCGAGGGCGCCCGCGCGACACAAGCATTAGAGGCCCTTACTGCCGATGTAATCGATCAGGTCGCGGACGCGGCTCGAATAACCCCACTCGTTGTCGTACCAGGAGATGACCTTTACACAATTGCCGGCAACCACACGGGTCATGGGCGCGTCCACAATGGAAGAACGTGAATCGCCCTTGAAATCCGCCGAAACCAGTTCATTCTCCTCGTAACCCAGATACCCTTTCAGGGGGCCGCTCTCAGACGCTTTCTTCAGGACTGCGTTGACCTCTTCCACCGTGGTTTTCTTCTCCACGAATGCGACCATGTCCACCACGGAGACGTTCGGTGTGGGCACGCGCATGGAAAATCCATCGAATTTACCCTTCAACTCCGGAACCACGAGGTGTAATGCCTTAGCCGCACCGGTTGAAGTCGGGATCATTGAAACTGCCGCCGCGCGGGCCCGGCGAAGGTCTTTGTGGGGGAAGTCCAGGATCACCTGATCGTTGGTATAGGAGTGAATCGTGGTCATGGTCCCGCTGACAACTTTGAAATTGTCATTGATCACCTTTGCGATCGGCGCCAGGCAATTTGTCGTGCAGGAGGCGTTGGAAATAATGTGGTGCTTGGCCGGGTCATAAACCTGTTGATTGACCCCTAGCACAATGGTGACGTCTTCGTTCTTCGCGGGCGCGGAGATGATGACCTTCTTCACCGGTCCCCGCATGTGCTTTTTGGCATCGACGGCATCAGTGAAGCGGCCGGTAGACTCCAGCACCACTTGCGCGCCCACCGATTCCCAAGGCAGTTTGGCCGGATCTTTTTCCGCGAACACCTTGAAGGTCTTATTGTCCACGCTGATGCAGTCAGCGCCCGCGGAAATCTTGTTATGCAGATTGCCGAGAATGGAGTCGTACTTCAGCAGGTGGGCCAGGGTTTTGGGATCAGTGAGATCGTTGACCGCAACAAACTCGATGTTGGGGTCGGTAAGCGAGGCACGCATGACATTGCGTCCAATGCGTCCGAACCCATTGATGCCTACTTTGATTGCCATTCCGCCTCCGAAACAGTGATGAAGACACTAGTATGAACAATGCGGGGCCGCGAAGAGAAAATGGTAACAGGGAAGCGAACGAAGCAGCAAATTGACGGTCCTAGGCTCGCACTTCTAACTCGAAATATACGTTCTGCTTGCTCGACAGAAATGATAATCGGGCCAGCCAATATTTTTTCTCGAGAGCGCGCTGGGCGCGGGGCCAGTCTTCCGGTGGCAGAATGAGCGCAGTTGCGGCGAATTCCGGACCTGTGATCTTGCCCCGCATTGTGCAGGGCGCGATCCGCACCTGCGGATTGTTGCGAATCCGCTTGTATTTTCCCGAGTCGCTGCGGCTCTTAACGTAAAGTTTGTCGTTATCCTCGCCAAACCAGACGGGAGTGTACACGGCTTCGCCATTTTTGCGGAACGTGTCCAAAGAAATGTACTTCTGCCCTTGAATCTCGCGAGGAATGGCCATAGCGACCATTGTACGAGAGATGCGGAGGTCCTGATTCCGATGCTCAACCGCTGCCAGTCTTGGTACGCCAGACTGCGCACAGATTGCTGGCAGCGCCCGAGTGTGTTAAAAGCCAGAGATGCGCAAATGGATGCGCGAGCGTTTGAAACGCCGCACGAAAGAGCCGGAGAAAAGTGGCAAAGAAGCTGCACCCGCGCCGCTGCAGCCGGCGTTCTACGATACCGCGACCACCCGCGATGTGACCCCGGCGGAAGTGAAAGAGTCCGAACCGAAGTCGGGGCGATCCAAGCCTTCTTTGCCTTCAGCCGAAGAGAGACTTGCCCGCCAAGACCGTGTTCGTCAGAACGAGGGTCATCAAAATGAAAAACCGAAGAAATCGACTCCTGGTACGGCTGAGCTTCGACCGGGACTAAGTGACAATGCACGCCCAAGCCGACGCCGGCGGCGCGGCAGAGGGGGCCGCGGACGCACGCGCCAGACTGCTTCGCCTTCCACGCAAGGAGCGCCAGCGGAGGGGACGCCGTCACCATCAGCGCCCGCTTCAGACACCAGCGAGACAACCGCCCCGGCCGCGGCAACCCCTACAGCGACTCCGCAGCACCCGTCCAAAGGCGTAGTGGTTCTGGCGATTGGTCTGCCCGGCTCTGGAAAAAGCTCTTGGTTCAAGCGCCACGAAATCATGCCGCTCTCCAGTGACTTGCTGCGCGCGCTCCTGTTTGACGATGCCACCGAGCAGCGCTTTCAGGATCTGATATTTTCCAACCTGCGCTCTATGCTGAAGGCGCGACTGATCGCGCGCCGTCCCACGAATTACGTGGATGCGACAAACCTGACCCCGCACGAGCGTCAAAGCTGGATCAAGCTGGCGAAGGATTACGGGTACGAAGCTCAAGCTGTCTTCTTCGATGTGCCGGTGGAAGTCTGTCTGGAACGAAATCAACGCCGCCAGCGGATCGTCCCGGAAGACGTGATGCGTCGCATGGCGGCCAAGCTGCGCGCGCCAACATTCCAGGAAGGTTTCACTAAGATCACGGTAGTCAAGGTAAAGAAGAAAGAAGGCGAAGCCGCCGCCGGCTGACGCAGGGTCTAACGGAACGGATTAGTCTCAAAGACAAACGCCGCCCTGGTGGGCGGCGTTGAGCGTCACCGCAAATGCTCCTGCGTTATCTCCCGTGTCCGGAATGCCCGCCGCCCCCCGAGTGACCACCGCCTCCGCCGCCTCCACCGCCTGCCGAATGGCCACCACCGCCTCCTGAGTAGCCACCTCCTGAATGACCGCCTCCCGAGTACCCACCTCCTGAGTAGCCACCTCCGGAGTGGCCACCTCCCGAGTACCCACCCGATGGAGCCGAAGCATGATAGGACGGAGCGGAGCCGTGGTACGCCGGAGCGGAGCCGTGGTACGCCGGAGCGGAGCCGTGGTACGCCGGAGCGGAGCTGTGGTACGCCGGTGCCGAACCGTGATTGGACGGAGGCGCCCCGTACCCTCTCCCGGACGGCGGAGCACTGTATCGCGGAGATTGCCCGTAAGACCGCGGGGCACCGTAAGAGCCTCCCGGTCTCGACCCTTCAGACCTTGATCCCGGCGACATCGATCGCGGCGACATCGATCCAGGAGACATCGATCCTCCAGATCTCGAGGATGAACCGGGCGACGCGGAGCGTGATCCATAGTCGCGGCCAGCATCACGACTCGCGGGAAGAACTGTGCCGGTAGGACGAGGTACGGTATTCGAGGCACGTTCAGAGGTTGTGCTTGTTGGGCGAGCAACGCTGCGCTGCTCCACAGTCGGCCGGCTGAGACCTGATTTCCCACTTTCCGGCGAACGCGGATCGGTTCTGCCCGCAGAAGAAAGCGAACGTTCTTGAGGCGCGATGCGGGCACCGGACTGAGGACGCGGCACCGACCGAGTAGAAGCCGATTGGGTCGCCCCCGGCCGTGGCGTGCCAGGGGTGTTTCTACTGAGGCCCTCTGCTCTTTGCGGCGGCCTCGGAACCGAGCGAAGCGGCGTGGAGGGAGATGGTTTCCCCGTCATCGTGCTTGCGCCAGGGCGATCCGCTCGGTTGTTGAGGGAGGCCAATTGCGTTCGGCCCATCCGTGACGATGCTGACGAGACCACTGGACGCGCCATCGCTCGTGCCGGCGGCGGCGCGGCCGCTGGCCTGCCTGTGTTGGCTCCCAACCTGCTGGTGCGGGTTGGCGTCAAAGGCAGATTGCCGTGAAGCTGTGAGCGTTCCGCAGCGTTGGCCGAGACCCGAACGTTGTTCTTCGCGATTGGCAATGCTCCGGCGATAGCATGCTGCGAAGCTGCGGTTAGACCTCCGGGTGCGTGCAGATTTGCGTAGTGAAACTGCGTTCCAGAAACTGGTCGATGTCCGTTATTGTAGAAATTGTTAATGTTCGTGATGTGCGTATTGCGGATGTTGATATTTCGGAAGTAGAACGCGCTTCCTCGGTACCAGGGAAAGAAAGGTTCTCCAAAGCCAAGCGGGCACCAGCCAAATCCGCCGCCAAAGCCGAACCCGAACGATACTCCCCAAGCCGGGCCACCAAACCAGGCGACCAGCGCAGGAGCGTAAAACGGGCGAGCGTAGTACGGACCGGGGGCCCATCCCCAATATCCGCCGGTGTACACCCAGCGACCGTAGTGAAAGGGAGCGAAGCCCCAAGGCTCGTCATCCGCCCAAGTCCATCCCCAGGGATCAATCCACGCCCAGTGGCCGTAGTGATACGGCGCCCATCCGGGAGCAACAGAGGGAACCCACACCGGACCGTAGTCCGGTGTCTCGCTCCAGGTACCGTTCTGGTCGAGATCCTCCGAACCAATTACGTCAGGAGACACATAACGCCCCGAGGCAGATCGGTCCAGGCGCTGGTCGCGCTGCTCGCACCATTCGTCGAAGCTGTCGGGGGCCGAAACCTCAGAGATCTGATGATCAAGCGACGTGCCATTGAATTCTGCGCGCTCGTGCGCATGCAAGGGAACCGCTGGGCCTTCGCCCGTCGCTTCGCCCTCGCCTTTCCACACATTGATTACCGTCCCGTCTCCACCCGGCCCGACGTCGAAGCGATAATCTCCGGGCTTTTGCACCGCAAAGGCGAGGTTGGGAGTATCCACCTCGTAAGTCTCGCCCTCGTGGAGTCTACGGACGTGCAAATTCAGCGTCCCCTGGTGCAGCTCCACCTGGACATTGTTGTCACCAATGTTGGTCAGGGAAAGACTGGTTTCGTTGCTGATCCGCAAGAGGCCCGTGCCCACGTTCAACTCGGCCTTGGAATCTTTATCGGCCCAGATATTGTCGGAATTGGTCAACGGACGATTCAACGACCCTTCGACCCAATCTCCCGTTCCCTGGGGCTGAATCGAAACCGATCCCGCCTGAAATTGCAGACGGGCAACGCGGCCCGGCGGGTCCTGTTCAGGTCGACTAGGTTCAGTCGGACTAGCTTCGTCCCGATTCATGTCAGCCGGATAATCCTGGGCGCTAACCGACGTCACTGACAGCAGCAACAGCGCTCCAAAAAGACTTGCTAAGATTGCACGTCTTATGCCGTTCATGGGGTCACCCCTACTTCTAGCTCCAATCCTACAAACCCGCCACTGGCCCGTAAGTTGCGTTGCCGGCGGAGGTCGCTTGAGGACATGACAAGCCGATGGAAAATGCTACCAGGGCAGTCCGTGTATATCCGAACACCCTGCTTATCTATAAGTTAGATGCGATTACTTCAGGTGTCGCAGCATTTCTTTGAAGGCGGGCGCAGCAGAGGTGCGTAGTAACTCGTAAATAATCATTTCGGTCGATGAGATTACGGCGCCAGCCACGCGCATACGCTCTAGACCAATCTTCCAGTTCCATTCCGTCCGCGAACTGACGGCGTCCGAAGCCACGTGGACCAGATAGCCTTCGCGCAAGGCGGCAACGGCAGTTTGTGCTACGCAAATGTGGCTCTCCATTCCGCAGAGCAGCACTGTGTTGCGAGTGTTGGGCAAACGCTTCAGCAAGGAGCAGAAAGCATCGCTGCCAAAGCAGGAGAACATCTGCTTATCGATGGCCTGCGATTCCGGCAGCAGGGAAGCAATCTCCGGTACCGTGGTTCCGAGTCCCTTGGCATGTTGTGTGGTCACGATTGCTGGAATCTTCATGGATCCGGCCAGGCGGATGAGCAGTTGCGAGTTCCGGATCAACCGCTCTTTCTGGAAAATCGGCGGCAGAAGCTTCTCCTGAATGTCGATCACGATCAGCGCGCAATGTTCCCCTTCCAGGGGACGCCGCGCAGTTTCGGCGTAGTCATTCGTGGATTGGGCGAAGTTCGCGAGGCTCGAAACCATAGTCTGCTCCTGCTGGAGTTCGGCTTCCTTAAGACATCCCTCTTGAGAATCTTAGACTGGCAGGTTCGTAAAGAACAGCGGGGAAGCGGAGGAGGAAAACCGCAGCTGAAGCATGCGAACTGAGGAACTGGTGATTCGGTTGACCGCCAACCGCCGAGTCCATAGAATCAAAACGGCAGATCGCTTGCCATCCAACCCACTCGCTGCCCCCTCGTTCAACGGCAGGACAGCTGACTCTGGATCAGCATATCGGGGTTCGAATCCCTGGGGGGCAGCCAAATTATCCTCAATAACTTGCATCAGACCTTTGCGCATCTTTAGCGAAAGAGGCGCCAAGAGGTCATATTGCACATCGAACGGATTGGTCTTGTGAAACCACTGTTGGCGGGAGCGACCGCGGTTTTATTTACCGTCGCGGCTCCCGGCCAAATGACACCATCCACAACCGCGCTGGCGTCGACAGACACTTCAATTGTGCCCACTCTCCAGGTCAGCGCTCTTCGGATGGACCCCTCCCCACAAGGCGGCGGAGCCTCCGGCATAGCTTCCGAACCTGAACCTAACAAATCGCGATTTATAACGCGAATGTTGAAGCGGGGGCTGCAAGATCAGAAGGGACTCTACGTTGCGCCCTTCAAGCCCTCTAACCTCAAGTGGGACGCTCTAGTCTTGGCAGGAACGGGAGCCCTCATTGCCACCGACCGAAGAATTGAAAATCAGGTGCCGACGAGTCATTTTCAGGCTTATCAGAACACCTCCAACATCGTCGTCGGCGGGTTGGCTGCCAGTCTGGCCGGAGTATGGATTTACGGACTAAAGACCGACGACCCGCGCGCCAAAGAGATGGGAAACCTGGAGATAGAAGCCTTGTCCAACGCTTTTCTGGTTTATGCCCCGATGCAATTTATCGCCGGCAGGCAACGTCCAGGGGAAGGAAACGGAAAAGGAGATTTCTGGCGCCACCACGCCATGAACACGTCATTCCCTGCCGGTCATGCCATGTTTACCTGGACCATGGCCACGGTCGTCGCTCACGAATACCCGAAGCCTTGGGTGAAAGTACTGGCTTATGGAGCGATATCCGCGGTGAGTGTCAGCCGTATGCTTGCCCGTGACCACTGGGCGTCCGATATGTTGGTCGGATCCGTTCTCGGATTCTCCATCGGAAGGCACATTTTCTACTCCCGTTGCGATCCCGAGCTGACCGAGGCGTGCCAGCGTCATTCACGGAATCGAGACCAACCATAGGGGCCGCACCGTCATTTCGGATCGGCTGCGAAGCCTAGCGCGCCCTGAAACCGCAGCAGGGAAAACACGGAGCCCCCTGTGGCTAAGACTCGGCTTCCTGATCCGCAATGCTCAGAGCCTCGTCAAAGACAGCCACTCCGTGGTCGATATCTGATTTGGTGATAATCAGAGGCGGGGCAATGACAAAGTGGCTCATCCAGGACTGCACATAAACTCCTTGGCTCATCATTCGCGCAGCCACCCGGTCCACCAGCAAGGGTTTTCCTGAAACCTTGTCGCTGAATGTATTGAAAGGCGATTTGGTCGTCCTGTTCTTGACCAGCTCAACCCCCCAGAACATTCCGATGCCGCGGACCTCTCCAATGGATCGATGCTTGGGCTTCAACTCACCTAACTTCTGTCCCAGATAAGCGCCCACCTCGGTGGCTCTGTCCGCGAGCTTCATCCGCTTCATTTCGCCGATGGCTGCAATAGCTGGCGCGAGCGTGAGCGGATGGGCCTCGTAAGTGTGCCCATGGGAGAAGAAGTGGTCGTCGAAGTAGGAAGCGATTTTTCCGGTAGTCGCGCAAAGGCCCAGAGGAACCGCGGCATTAGTGATGCCCTTGGCAGTGGTCAGAATGTCGGGCACAACGTTCCAATGATCCATGGCGAACCACTTGCCTGTCCGGCACCAGCCCGTCATGACCTCATCGGCAATCAGCAACACCTGGTGCTCATCGCATATTCTGCGCAGACGGGGCATGTACTCTTTGGGAGGAATCAGCACCCCGTTGGTCCCGACCACCGGCTCGACAATTACCGCGGCTACGTCGCTCTCGTTCTCGATCATGTGCTCGATGTATTCGGCGCAGGCGATATTGCAGCCGGGGTAGGTGTGGCCTATCGGGCATTTGTAGCAATTCACCTCGGGCGCGAAAATAACTCCCGGAATTTTTCCCGTCGGCTCCATCGCCCATCGTCGGGGGTCGCCCGTCGCCGCAATCGATCCCATGGTTGAGCCGTGGTAAGAGCGGTAACGGGAAATAATCTTTGTCTTGCCAGTTACCATGCGAGCGATCTTGAACGCGGCTTCGTTCGCCTCTGTGCCGGACGTGGTAAAGAAGAACTTGTCGAGCCCTTTGGGCAGAACCTCCAGCAGAAGTTCGGCGAGTTCGGCGCGGACGCTGGTGGTGAATCCGGGCCCGATGAAGGGCAAGCTCTTGGCTTGGTCCGCAATTGCCTGCACTACTGCCCGATTCTTGTGGCCCAGCATTACGCACATCAGTTGGGCGGAAAAGTCCAGGTATCTTTTTCCTTCGGAGTCGACGAAGTGGCAGTCCTCCGCATCGACAATTTGAAGCGGAGCCCAGCCTTTTTGACGGCGCCAGGTTCCGTAGGTGTATTTGCTAGTCAGCTCTCTGACTTGGGGCGACGTAAGAGTGTCAGTCATAAGTAAGTGTGCAGCGGGCGGATGGCGCGCTCCAATCGGCAACAAACCCCTTTGTGAAACTTAGTGTCCTTTGTGGTTGGTGCTTTTTTCAAAATAATCCTAAACCTGATCCACTAGCTTCTGCGCTGCTAACGCTTACTCTACATGCCCGCAACACAAAGCGGCAATTCTGTAATCGGAGTCAAATCTGAGCCGTTTTGGGATTTACCGCGAACTACTCAGCCAGGTCCGGCAAATCCGGCCAGGCTGAGGAGCAGAATCGCCAGCACGATCAGCGTGAACACAACGTACATCCGATCATGCTCCGCCGCGAACCCCCAGACGGAGAATGCTACCCGGGCCACGGGAGTAGCAATCAGCAGCAACAATCCCAATTGAATGATGCCTCGCCCACTGAGCTTGAACGCACTCCCGCAAATACCGCGCAGAGTCTTCAAGTCGGTGGGTTCGCCACGAAATACGCGGTAATCCGCGGACGAGTGACCATGCCGAATCAGATAAATGACCCCGCCAGCCAAGACCACAGAAGCGGAAAGCAGCACGCCAGCACGCAGCAGGTTGCCAATAGTTTCTTCCATCTTCTGATCGGTCCAACTTTGCCCCAGGTGCACTTCAAATCCTCCCTGTCAATGCTTTGTAAACCATCTCTGCACCAAGAAGCGCAATCACCAGGCTGAAGAGCAACCGCAGCCACTTAGTTTCGGCTTCCACCAGAATTCGCGCGCCTAGAAGAGAACCGATCAGAACGCCCAGCATTACCGGCATCGCGAGTCCGGGATCAATGTATCCTCGATTGAGGTAAATGCCGGCGCTGGCGGCTGCGGTCACGCCAATCATGAAATTGCTGGTGGTGGTGGAAACCTTGAAGGGAATCTTCATCGCCTGGTCCATGGCAAGCACCTTTACCGCTCCTGAGCCGATGCCCAGCAACCCCGACAAGGCCCCGGCGCCAAACATCAGGCTGAAACCTGTCGGCACACTTTGAACGTTGTAGCTTCGCATTCCCCCCGCGTCAGGAAAGCTCCCATTCATCCGCAGGCGAGTGGCCAGAGGATCCGGCGGAACCTCACGCTCCTGCTTAGTGCGGGGGCGGCGCGAGAGGAAGGCAGAGTAGAGCAACGTTACCCCGAAGATTACCGCGATGGAGCTGGCGGAGACTTTAGTCGCCAGGAACGCTCCCACGATTGCCCCCAGGGTGGTCGCGATTTCCAAAAACATTCCGATCCGGATGTTGGAGAATCCTTCTTTCACATACGCGGCGGCCGCACCCGAGGAAGTGGCAATCACGGAGACCAGAGATGCGCCTATCGCATAACGGATGTCAACCTTGAAAAGGAGTGTCAGTAAGGGGACGAGGACCACTCCGCCCCCGAGGCCGGTAAGCGACCCTAGGAGACCGGCAACCAGCGAACCCGTCCAGACCAGTGCCGTGAATTCCAGAACGCTCATTGAGTCCCCGCGAGACCCAACAGTGTGCCACAAAACTTGAGAGTGTCAGGATTATGAACCAGAAGAATTAGCCAGAGAGGTCGGTGGTCCAGTGACCTATATGACGAGCTCGATCACTATATGGACGTCTTGGCATAAGGCATTGTGTCCCAGGTACGCCAGAATTCTTTCATATCCTCCGGCGTGCTCAGGGAGACGCGGATGTAAGTGTCCATCGCTGGAAAGCGCCGACCGATCAGGATATTGTTCTTACGAAAGTGCTCGATGCTCTCCTGCGCCGGATGTCCGGTGTCCATCATCACAAAATTGGCCTGCGAATCGATCGGCTTCAAGCCCCGAACCTTCGCCTGATTGAAAAAGTTCTCACGCACCTCGGCGTTGCGCTTTATAAAATCGTTGATGCTTTCCGTGTCAGCAAGGGCGACAGTGGCGGCCCGAACCACAATCCCATTGACGCTATCCTCTGTTAAGTAGGGTTCCATTTGCTTCGCGGTCGTGCGCGAAGCGATACCATATCCCAAGCGCAGGCCAGCCAACGCGTAGACCTTGGAGAAAGTTCGAGCCACGATCAAGCGCTCGTTATTGATGGGATCATCCAGGAACGACGCGTACATCGGGGATTGCCCGGCGAAATGGTGGTAAGCCTCGTCAATCAGCACATGGCAGGTGGACGGCAGCTTACCAATAAAGATTTCCAGGTCCTTCCTGGGAGTGATCGACGCGCTCGGGTTGTTGGGATTGCAAATATACACCAGCGTAGTCGACGAACTGACGCGAGCGAGCATACCGTCCAGATCGTGCGCAAACTGCTTGTCCAGCGGCACCGAAACTACCTCGGTCCCGCTTGCCCGGGCATAGTGTTCCAGCGCTTCGAACGTAGGCGCAGCTTGAATCAGTTGCTTGCCCCTGCCGACAAGGGCTGCGGCCGCAATCCGCAGAATTTCCGTAGATCCGCAGCCCAGCAGCACCTGCTCTCGCCGCACCCGATTGAGCTTCGCAATCTGCTCGACTAGTCCGTCATATTGATCGAATGGATAGCGGTTGGCCTGGGCTGAAGCAGTGCGAATCGCAGCCGCCGTCTTTGGGGAGGGACCATAGGCGTTCTCATTGCTATTCAGTCGGAGGGGACCGCCGAGCTCTCGCGGCCGCATTGGCTCGAAGAGCGGTGCTGCCGAGATTATGGATGGCTGGAGTGCTACACCAGCTGCCGCCCCAATACCGACAGTGCGAAGGAAGTTTCTACGGGAGACGAACATGCGTTTCTCCGATTATTCCGCTCAAACGCGAGAACCGCGCCATTCTCTCAAACGGCTGGCGGTTCTGCCACGCAATTTCGCCTATCGGAGATCCGCCATCCGCAAATCCCGACCGGGCTGGCGCGCGCCGTCGGGGTCAAGTATATTGATCGACTTTGCTGCTACCCGCTGGTTATGCCCGAGGCGAAACCCAAATCCGCTATCACCATTCGCGACCTGAACAGCTTTGAAGATCTGCAGAAGGCGGAAGCCCTCGAGCGCGAAGTCTGGGGCCTTGCGGATTTGGATGTACTTCCCCCGACCATGGCGGTTGCCACAAAAGAGGCGGGGAGCATCTGGGTGGGCGCGTTCGACAGCGCCGAACTGGTGGGATTCGCTTTCGGTTTCCTGGGTCTGGAGTGCGGCCAGCTCATTTTGCACTCGCACATGCTGGCAGTACGGGACTCTTACCGGGACCTGGATTTAGGCTACAAGCTCAAGTTGGCACAACGCGAACGTGCACTGGCGTTGCGCATTCATGACGCGCGGAGTAAAGATGCTCGCATCACTGAAATGACCTGGACTTTCGATCCCTTGCAGAGTAAGAACGCACATCTCAACTTCAGCAAGCTGGGTGTGGTGTCAGATAAATATAAGGTCAACTTCTACGGCCCAGAAACTTCCAGTGTTTTGCATCGCAACGGGACCGACCGCTTGTGGGTGACATGGCCGCTGGAAAGTCGGCGGGTGCGGGACCGGATACAAGGGAAGGAGAATCGCTTGGAACTCGTGGATGCGCTTTCACGGCTGACGCCACTGATCCGCTTCAACGGCGATGGCAAGCCGGCAACGAGCGATTTGTCCACGGCGGTGGCACGGCAAAGAATCGCGATCGAGATTCCCAGCGACATCGGATTTATCGAGCAGAAAGATCCAGCGCTGGCACGAGAGTGGCGGGAGGCAACCCGTTGGGCGTTTATGGAGGCCCTGCAAGCAGGATTTTTCGTGGCCGATTTTTGCCGGACGGTTCGTGGCAAACAGGGACCGGGCGCCTACTTGTTAGAGAAGGGCACAATCGAAGAGTACGTTCCAGAGATGGCGCGAAATCCGGTTTCATAGCGCTGAGCTTTGCGCTTGTCAATCTGAGCGTACCTCTGGGCGCTGTCTTAAATAACCGTGATTAAGACACTACCGTTCCTCTGGGATTGTGACATCGAGGGTCTCTTTGGGTTGTCATCCTGAGCGTAGTCTGTCCATTCGCTTGCGAATGGACAGGCGCAGTCGAAGGATCCCTACGGCGCACTTATTTCATCTATTAGTCTTTGTCGTCTTCTCCTCGGCCCGATGGATCTGCAGAGTCCCAACCCGATCATCCTTTATGACGGCGTCTGCGCGCTTTGCAATCGCTTCGTACGTTTCATCCTCAAGCGCGATTCGCGCGACCGCTTTCGCTTTGCATCCTTGCAAAGCGATTTTGCTGTCAACCTTTTGCGGCATCACGGCGTTGCCCCTCAGAATCTGGATACCGTCTACATCGTGCTTCACCACGGACAGCCGAACGAGCGGCTGGTAGCGCGCTCCGACGCTGGGCTTGTCGTCCTGCAGGAAATTGGCGGCGTCTGGGCGGCGCTGGAAGCTCTCCTGCGACTGATGCCGAGGCCTCTTCGCGACTGGGGATACAACGCGATCGCGCGCAATCGCTATCGCGCTTTCGGAAAGTATGACAGCTGCCCGCTTCCCCAAGAGAAATACCGCCATGAGTTTCTCGACCAGTAGCTCAACGCGTCTGGTGTAAATTGTTGGCGGCAATTTTGCTACCGCCGCGCCGGTCCAGAACGTCACACTATCAATTGAGGACAAGATGAAAAAGCTTGCTTTGCTTTTTTCCCTCTTATCGCTTTCCTCTGTCATCTTTCCAGCTATCGCCCAGGTCGCTCCATCAGCGGCTGCGACCGGCCCCACCGTCTCTCGCTACACGCTGCTCCTCATGGGCAACAAGGCAGGTTTCGAAACCTCCGCCCTGAGCTCCGATGGCGGCCTGCAACTCTACTTTGAGTTCAACGACCGCGGCCGCGGGCCGAAGGTCACAGAGCACATCACGCTGAACAAGGAAGGCTTTCCTGTCGAACTCACTAACACCGGAAACGACTACCTGAAGGCGCCGGTTGACGAACATTTCTCCCTCCGGAGTGCGAAAGCGAGCTGGAAGAATCGCGCCGAGGAGGGAGAAAAGCAGATCTCCGACAGAGCTTTTTACGTCAGCATTTCGGGCGTGCCGGAAGAAAATGCCATCCTGGCGCGGGCGCTGCTAGCGGCCGGAGGGAGGCTGCTTCTCCTACCCGAGGGCGAAGCCTCAATTGAGAAGCGCGGCGAATTGACGGTTTCAGCGAATGGACAATCGCGCACCGTGGTGCAGTACGCCATCAGTGGTCTGGATTTCACTCCTACCCCGATCTGGCTCGATCAAGACGGCAAGTTTTTTGCCACGGTGAGTGGCAGTTGGTTCGCAGTGGTTCCGGAAGGTTGGGAGTCAAGCGTGCAGGCGCTGGCCAAAGCGCAAGATGACATCGACAACCGGCGCGCGGCAAATCTGGCCAAGACTCTGGCCCACAAGCCGACGGGTTCTCTGGCCTTTGTCCACGCCAATCTGTTTGACTCGGCGACAGCCAGCGTTCATCCCAACACCACGGTAGTGATCAGCGGAAACAAGATCTCGGCAGTTGGAGAAGACGGCAAAGTTAATCTTCCGCAGGGCGCGCAGGTCGTGGACGCCAGCGGCAAGATGCTCATGCCCGGGCTTTGGGACATGCACGTGCACCTTCAGCCCAACGATGGCCTTCTGAACATGGCGGCGGGCGTTACCTCGGTCCGAGATCTGGCCAATGACACCGATCGGCTGCTCGAGATGCGAGGCAGATTTGAGCAAGGCAGCGAGATCGGGCCGCGGGTGCTGATGGCCGGATTCCTCGACGGACGCGGTCCCTTCGCCGGCCCCACCAAAGTTTTTGCCGACAGTGAGCAGGAGGCGAAGGACAACATCGACAAGTACGCGAAGCTTGGCTATGTCCAGATCAAGATTTATAGCTCGATCAAACCTGAGCTGGTTCCGAAAATCGCTGCTATGGCGCACAGCCACGGCATGCGCGTCAGCGGACATGTGCCTGCCTTCATGACCGCCGAAGAGTTCGTGAAGGATGGAGCCGATGAGATCCAGCACATGAATTTCATCTTCCTGAATTTCATGTTCGACACCGTGAAAGATACTCGTGGCCCGGCGCGCTTCACGGAAGTTGCCGCCCACGGGGTCGAAATCGATCCAAGTTCCGACCGCGTGAAAGCTTTTATTAAGCTATTGCAGGACCACAAGACGGTTTCAGACCCCACGCTGAATGTTTTTGAAGGAATGTTTACCGATCGTCCTGGAAAAGTCTCGGCCACATACGCAGCGGTTGCCGACCGCATGCCAGCTCAGATTCGCCGCGGCTTCTTCTATGGCGGCTTGGCTGTCCCGGAGGGCATGGATCAGCGTTACCAGGACTCCTTCCGCCAAATGCTGAAGATGACGAAAGCCTTCTACGACGCTGGCATTCCTATCGTCGCGGGAACCGATTCGCTGGCCGGTTTTTCCCTGCATCGCGAGCTGGAGCTTTACGAGGAGGCCGGCATCCCCGCGCCCAAAGTGTTGCAGTTGGCTACGCTCGGTGCAGCGCATGTCATGAAACGCGATCAAGATCTGGGAACCATCGAGCCGGGGAAGCTGGCCGATGTCATCCTGGTGGATGGCGATCCGTCCGCCCACATCAGTGACATTCGCCGCGTCCGGACGGTCGTGAAGGACGGCATCGTCTATCAGACTTCTGACTTGTACCGTGCCATCGGCGTGAAACCCTAGTACTGCGCTCTCATGCAGACATTCCTTCGCTGCAGCAGTAGAATCTGCCATGCGGTAAATTCTTTTCACACTCCCGCGAGGAACGACGAATGGTAGACAAGGCTCTTACCACCGAAGCCAGCACTAACATCGATTCCATCCTGCAAGAGCAGCGAAAATTCGAGCCGCCCGATCACTTCCGCCAGCACGCCCATATTCAAAGTCTGGAGGAATACGAGCGCATCTACCGTGAATCGGTCGAGCATCCCGAGAAATTCTGGGGCCGAATTGCGGAAGAACTGCACTGGTTCAAGAAGTGGGACAAGGTGCTGGAGTGGAATAATCCCTGGGCCAAATGGTTTGTGGGCGGCCAGATCAATCTTTCGTACAACTGTCTCGACCGTCACGTGCAGACCTGGCGCAAGAACAAAGCCGCACTGGTTTGGGAGAGTGAAC
>JABCYV010000070.1 GCA_013290025.1 Acidobacteriota bacterium
TCATCGCCTATATCTTCACCAAAATTTCCGTGCAGCTCTATGCCGCCAGCGTTGTTCTGGAGCGCGTGGCGGGCTGGACGCTCTGGAAGACCGCGGTGGCTTTGGTGGTGGCTACCGGAATCTACACCGTCGCCGGGGGATTGGCAGCCGTGATCTACACCGATATGGTGCAGACCATGATCTTGATAACCGGCGCGGTTATCCTGACCTTTGTCGGGCTTCATCGCGTGGGAGGGTTCGAAGCGCTGCGGGCAGCCGTTCCGGCCAGCTACTTTCACATGATCAAACCGACGAACGATCCAGCCTTCCCATGGACCGGAATTTTCTTCGGCGCCCCCATCCTCGGGATCTGGTACTGGTGCACGGATCAGGTGATCGTGCAGCGCGTGCTTTCCGCCAAAGATGAGGGACACGCCAAAGCTGCGACGATATTCGCGGGTTTCCTGAAAATCTTGCCGGTCTTCATGCTGGTGTTGCCGGGCGTGATCGCGCTGGCGTTATTCCGCGATACATTCCGGTTCGGACCCAATGGGGAGATGCTGAATCCTGACACCGCGTATCCGACGCTGATCCTGAACCTGCTGCCTCCGGGTTTGGTAGGCCTCGTGCTCGCGGCCTTGCTGGCTGCGGTCATGGGTGCGATGGCATCTGTGTTCAACTCGGCTTCCACTCTGGTCACCCTGGATTTCTATAAAAAGATCAAGCCGGATGCGAGCGAGGCCAAGCTGGTAAACATGGGTAGAGTGGCCACAGGGGTGATGGTACTACTCGGGCTGATGTGGGTGCCGTTTATCCATCTCATCAGCAGCCAACTTTATATCTATCTCCAGAGCGTACAGGCCTACATCAGCCCGCCGATTGCGGCTTGCTTCGTTCTCGGCATTCTTTGGCCGCGACTCAACGCGCAAGGGGCCATCAGTTCGCTGCTGACGGGCTTCGTGCTGGGCGCGGTGCGTTTTGTCTTCGAGTTGCGCGCCAAGGGCGGCACTCCTCCGGCCCCAGGCCTCGATTGGCTGGTGCAAATGAATTTCTTGCATTACGCCATCTTCATGTTTGTGATCTGCTCGCTGGTGCTGATCGGCGTGAGCCTGGTGACGCCCGCTCCCGAGCGCAGGAAGCTTGCCGGCCTCACCTTCGCCACGGTCGCTGACAAGATGGACGTGACTCCGCTGACTCCAGCGACTGAGTACAAACCCGCTGCTGAAACCGCACGGGAACGGCGTGTGAATATCGTATTCAGCCTGGTCTTAGTGGCTACCGTTGTCGGACTCTGGATTTACTTCCGATAGTTCGAAATGGCGCGCATTCGCAGCCTGAAGCCCAATGTCACCCGCGACGAAGCCATCGAGCAGCTCACAGGTAATGGGGTCGCTGGGCTGTTTCGAAACGCGGTATTTGGCCCTCTGCGTTCGGTAGCCGAGTTTTACATCCCTTTTCAGCTCTTCCAAGTCGAAATCTTCAACCGCGGCAAGCGCGATCAACGCATCTTCGGACTGGATGCCGTCGACGGATCTCTTGACCTCTATTACTTCGAGCAATTACCAGGACCGAGCGAGGTGATCTTTCTCGAAAGTTGCAACTACGCGCAAGCAATTCTGGATCAAGCAGCCACTTTGGATTTGACCATCGCGAAAGTACGGCGAGTGCTTTTCACGGCCGGTTTTTTTCGGATTCGGGACCTGCATATCTCCGCCCAGCCGGTTCCTGGAGAAATATACGTCCCGTACTGGGTGGGCTTTCACGGTCGCGGAACCCGCGCTCGATTGGTCATGATGGATGCGGTCCGGAGGAGGGTCGAAGGAGCCAAGGTTCGGCGCTTGCTCGAACAGTGGCTGACGACAGCACGTGAAACTTGACCCTTCATCGAGTTGACTCATGGCGCCGACATCGCCGATTTTCGAGTACCTTCGTAACTCCCGTTCATCGCCGTGCCCGAGCTATCCTAAACCTGTTTTTCCCCAACGATCGTATCCTGCGTGTACGCATTCGGGAGACGATCTGGCTCTTTGTCTGTTTGAGGCTAGGGAGCAATGTCGAACAAAATCGGTCGTTACGAAATACTCAGCGAAATTACACGCTCGGAAACAGCATCCATCTTCAAGTG
The DNA here is from genome assembly GCA_013290025.1 of Acidobacteriota bacterium. Classification (GTDB taxonomy): domain Bacteria; phylum Acidobacteriota; class Terriglobia; order Terriglobales; family Acidobacteriaceae; genus JABCYV01. The sequence goes on from JABCYV010000070.1 coordinate 2,105, forward strand.
CTCCGATTCGGAGAGCGGACAGACGGTGGTGCTGAAGGCGGTCAAGTTAGAGATCCTGGGAGAGCAGGCTGCCGCAGTGATCCAGCACACCCTGGAAGAGGTAGAGCGCTCCAACGTGCTCAACAGCCATAACATCGCACAGCTTTATGGAGCCGGGGATATGGACGGCCAGTTCTGCGCCGCCATGGAGTATGTCCAGGGCAACAGCGTCGCTACCATGCTGGCACGTAAAGAAGGATTTTCCATTTGGGATCTTCAGGATATTGCCCGCCAAACCTGTCAGGGATTGGATCACGCCCACGTGCGAAACGTGATGCACTATAGCCTGGAACCAGCCAAAATTCTCGTGACCTGGGATGGCACGGTGAAGATCCTGGACTTCGGTATTTCTACCATGGGCGCCTATACCGCCCAAATCCCGGGCAAGCCCACTGAGGTTCTGCATTACATGTCTCCAGAGCAGTTGCGGGGAGACCCAGTCGATCCGCGTTCCAATCTGTTTAGCCTGGGCGCAGTTCTGTATGAGATGGTGACAGAGAGGAAGGCTTTTGCGGGGGAAGACGCGGAAACTGTGCGGCAGCAAATCATAGAACAGATGCCCCCCGCGCCTGACAAAATCAACCGGAAGATTCACCCTGCGCTCGTTGAAGTGATTATGAAAGCGCTTTCCAAGATACCCGAAGAGCGCTACCAGAGCGGACAAGAGCTGGTAAACGACCTGGAGAAGTGCAAAGAAAGCGCCAGCAAAGTAGCGGCGAAAAAGGCTGCGCAGCCGGCCAAAGGATTGGCTACTCAGCCGAAGGCGAAGCCAACGTCCGCCGCTGGCACCACGGTTTCTGTGAAGCCGGCAGCCGTTACGACTGTTGCTTCGGCCCCGCCCGAGACCATTGCGGCAAAGGTCGAGCACCGGGCCCACTCGGAAACGGCGAGGGTCGAAGCAAAGAGTGTCGAGTCCAAAACCTCCGAGACGGCACCATCTTCGGCTCCAGAATCTCGTTCAGAGGAAATCGCCCAGGTCTCAGTCACTGATGCGGCTACAAGTGAAACTCCAACGGCGCGCCAGAAAGCTGCCGCTGCGGCCGCTGGGTGGTCAGGCGGAAGTTCATCTTCCACACTCGCTTCGCCAAAAAAGCTGGTCTTAGACCCCAGTGCAGAATTCGCGGTTTCGGCTGCAAAAGCATCTGCCGAGGCAATAGTAGAGACGGACGGCGTCATGTCCGCAGCAGCGCTGGAACCGGACGTCACCGAGCCAACTACCAAGGTTGATCCGATGATGGACGAAAGCAGGCAAGATGCCGAGAAACGCGGTCCAAGTTTCTCCGAAATCGACGAATTGCCACCCATGAAGGAGATCTACATCGCGCCGCCGCCGCCTCCACCGGTAGCCGACTCTGTGCCAGCGGATCCGGTGAGGGCCACCGTCTTTCGCAGCACACCCCCGGACAAGCCCAAGCTGCAGCCGCGCCAGGTGGCTAAGAAGGCGGTCACAGAAATCAAGAAGACTCCGCCCAAGCTCTTCTTATATTCCATTGCGGGTGCGGTCGGAATCATCCTTCTAGTCGTGGTTTACATGGCGTTCCATATCCGCTCCGAAAATTCGGACGACGACAACACGCCGGCGCAGTCTGCCGCCACGACGGCACCAGCCCAAGCTGAATCCAATCAAACGGGGCGCGCGGCTCAGCCTACGGTCCCGGCTGCTACTCCGGTCCCGGTTCAGGCGCAGCCGGCGCAAGCAGAGCCGGTGATTGCGGAGCCAGCCCGCTCCGTCTCAGTCAGAGCGAAATACAACAGCAAGAAGAAGGGGAAGACTCCACCTCCAGCGGTGATTGCGGTTATCCCCGGCCAATTGACGATCAATTCAACTCCCGCCGGTGCGGCTGTTCAGGTCGACGGTCGCAACGATCCGAGTTGGGCCACGCCATTTAATCTGGCGGGCGTGGCGCCCGGCCAACACACGGTTAGCGTGAGCAAGGCAGGATATTCAACCGAGAGTCGCACGATTGACGTCGCGTCAAACAGCAAGTCATTTCTGGTCGTCCAATTGGCTCCGCTCACCGCTACAGTTGCGGTGACCAGCGAGCCCGCGGGTGCGGCCGTATTTCTGGACGGTCACGACACCGGGCGAGTGACCCCCGCTCAAATCCCTGTAGACAAACCTGGCAGCCATACCGTGCTGGTAAGGAAGCAAGGCTATCTGGAAGAAACTACAACGGCGAACGTGCAGGCCGGCCAAATCTTCCATTTCGCACCCACACTACGCGCACTTGGCGCCACCGATGACATCAAGCTAGGGGGAAAGTTCAAGAAGATCTTTGGCGGCGGGGATACGGCTGGCATGGGCAGTGTGAGCGTCAAAACGCAACCCAAGGGTGCTCAGATTGCAGTCAACAACCGCATGCTCGATAAAGGCTCGCCCGCAGAGTTCTTCCTCAATCCCGGCACCTATGTGGTTGACATAACCTTATCCGGTTTCAAGAATATACATCGCGTGGTTACCGTGGACAAAGGCGGCAAGGTCGCCGTCGACGAGACTATGCAACGCGAATAGACATCGCCGAGTTCGGAACCCTGCGCGAAGTGATCAGGTACTGATAGATATCCTCCATTGGCCCAACTCTTTCTTGAGCAGACCGATGTAGAATGCCGTTCACTCAGGGACGTGCCAGCTCGTTACCTTGAAATGAAAGGGACCGGGATATGAAGCCGAAATTATTAGTGTTTCTATTACTGTTGGGAGGAGTTGAGTTACCGGGTCAAACTATAGTGCAGCAGTTCGTATCCCTTACGCGCGCACAGACTCTGCAGCCGCACATAGACATTTCGCCGACTCGCGCCGGGAGTCTTATCATCGTGATGCCGGGTCCGCTCTCTCCCGACATCAAGGTAGTGAGTGTTACCGACAACGCAACCGCTGGCGATAATACCTATAAACAAGTTGATGGTGCCGCCAGTTCCTCTACTGGTATGAACTCGGCCCTGGATATTTGGTACTGCGAGAAGTGCAAAGGGGGCGCAACGGAGATCAAAATCAATTTATCAGCTCCAGCCAAGGGCAGTATGAATGCTTTTCTCGAAGTTGCAAACATGGCTCCGTCCTCAGCACTGGATGGAAGTGGTGTAAACCTGACGAATGGCACCGGAAGCAGCGCGGGTTTGGAAGTTGGCCCTGGTCTTACTACTACAGCGACGGATTTTATTATTGCGCGTTACGTTTCAACCTTTACCAGTCCGACCGGCGTAACTCCCTCGGTATGGACCTATAAGAGTACTTATGTCTACGTACCAAAGGGACCAGCAGGAACTTATCAACCGACGCTAACCGGAGCGAGTCCAGCAGCCAGCTTCTGTATGAGCATGGCCGCCTTCAAGATTGCTGCATCCGCTCCGCGAAGCGCATCAGGCGCCACCAAACATACGAAGCGTTAATCAGCACTGCCACTGCGGGAAGTGTCGCTCAGCTTTGCCAGCGCCTCTTCTTGTCACTCCACAAATTCAAGGTCGGAAAACTAGTATCGCCGAAACGCTCGTTCGTAACCTTCGCGATAGGCGCGCGCGTACGCTTCCCTGTAAGCATATTTGTCACTGTATTCGCGGCGATAGCCATGATCTTCGTGCTTGAAGCCGCCGCGCGGAAACGGGTTGTACGGTTTGGCTTCCGCGATATCCCTGCGCGCTACCCATGATCCATCCTCATAGCCAAAGTCCCGCGCCACGCGAAATGCAGTCCGGTTATATCCATAATCATCGCGATCGTAGTGGCGATAGCCATAGTCGCGATCATAGAAGTGCCCGTCCTGGGCCAAGGCCAGCCCGCTGAGGGCCATGGTTGCCGCCACCACTAATGTTGCTAGCCTGATTTTCCCTGACACGATGTCCTCCCGCCGGAGGGGATGTTGTTCCGGCGTTTGTAAGGTGGGATGCGGCGGTTGCGTGAATTTGATGCTCGCCGCAAGCTGAATTGGCAAAGCTGAAGCGAACCTTAACCGCTTTCCTCAGCAACTTTTTCGTGGGTCGGGGTTGAATGTGCCGGCCTGTCTGCGGCGGTGTTAGACTTTGACTTTTTCTGGTCAGGGGAGAGTTCTTCATGGAGACCCAACGCGTAGGCGTGGTGGGCGCGGGCACGATGGGCAACGGGATTGCTCATGTTTTCGCCCGGAGCGGCCATGCCGTTGTGCTGTGCGACGTGGAGCAGCGTTTTCTGGATCGCGCTCTCGAGACCATCACCAGGAACCTGGATCGCGAGGTCGCGAAAAACAAGATTACCGCCGCCGATAAGGCGGCCACTATCGTACGTATTGTGCCCGTGCTCGATCGAACAAACCTTGCTGATTGCGATTTTGTGGTGGAAGCGGCCACGGAAAAGTTCGCTATTAAAGCGGAAATATTCCGAGATCTTGATCGCATTTGCCGCCCGGAAATTATTTTGGCTTCCAATACCTCTTCGATTTCAATCACCAAGCTGGCCGCGCTAACCCAGCGGCCAGAAAAAATCATCGGAATGCATTTCTTTAATCCTGTGCCAGTGATGAAGCTGGTGGAAGTGATTCGTGGCCTGGCCACCTCGAATGAGACTTTCCACACCGTGCGTGATCTGGCGCTGAAACTCGAGAAGACTCCCGTTGAAGTCAACGATGCTCCCGGGTTTGTCTCCAACCGCGTGCTCATGCCACTGCTGAATGAGGCCATGTATGCGGTGCTGGAAGGCGTGGCTACACCTGAGGCCGTCGACGAAGTCTTCAAGCTGGGTATGGCACATCCTATGGGCCCGCTAGCGCTGGCGGATTTCATCGGCCTCGATGTTTGCCTCGACATCATGCGCGTGCTGCAGGATGGCTTCGGCGATCCTAAGTACCGGCCCTGTCCGCTGCTGATCAAAATGGTGGACGCCGGGTGGCTGGGAAAGAAGAGCGGACGGGGATTTTACAAGTATTGAACCAGAGATGTTTGTCATTCTAGATGTTGCCGTTCGAAGCGACGCGAACAAGCCAGGCATGAAAAAGAATGACAGCACTACCTACGCTCTCGGTGTTTTCTTTGGTGTATTAGCAGGCTGCCTGGATGTGAAGTTCGGCGATCTGCTACTCACTGCACTGTTCGTGCTGGCCTCCACCATGCTGCTCGGTGCGCTGCGTCCAGAAAGACCGTGGCGATGGACTCTGTTGGTTGGAGTCTTTGTTCCGCTCGTCCAGTTGATGGCGTTTTTCTTGTTAACCCAAAAACCTTATCGCGCGCAAATCTACGAATCCTTTCTCGGATTTTTGACTGGGATTGCGGGCGCCTATGGTGGGTCGTTCGGGCGCCGAGGATTGAATGAGCTCTCTAGCAAGTGATCGCCTTTGTTCAAAGGTCTCGGATAACCAGAAAGTTACTCCCGTTTCCACAGTCGCTACGCGTATGCTCGGGCTATGGGAGTTTCGGTCTCGGTGCTGGCCAGCGGCAGCCGGGGAAATAGCGCTATTGTCTCCAGTTCGCGCACGCGCATTCTGGTCGACGCCGGCATCTCCTGTCGCGAAACTTTCAAACGGGTGAAGGCTGGGGGCGATGATCCTCGCTCCGTTTCCGCTATCCTGATCACACACGAGCACGCCGATCACGTCTACGGGCTGCTGGTTCTGGCACGGAAGCTGAACATTCCTGTCTTCATGACGGGAGCCACGCACCAGGCGTGGGCGCGGTCGGTCCGGGATGCAATCGGAAAGCGTCCCGAACTTGGCAAGCTCGAGGTATTTTCTGCTGGACGGTGCTTTTACATTGGCGATATCGCGATCACGCCGTTCACCATTCCGCACGACGCCATCGATCCCGTAGGTTTTACGTTTCGCGCGGAAGGCGTCAAAGTCGGCATCGCCACTGATCTCGGACGCATGTCGGCGAATGTGAGGGACACACTTCGAGGTTGCGATGTTTTGGTGATCGAATCGAACCACGATATTGAGAAGCTGCGTATCGGACCGTATCCTTGGTCGGTGAAACAAAGGGTGGGCAGCCCAACGGGACATCTGTCCAATGAGCGGCTCGCGGAATTCTTTAGCACCGATTATGATGGGACTGCATCCTATATTGTGCTGGCGCACCTCTCCGAGCAAAATAATGATCCTGAGTTGGCCCGGCGAGCGGCAGAAAAGGCTCTGGGGCCGCGTCAGACGTTACTTCACAATCGAGTGCTGTTGGCGACACAATCCGAGCCGATGGAAGCTATCCGGCTGTAGTGGACTATGAGTGAGTGCGTCGATCCCATTGTCGGCAAGATCCTGGCAGGCTGGCGTTACGATATCTCCGGCATTGCGCCCGAGATGCGTGGCGACTACGAAGACCACTTCGCGGCTTGCGAGCGCTGCCGCTCGCGGCAGCGTCTGCATCGCACCATCGACGTCTCATTGATCGGGCTAGCTTCTGTCTCCGCTGGGGTGTTTCTACTTGCCTTTGGCGTGATTCGCCATTTTGGCCCACGCCACGCTTTCTGGCTGGAACTGGCAGCCCTGGCCGGCTTTGGACTCTCCCTGCTGATTTGGCTGGTCGTGGCAGTTGCTACGCCTGCCCCCATGGCAGTAGTCGACGCCGCCAAAATAGGCGCCCGCCACGTGCATGACCGGCTGCCGGCCGAAATCCGCGATCGCCTGCCAGAAGAGCTGCGCTTGAAGATCACGGGCTCCTAGCGGAATGGTTGTAGTCCCCAGTCCAAGCTGATTTCCAAAATACCGCGTGAGTCGCGAATCCCCAGGCCACTCGATGGCTGCATAGCACAATTGAGCTATACAGAACGAAGCGTGCTTGGGGGATAATCGTAGAAGGCCTTTCGTTCGCCTGACGACAAGGGCCAAGGCCGATGTAATGACAGCCATCTCAAAAGCGTATGCATTTCTGCTGCTCGCAGCCATGACTGTGGGTTCGACGGCAGTTCAAATTCCGGTTTCAACCTTCATCGTTCACGAACGGCCTGCGAGCTGTCACGAGGATGCCCGGAAAATTCCCGCTCCCGAGCCAATCAGTCACAGGTGTTGTCAGATTGGCCACCAGCCAGCAATTCTGCATGCTTCCTCAAGTGATTCGCAGGAGTTGCCTCTTCGCATCCTGCCCGCACCGGATCATGTCGACCCAGAGCTTAACATTGCGGCGCTCGAGAGCTTTCCGAATCCGCTAATCCCAACCGGCGATCCACCTACCTTAGCCCCTTTGCGTATCTAGATCCCTCCGCCTTTCAGTTAATTCTCCTGCTTCAGAGCTCGTCTTCAGACGTCGAATAGGTTCGTCAAGAGACGCGCGCTCGAAGTGTCCGCAATTGGTTGGTCAACGCGGAGGTGATGGTGCGCAGCGCTGTTTCATTTGTTTTCGTGGTCATGGTCTTGACGTTCTTATTCTCACTTTGGGGGCAGTGTGCCGAGGGCCAGGTTGCCGATAGCCATATGGACATGTCAGGGCAGAGCCATTCTGGGCACGATATGCAAAGTACGCCCGGCATGGACATGTCCGGCATGAACATGGGCGAAGGATCTTCTCTACCGTCTTTTCATGCCGGGTCGGGAACGGCCTGGCAACCGGCTTCCGTTCCGGCCCATCTCTGGATGACTTCTCGCGGCGGTTGGGACCTGATGGCTCACGGCACGATTTTCATCACCTATAACCAGCAGGGTGGTCCGCGCGGTGCTGGCAAAGCCGAATCAGTCAACTATGCGATGTTGATGGAGCAACACCCGCTCGGTAAGGGCACCATTCTATTTCGTCAAATGTTTTCCGCCGAGTCCTTGACCTCGCCACATCCCGGTTTCCCCCTGCTCTTTCAGACCGGCGAGACCTACCACGGACAGCCGTTGGTCGATCATCAACATCCTCACAATGTGTTTGCCGAGCTTTCCGCACTTTACACGCTGCCGGTGAGCGAGAAAATTTCCTGGCTGCTCTACGGAGGACCGTCTGCGGAACCGGCGCTGGGCCCGGTGACCTACATCCATCGCGAGTCGGCATCGGAAAATCCGGCGGCGCCGCTGAGCCATCACTTGCAGGATTCAACCCACACCAGCTTCGGTGTGGTGACTACTGGTTTTATTTTCGATTACTCCAAGCTGGCTCGTTTCAAAGTCGAGGCTTCGGCGTTCAATGGTCACGAACCCAACGAGCAGCGTTGGAGCATTCAGCTCGCCGCGCTCGATTCGTGGTCGTTCCGGGTGAGCGCCGCGCCCACCCGAAACTGGGTGGCGCAGTACAGCTACGGCTACCTGGAGCATCCAGAAGCCGCCGAGCCGGGCAACGAGCGGCGGCAAACTGCGTCCGTCGAATACAACCGTCCACTATCCCGAAAGGTATTAAGGGGAGGGAACTGGGCGACCACGCTGATTTGGGGACGTAAGCGCAAAGAACTGAACAACACGATTCTGAACAGTTATCTGCTGGAATCGACCTTGAATTTTCGGCGTCGCAACTACGCCTACAGCCGGCTGGAGTTGGTCGACAAAGACGAGTTGTTTCCTAACGCCGCAACGCACCCTGCTTACCGCATTGGCGCCTACACCTTCGGCGGCGTGCGCGACCTGGTGCAGAACCACGTCTGGCAACTTGGCCTGGGCGCGGATGTCACGTTCTACTCCAAGCCGCCAGTTCTGGATCCGTTTTATGGCAATAATCCGCTGTCTTTTCACGTTTTCCTACGCCTGCGACCGGGATTGAATCACCACGGGCATTGAGGGACAAGCGGGCGTGGACCCCGTTTTTCGACACATTCCGTAGAAGTGGGGCTCCGCGTAGTGCGGTATAGTTGCAATCTCATGGGTACGAGTGCTCGCAACCGATTGCTAGCAGTCGGCGGGATGTTGCTCACAATGGGGTGGTGGCCTACTCCCGCGCAAGCCTGTTCCTGCACCAATTTGTGTAAACCGGAATCGGCGTGCATTAAGGAGTCTTTCAAATACGCGGCCGCAGTATTCGTTGGTACGCCTGTCGAGGTCGTTGTACAACACCTTGAATTCAAGCTCGGAGACGGGACCATTCCAACCATCAACTATCATGAACGATTCGCCGTCAGAGAACCCTTCAAAGGCATAACCACTTCCTATGTCTTTTCAGACAACGGCTCAGGCAGTGGCGACTGCTCCTACGGCAAAATGGACGAAGGGCGGGAGTACCTGATCTATGCAGACCTGGTTTCCGAGGGTTCATCGATTCACATTCACGGATGTAGCCGGACACGACCCTTGGACGGAGGCATGCGGTCGAACCCCTCTCCTGATTCCGGTTGGTCGGATGAGATGAGAAAATCAATGGTGGCGGGCCAAAAGGCTGCTCAAAAGGAATTGATCTTGTTGAGAAAATTACGCAGCCGTACAGCAGCTACAACTCGTTGAAGTCGCACTCGCCTATTGTGCTGGGGCCGTCCTCCTTCTCTTTTTCGCTCCACGCGTCCCTCCAATGAGATAGCCTAAGAAAAGACTCAGCGGAGGCGCCGTGTCCATCAATACGCCCGAAGAACTGGCCAGCATGCGCGCGGCCGGCGAAATTGTGCGCCGCATGCTCGACGCCATGAAAGAAGCGGTTCGCCCCGGAGTCACCACGGCTGAGCTGGATGAAGTCGGTGGCCAAGTTATGCGCCAGCACGGAGCCCAGTCAGCTCCTCAACTGGTGTACAAGTTTCCGGGCATGAATTGCATCAGCTTGAACGACGAAGCGGTGCACGGGATCCCTAGCGAAAGAAAGGTGCAGGAAGGCGACCTGGTCAAGCTCGACGTGACTGTGGAGAAAGACGGTTTCATGGCGGACGCAGCCATCACGGTCGCGGTGGGAGAGGTTTCGGAGGAGAGCGAGCGCCTGATTGCCTGTGCGGAACGGGCCTTCACCAAGGCGATGCTAGTGGCCCGGGCTGGCTTTCGAGTATCGGAGATTGGCCGCGCAGTCGAGCGCGAAGTGCGCCGCAATGGCTTCTCTGTGATTCGCGATCTGGGCGGACATGGCATCGGCCGCACCATCCACGAAGCCCCTCGCATTCCTAATTTCGCCGATCCTGCGGCCAATCAGATTCTGACCGAGGGCCTGGTGATTACGGTTGAGCCGATCATCGCTGCCGGGTCAGGCCGCGCGGCCGTCGACAAAGACGGTTGGACGGTGCGTACCCTGGACCGCAGACCCTCCGCTCACTACGAGCACACGCTGGTGATCACAAAGGGCGAGCCGATTCTACTGACTGCATAAGCGCGGCGCTTCCGAAATCCCTTTTTATTGCCCTGGTTGTGGACGGTAAGACCAAAGGCTGTTTATTTTTTCGCCGACCTGCGGCGAGTGGTCAGCCGAGCCTGAGCTCGCGTTGACACGGGCGACTACTTCTTCGATAAGAACGTGTTTCGGGGCCAGCGAACAGGCCGGATCCGTTGAGGCGGCGTCTCCCGCAACGAGAAAAGCCTGGCAGCGGCAACCGCCAAAGTCCATGGCGCGACGGTCACAACTTCTGCAAGGTTCGGGCATCCACTGCTCACCGCGAAACTTCTGAAAAGCATCTGATTCGCGCCAAATCCATTCCAGAGAATGTTCGCGAACCGTGTGGAACTGTAGCCCTGGGATTACACCCGCCGCGTGACAAGGCAGAGCCTTCCCAGCAGGGTCGATGATTAGCTGCTGACGACCCCAGCCGCCCATGCAAGCTTTGGGGTAGCGAGCATAGTAGTCGGGGACAACGGCTTCGATATGGATGCGTCCCGCCAGACGTTCCTGCGCGACTGCCACAATCCTAAGCGAGTCGTTAACTTGTTTTCGAGTGGGAAGCAACGCATCGCGGTTTTTGAACGCCCACCCGTAGTACTGCACGTGAGCAATCTCCAGGCGGTCGGGATGGAGCGACTCCGCAAGTGCAATCATTTCCTCAAGGCGATCAAGGTTCTGCCGATGCACGACCATGTTGATGGTGAAGGCCACACCGGAGCGGCGGATCATTGGCGCAAGCTCCACTTTGAGGGCATGCGCTCGAGTCCCGGCGATCCAATCAGCACTGGATTCACGGGAGTCCTGAAAACTTAGCTGCACATGATCCAGTCCCGCCCTTACGAGTGCCGTGAGGCGGTGTTCCGATAATCCGATGCCGGAAGTGATCAGGTTGGTGTACAGCCCGGCCGCGTGAGCGGCATCGACCAGTTGAGTCAAGTCCGTGCGGGCTAGAGGTTCTCCGCCGGTGAGATGAAGATGGAGAACTCCCAGCTTCGCGGCTTGCTGGTAAACCCCAACCCATTCCTCGGTCGCCAGTTCCGAGCACAGTGCGGCCATCTGCAGCGGGTTTGAACAGTAAACGCAGTGCAGGGGACAGCGATGAGTAATTTCCGCGATCAGGGCAAGAGGACCCGGAAGCATTAGAAATCCACCACGCGCTTCTGCTGCAAGCGCTCGAGAAAGCCGCCGACGTCATTGCGGACTTTCTCTGGTTCGGAGGCGCTGTAGAGACCCTGCAATTCGTCAACGATCTGCCGGAAGGTACGCTGGCCGTCGCAGCGTTCGAGAATTGCGTGACCGGTCCCTTTGAGCTTGAGCACACCCTCAGGAAACAGGAGCATCCTTTTGTCGCCCTCGCCCGTCCAGCGGCAACCGGAGGCCAGACGAGGCTGACTCGAATCCTGGGGAAGAGGCATGTTCAGGGCTCCTCGGGGCTGAATGCTCCCGGCGGAGGCCATCCTGGTTGCACGTAGGCGTGATAGAGGGCATCCAATTGGGCCCAGAGAATGTCGCATTTTTCACGCAAGGCCTGAACAACCAATTCCTGCTCAGCACGGGTGTGTGCGTGATCGGCCACGTATTGCAACGCAAAATCAGCGTCGGCGGGAGCCTGATCGAGCCGGGCCTCGAAGTAATCCAAGCCCCCAGCAAGCCAGGGATAAAACTCGCGGAGCGCCCCCAAGCGCAAGGAAATGAGATCTCGGGAGAAAAGTTCCGTGAGCGACGACCCGACGGCTTCGAGCAGAGAGCGATTTCTTACCAGATCAAGGTAAGCGTCAACGGAATAGCGTACGCCAGGAAGGACCTCGTTACATTTGATCACTCGTTCCCTGCTCAAACCCGTGGCTTCGGCCAGGCGCAGCCAGCGTTCTATACCCCCTTCCGGGGTGACGTTTCCGTCATGATCGAGAACGCGCTTGCGCCAGGCACGACGGAAGTTCGGATCATCACTGCGAGAGAGAATGATGGCGTCTTTAATGGGGATACGGCTCTGATAGTAGTAGCGGTTCAGAGCCCAGGCCTGCAGCTGGCCCCTGGTCAAGCGGCCTTCGTGCATCAACAAATGGAACGGATGGCGATGATGGTAACGCTCTTCGCCTACCTGGCGGAGGCGCGCGCGCAGCTCTTCCACGGAAAGAAGGCGTGAATCGATCGGGGGCTCTACAGCTCGAAGTGCCATCCGTCTTCCGCGACCTCCCATCCTGCGTCACGCACCTGGCGGTATTCGGGCCCGGACTCATCCAGCATAGGATTGGTATTGTTGACATGCACGAAAATTTTTCGGGGGTGTCGCAATCCTGCCAGTAACTGTAGGCTTCCTTCGGGAGAAGACACCGGGATGTGTCCCATCTCACGGGCCGTTTGACCCGTGCCCTGGACCTTGATCAACTCGTCGTCGCTCCAAAAAGTGCCATCAAAAAGCAGCAGGTCCGTCGATTTAAGCAAATCAAGTTGTTGGAGCAAGGCATCGTCAATGCGCGGCACGGATGGGAAGCAAGCCAACCGGCCGCCGGAGCCCGATTCTGTGTCCGATTCCGTTCCAATGATGAGCCCGAGCAGCGCTTCTCCCGGCTTCAGACCGGCTGCGCGTTCTGAGGGGACATAGCTTGGATAGCGCGATGTCAGAGGTATCGGCAAGCAGCGAATCTTAGATCTCTCACCCCCCGCTGAAGCTAGCACGAACGAGTTGTCGGGAATAATGTCCCTCCATTGCGCCTGGTTTGGCACGCGCTGGAGCATGGCAAACATCCTGTTGTCATCGCGGACAACTTGGCGGACCGAAGGGGTCGCGAAAATTTGGAGAGGCTGCAGTTCGCGCAGCAGCAACAGTCCAAGAACCTGGTCCAATTCTGCGCTGGTAAGCGCAACCCCAGAAATCGGCGACTGCCGCAGTCCATCACGCGGATGCAAACAAGAATTGGCCTCGATCTGGCCGCGTAGATCCGGAGAGGCGTTGAGGAGAAACCAGGAACCGCCCTCGGAGCTGATGGCTACCTGTAACTGGGAGCGGGCCTTGCCTCGGAAAGAACCGGCTCGCAAGCAACTACAGTTGCGGCAAGCGCAGTTCCACTGCGGGAAACCACCCCCGGCAGCCGAGCCCAGGATTTCTACGCGCATCCGGTAGGATTACAGTTCGGCGCAGGCGTAGGAATTGATCTCACAACCTAGCTGGATTTCTTGAAATTGCGGTTCAACCCACTGCATAGCCTTCAGTTTCCTCTAGGAGTAAGCCCGTGTCAAGATGCAAGGATTTGCGACCCCCTGCCACATTCTTGCAACCATTACCTTAAGTCATTTAGCTGGAATGTGGCAGGTTGCCAGCCCGCGCTTTTCCAGATATTGCTGGTGATAGTCTTCGGCTTCATAAAACGTCACAGCAGGAACGATCTGGGTGACGATCGGCTTGCTGTAACGTCGAGACTTCTCCAGCTTTTCTTTAGAAGCTTTGGCTGCGGCTTCCTGTTCGGGAGAATGAAAAAAGATCGCAGAACGATACTGTGTTCCCCAGTCTGGTCCCTGCCGGTTGAGTTGGGTGGGATCGTGGTTCTCCCAGAAAACGTCCAGCAGTGCGTCGTAGGAAAGCTTCGCCGGATCGTATTCCACTTCCACGGCCTCCGCGTGGCCGGTCCGGTCGGTGCAGACGTCTTTGTAAGTGGGATCGGGATGGTTCCCTCCGGTATAGCCCACTCGGGTGGAAATCACCCCTGGAAGTTGACGAAACGTCGCTTCCACTCCCCAGAAACAACCGGCAGCAAAGGTAGCTTTAGCCATGTCCAATGACTCTCAAATGAAAGTGTAGTCGCTCTTGTTAGATGGCGCCAGGTTTGTAAAAGTGACGTAAATTCGCCATTTCCGTTGACCAAAGCCGCTTTCTCGCGATAGAGTTCAGCCCACGTAGTTCTCCCCCGTACACGAGGCTCTGTGGGTTCCAGCTCTTACCGATTTTATCGTGGGCGGCGTTTTGTGTCTGCGTTGCTGACGGCGCTTCTGCTAGTTTCTGCCGCCTTTGCCATCAACGGCTTCTCACCCCAAAAGCGCGTCGGATTCAACCTGGGAGATCAGTGGGAACCGGCCATCGCCGCAGACGGCTATGGCCATGTGTACATTCTGTATCCACAGTACGGCGTGGTACCGGGTTGTGCCAATTGTCCTGTGCCCAGCATGGTCCTAGTAGTCAGCAACGACAATGGGGCGACGTGGCAGTTGCCCCGCCAGATTACGCCTCCGGGCACGGCGCAGTTCGACGCGCAAATCGTTGTCGATCCGGCGGATCGCAGAACTGTTTACGCCGCCTGGCTGCAAAATGACAAGAGCGACACGATAGTGGCGAAATCAGCAGACTTCGGACAGAGCTGGTCGCTGGTGGTAGCGGACCGGGGTACTAGCGAAGCCGACAAACCTGTTCTGGCGGTCCGAGGGCCGGACGTATATGTCGGATTCGAGCGTGCGCGGAAGATGAGAGTAGCTGCGTCGCACGATGGCGGTGTTTCTTTCATCCCCGCCGACATCTTCGCGGGCGTCCGGCTGGCTGGCGCCATGGCCGGTGCCGCGACCGTCGATCCTGCAGGTAACGCCTATTTCGCCTGGGCAGCTTATGCCCAAAACGCCGCAGTCAAAGGACGCGTGAATCTCTACACCATCAAGTCGTCGGATGGCGGAAAGACCTGGACGTTTACGCCGCTCGATGTCTCCGGCGCGCCTCCGGATTGCGCCGCCCAACAATGTGGATGGGCGTATCTTGGCGCACAGGTAACCATGGCCTCTGACGGCGCTGGCACGCTGTACGCGTTATGGAATGCGGGGACCGCGCAGAACGATCCGGAGCGAATCTACTTTGCCTCCTCCACTACGGCTGGAGCTACCTGGTCCCCAAAGCTCGATGTTTCACTGGCGCCGGCTGGCGTGGAGCATTGCTTTCCCGCCCTCGTTGCCGGATCAGCGGGTGATGTGCGCATTGGTTGGATGGATACTCGCAACAGCCCGCTCTGGAACACGTATTACCGCAGTTCCACCAACGGTGGCGCCACCTGGTCGCCGGAGATTCAGTTATCCACCTACGTGCGCGGCTACCGCTACATTCAGCCCAAGGGCTTCAGTTTTCCCTTTGGCGACTATTTCGAGATGAGCATCGATAGCCGCGGCGAGACCCACGCGGTGTGGGGCGAAGGTCTTAATTACAACTCACCGGGCTCTATCTGGCACACTAGCGGGCGGTAAGTGGATGGGATGCTTTCGGGGGTGTCATCCCGAAGCCCGGCGCTGTTCAGCCGGGTGAGGGATCTCGCGTGAGAGCTTATCCAAACACCCTGCCGTTCTACACGCCAGATCCCACGCAAACCTCGGGATGACGTCAGGGGCAAAATGAGAGAGAACGATCTCTGACCGTCCGCCCCTTTGCAACCTGCCGAATTGGGCATACCATGTCTGTCCTCGATAAAAGCCTATAGGAGGCGGTGCCATGATCGTCACGGGCGTGAACCTTTGGGCTGTCCTGGTGGCCGCCATCGCCACCATGGTTGTGGGTTTTCTCTGGTATTCGCCGTTTCTATTTGCCCGGCCCTGGATGCTGGCCATGGGCTACGATCCCGATAACAAAGCCAAGCTGGACGAGATGCGCAAAAGCGCGGGCAAGAGTTACGCGCTTTCTTTCGTCGCGAGCCTGGTTGCTGCTTTCGTTTTGGGCAAGATCATCGACGTGGCCACCGTAGATTCTGCACTCTATGGTATGAAAATCGGCTTTGCGGTTTGGCTGGGATTCGTCACCACCGTGCAGCTGACCGCCAAATTGTTCGGCAACCAGCCGACTAAGCTATACCTCATCAACACCGGCTATCAGTTGGTGTGTTATCTGGTGATGGGAGCGATTCTGGCCGTGTGGCCTCGGTAAGAGCGCGCTTCCGACTGGCGAGGTAATTGTTTCATCTACTCCATCACCATTCCCCCGGTTAACGAGGCCACCCGCTCGACGTTGTGTTCCAGACACCAAGTTTCCAGTTCGCCGACGATTTTTTCTGTGGCGACCGGATCCCAATAGCTGGCGGTTCCAATCTGCACCGCGGCGGCCCCAGCTAGGATGAACTCGACGATATCCGCTGCCGTCGAGATGCCGCCCATGCCGATGACCGGAATCTTCACCGCCTTGGCCGCGTCGTACACCATGCGCAGGGCAATCGGCTTGATCGCCGGCCCAGACAGTCCAGCGGTCACGTTGGCGATACGTGGCTTACGAGTCTCGGCGTCGATCGCCATCGCCACGAATGTGTTCACTAGAGAGATGGCGTCGGCGCCCGCTTCCTGGGCCACGTGTGCCATCTGCGCGATGCTGGTCACGTTCGGAGAAAGTTTCACAATCAGCGGCCGCTGCGAGATGCGTTTCGCAGTATTCACCACCTCGTCGAGCGAACGCGGATCACTGCCAAACTGGATCCCGCCCTGCTCTGTATTCGGACAGGAAACGTTCAATTCATAGGCAGCGATGCCCTCACCTTCATTCAGAATCTGGATGGTGTGTTCATAGTCCTCGCGGGTATAGCCAAACACATTGGCGAAGACAACGACATTTTTCAAGCCTCGAAGCTTTGGCAGCTTCTCGTCGAGAAATGCGCGTGCGCCAATGTTTTGTAGTCCAATTGCGTTGAGCATGCCGGCCGCCGTCTCATAAAGCCGCGGCGGCGGATTGCCCGCCATCGGTTCTTTCGACAGCCCTTTAACTACGAAGCCGCCGAGTTTATCCAGGTGGACAACATCCTCGAATTCAATCCCGTAGCCAAAAGTTCCGCTGGCTGCGATCACCGGATTTTTGAGGGAGATACCAGCGAAACTGACGCTAAGATCGAGATTACGCGCACCCGTCGCCGGGGACGCCGTCATTGGGTGTCTTCCTGTGCGATCAGCGCCACCGGTTGGATCCGTTCCGATGGCTTGGCCGGGCGGGGGCCTTTCATATCTGGACGCGAAGAATTGTCCGCGCGATGGGAGGAAGCAAGGGCTTCGGTGAGGACTCGTCCGATGGCGTGCGTGGGAGCATTGATGCCCAGCAGCGACGCCAGCGTTACCGCCAAGTCGACAGGTTCGGCGTGCGTGCGATAGGTTCCGGCTTGGAAAGGAATGCCATAAAAAGCCAGCGGCACATGCGTGTCGTACGTGTAGGGCGAAGTATGATCGGTTCCGGTGCCACCTACGGCGTACGGAACTGGTACCCCCATCACGTACCATCCACCTAGCGGCGAATAGCTGTGTTCGTACTTAAGGCCGATTTCGGTGTTGGGGACTTTGCCTTCGGCCAACTGAGAGCGGGTGTAGTAATCTCGCAAGCCGGCTTCCTTCAGTGCTTCGCCGACAGCCCGTTCCGCATCTTCCTCCTTCATCTTGACCGCGGCGAATGCGTCCGCGTCCAACCACGCCAGTGGGTAATCGAACTCTTTCACATATTCAGCCGGATGCCCAGGAGCGAGCTTTGATGATAGCCACTGATTCATTTGCGCGCGCATTTTGTCGGTGGAAAGATTGGTTGCCGGAATGTGCAGGCTGGACGCGACGCTGGGCAGAGGCGCGATGCCATGGTCTGCCGAGAGCGCAATCCACACATTGGCCAGACCTAGCTGATGTCCGAGGAAGTTGAAGAAATCGGCCAATTGGCGATCCATGGCCAGTGCCAGAGAACGCATGCGGGGAGAATCCGGACCAACATGGTGGCCGAGGATGTCATTGCCGGACAGTCCGATGACCAATAAATCCGTTGCTGGGCCGCTGCCCAGCCTCTCGTTCGTCACCAGTTCACGCGCAAATTCAAGTTCGTAGTCGTTGGCGAAAGGAGTGGGACCGACCAATTCGTAGAAGCTGGATTCTTTCCCCGTTGCGCCAGCGCTGACAGTAGTGCGCCAGGCATTGCCGTCGTTGTCTGTCCACTCTTTGTTCAGGTATTTCTCCGTGTGTTTGCTCTCGTTGAAATCCTTGGCCCACTTGGGAAGGTCACTGCGATAGTAAGTGGAAGTGATCCACCAGCCGGTTTGGTGGTCGGTCCAGTAAGCTCCGTCGCTGGAAAATCCTGTCGAAAGAATAGACGCGCGATCTTTCAGCGCAATTCCGAATACCCGGGCCTTGCCTTGGGTGGCCAGTTTCAGTTCGTCGCCGAGCGTGTCGGCTAGAAGATTGTGCGGCGAAGCTCCGGTGGCGTTGCCTGGCATTCCGATGAGCTTAGTACCATCATCCTCCACGGATGTGACCGAGCGTTTCTTTTGCGGATCCCACCACTTGTTAGCCAGGATGCCATGTCCGCTGGAATAGGCGCCCGTGAGCAGCGTTGCGTGCCCCGGCGCAGTTCGAGTGTTGGCGTAGTCATAGTTGCAATCGGCGAAGTTGGCGCCGTGGTCGAGCAGCAGTCTGAACCCGCCCTCGCCGAACTGGTCATGGTAGCGTTCCAGGTAGTCGCCTCGAAACTGGTCAATGATTATTATGACGACCAGCTTGGGACGCGCGTTGTAGGCCGAGCCAAAGATCCAGTTCGTGTGGCAGAAGCAGACCAGCAGCGTGAGGGCAGTCGAGCGAAGGGGAAATTTCATCGCGGAGTAGTTTACAGCCTGTTACGCACAGTGCCAAAACCACCCAGCAAAATTAATGTCCAAGTAATGTTAATCTTCCAACGCTTACTTTGAGCTAGCTAAGCGCTTGGGGTCTAGTCATGAAACTTACCGCGTACATGGGCATAGACGCACTCTTCTTGGTCGTTATGCTGAGCGCTGTACTATCATCTTCTGCAAGCCCAACACAATCGGCGAAGATTGCCCGGGGGAAGTACCTGGTGGAAGCGGTGGCTATGTGCGGGGATTGCCACACTCCCATCAGCGAAAAGGGCGAGCCTCTCCCAGGAAAAGTGCTGAAAGGCGCCACACTTACATTCAAGCCTGTCGCGCCAATGCCAGTCTGGGCTGACAAGACTCCAAACATCGCGGGTTTGCCTGGATGGACTGACGAACAGGCCGTCAAATTCCTGATGACGGGCATTGCATACAACGAGCTACCAGGACGCCCGCCCATGCCGCGCTACCGCCTTAGCGAAGCGGACGCGGAGGCCGTCGTAGCCTATCTGAGGTCGCTGGCCCCTTCAGATAAATAGTTGAACGCAACCGCTTGGGGTCTGATTACGCTGCTTCTGCACTTTTTTCGATACAGTAGTGGACTCCATGCTTGACCTGAACTTTGTCCGTGACAATCTGCCGCTTCTCGAGGCGAAGCTACGCCAGCGTGGCATGGATCCCACCGAGATCCTGAAGGACTTCCACGAAATCGATGCTCAGCGGCGCAAAGCGATTACCGACGCAGAGACCACCAAGGCGAGCCGCAACCGGGCGTCCGAAGAGATCGCGAAGCTGAAGAAGAGCGGCCAGGATGCGACTGCGCTCATTTCTGAAACGAAGGAGTTGCGCGAACAGGTTCAGGAGCGAGAGAAAGCCGCAGCCGAACTTGAAACTCGCCTGCAGCAGATTCTGGCGGGAATCCCCAATCTACCGGACGATAGTGTCCCGATAGGAAAGTCCGCCGAGGACAACATCGAAGTTCGCCGCTGGGGTGCTCAGCCCAAGTTTGACTTCACCCCAAAACCGCATTGGGAGCTCGGCGAACAGCTGGGGATACTCGACCTGGAGCGCGCCGCCAAAATCTCCGGCGCGCGCTTTGCGGTCTACTGGGACCTGGGAGCACGGATGGAGCGGGCGCTAGCCAACTTCATGCTTGATCTGCATGTCCAGGAGCATGGATATACGGAGGTGTTGCCGCCGTACCTGGTGAACTCCGATTCGATGTACGGTACTGGACAGCTCCCCAAGTTTGCCTCCGACCTCTTCCGCGTGCCCCACGGCGACAAAGACCTGTGGCTCATTCCGACGGCGGAAGTGCCGGTCACAAATCTTTACCGCGACGAAGTTCTCGATGCTTCGCGCTTGCCCGTCTCTCTCACTGCCTATACGCCTTGCTTCCGCAGCGAGGCGGGATCGTACGGCAAAGATGTCCGCGGCATCATCC
>JABCYV010000071.1 GCA_013290025.1 Acidobacteriota bacterium
AAATGGTGCCATCATAAAGCGGGACTCCGTGCTTGGAGGCGTGCGTGACCGGACTCTTCCAATCCTTGGTGCCATTGGCTAGACCAACAAAATTGGCGACACCGATTGGGGCTTTGTCGGGGAATAGTGTGCAGGTCAGCTTGCCCGCGGTCGTGTCAATGACGGCGGTGGGCTGAGCAGAAGTCGTAGTCGTCGGCTTCGCGGCGGCTGCCGGCTTCTTGGCGGTGGAAGCGGGGCTGGTCTGCGACCACACCGTGGAACAGGCTGTCAGAATTAGCAAGATAAGCGAAAAAACAATACGCATGGCGGCTCCTGGTTGCCGAGTTTGTCGTCGGCTGGGCAGTGAGATACCTGCCCTACATTAAAGGTGTGATGACTGCGAAATACGATTCTACCGTAGAGTCCGGAAAAAGTTACTGACTCGCGAGAGGCCGCAGACTGTCGGCTTGCATTTCACGGCTTACTCTCTCCACTTCGCTGAACACGCGCAGCAGGTTGCCGCCGAGGATTCTATGGATGTCCTCGGCGCTGTAGCCCCGATCGAGCAAGGCTTGCGTAATCTTGGGCAGGTCGGCCGCCGAATCGATGCCTGTGGGTGTGGCGTCGCTGACGCCGTCGAAGTCTGAGCCCAGACCGACATGATCAACACCTGCGACTTTGGTGATGTGATCGATATGGTCAATCAGAGACTTGAGCGGTGGCCGCGGAATCCTCGCGGCCCATTCGCGTTCGACGCGATCTTTGTCCAGATACGTAACCCGTTGTCCCATCGCCTTTTTCTTTGCGACATATTCGTCTACTGCCGCCTCTCGTTCCTTCTTCTGTTCCTCTGCCGCCTTGCGATAGCTTTCATCCACGAAGGCAGAGTAAAAGTTGACTTGCACCACGCCGCCATTCTTGGCCACCGCGCGCAGCATGTCGTCAGTCATATTTCGCGGGTGATTCGTCAGAGCACGGGCACAAGAGTGCGAAGCGATCAGCGGCGCTTTGGTCGTGGCGATGGCGTCCCAGAAAGTCTTGTCGGCCACGTGAGAAATGTCGACCATCATGCCCATGCGGTTCATTTCCAGTACGACCTGCTTGCCGAAATCGGTGAGGCCGTTGTGGTGCTGAATTTTGGGATCGTCGATGTCGCCGGAGGAGTCGGCCCATTCGTTGGTATTCGACCAGCTCAAAGTCATATAACGGACGCCCAGGCGGTAGAAATCGCGCAGCAAGTGAAGGTCATTCTCAATCGAGTGCCCACCCTCGATGCCCATGAGCGCGGCCAATTTTTTCTGTTTATGGGCACGCTCGATGTCCTCGACGGAGTAGGCCATCGTCATGCGATCAGGATGACGCGCTGCCTGCTCATAGACCGAGTCGATCAAGTCCAGCGTATGTTGAGCGAAGTGCCCCTGGTTGGTGGTGGGATCGACCCAGATGGAGAAGAACTCCGCGCCAAGATTTCCGGCACGGGCTTTGTCGAGGCTGATGTGTCCGATGTCTTTCGGGTCGGTCGTGCCGATGTCGTAATTCTCGTCGAGAAAGCGCTGCGGCGTGTCGGCGTGCGTATCCACAATTAGGGCTGAGTCGTGGATAGCCTGGGCGCGGGGGGTGACAGCGGCGGAAGGAGGGCTCTGGGTGAAGGCGAGAGTGGCGAGAATGAGAAAGAGCAAGGAAAGTAGACGCGAACGGCTTATGAGCATGGGATCGTCAGCGAGAAGCAAGACATTGTATATGGAGAGGACGCGGGGCGAAATAGGACTAGAGGAAAAAGCAGGTCCTTCGACTTTGTAATACGTTTCGCTTGCGAAACGTATTACTCCGCTCAGGATGACAAGTCGGGAAGGCTAGGGATGACGAGCTGGTAAGAACTTAGGATGAAAAGTCGGTAAGCACGGAGGCGAAGGGAACTATCGTTCGCCAGCGATAACGTCGTCGTCGGGTTGAGGTTCATTTTCATCCTGCCGTACGCCTGCCAGCACCTTGGCTTCACGCCAGTCGGCGTAGCGGCCGGAGACAGCCACGTGAAAAACCCACTGATGGCGCTCTTCTTCAGGCTCGATTAGGCCTTCGTCGCGAAGCGGTGTCATGTATTGTTCGACCCACTGCACTTGCTGGCGAGTCATGCCCCGTCGCTGAAGATCAACTGTGATTCCGGCGAGATGCGAAGATGCAATGTCGCCTTCGGCAGGCGCAGCATTGCGGTTGTGCCGGCGCAGCTTTTTCTGGCCCTTCACGGTACGCACCGCGGAATTGACCTGGATCTGCTCGTGAAATTGTTTGTAATAGGCTTCGCTCAGGTCGTCAACGAAATCGCGGGTCCAGGGACGGCAATAGCGGCGTGAGGGATCCAGCCGCGGATCGAAACGCAGGGTGCGGCCGGCCACAATCGGAACTAATTCTTCGCGTGACTTGAGCTGTTCGAGTTCGGCGTCGTCCTGGATGCGCGGCAATTCCAGACGGTCGATTTCTTCATTTTGGCGGAGCAGGGAATCACGCGATGGACGGAACACCGGATTCCAGGACAGGCGGCGAACATGGGCCCGGCGCGTGCTTACGCGTCGCACATGCCGCGGCGCCACGTAGCTGTGCAGGCCGAACGCCTGAACACACAAGGCTGCGATCAACAGAAATGAAGGTACTACGGCGCGCTGCATTTTACTCTTCACGAAGTGGCCTCGACTTCACCAGCTCTACCCCAGGCGCTGGAGTAGGCGGTATTCTAAATCCGGGCTCAACAAATACAAGAACTAATCTGCCTTCTCTGGGGTTACCCGGGAGCTGCTCCCTGGTTACCGTTGGTTACCGCACTCGTGCGCGATCTGGCTGCCTACATGTGTAGCTGCAACCCGGATGCCATATTCGCGAGAGGAATTGCGCGGCGCAACCCGCGAAAAAAGCTGCTTTCGACAGTGGTTGGAGTGTTGCGCAGTGATCTACCTCATTTATACAAATGACAAATTGCGTTAGGGAGTGACAATTCTTGCGGGATGCGGTGCGTGGAAGGACAGATCCCTCACTCCGCTCGGGATGACCACGCGAGGCTCGGACGCCTCGCAAGCGCGGTCACTTTCTAAACAAGTCTCCGATGGCTTGTTTCATCACCGCGCCGCCAACCTCGGCGATAGAGCGAGTCAGCGGAATATCCTTAGGGCAGACCTCGACGCAGTTCTGCGCGTAACCACACTCGTGAATGCCACCATCGCCCATCAAAGCCGCGAGGCGCTCACGTTTCAGAGCGGCGCCGGTGGGGTGAGTGTTGAAAAGCCGCACCTGGGAGATGGCGGCCGCTCCGACGAAATTGGTTTCCTCATTGAATTGTGGACAAGCTTCCATACAACAACAGCACGAAATGCAACGCGAGAGGGGGTAAGCGGCTTCTTGATCCTCCATGGTCATGCGTGGGCCTGGGCCGAGGTCATAGCTGCCGTCAACGGGAACCCAGGCTTTCACCGCTTTCAGATTTTCGAACAACACGCCGCGATCCACGGCGAGATCGCGGACCACGGGGAACTTGGAAAATGGTTCCAGGCGGATGGGCTGCTCCAGTTTGTCGACTAGCGCCGAGCAGGCCATTCGTGCCTTGCCATTGATCAGCATCGCGCAAGAGCCGCAAACTTCTTCCAGGCAATTAGAGTCGTAGGTAACGGGCGTGGTCGTTCTGCCGGCACGAGTGACGGGATTGGCGGCGATCTCCATCAATGAGGAGATCACGTTCATGCCCGAGTGCCAGGGCAGCTCGAATTCCTCCCAGCGCGGCTCAGCCTTGGGATTGGCTTGGCGTTTAATCTTGAAGAGTACGGATTTCTTGGCTGCCATTAGCTCTTAGCCTTTAGCTTTTAGCTCAAAACTTGTCATTCGGAGCAAAGCGAAGAACCTATGCACTCTACAGCGCAGGCAGGTTGCATAGGTCCTTCGCTGTGCTCAGGATGACGGATCTCATCGCTTACTTTGCCACATCGTATCTCCTCGCTCGCGGCGGAATCAGCGAGACATCAACCGGCTCGAATTCAAATTTGGGCTCATCGGCATCGGCGGCGAAGTAGGCCTTCGTCGTCTTGAGCCAGTTCTTGTCATCACGCTCAGGGAAGTCGGGCTTGTAATGAGCTCCGCGCGATTCGTCGCGCATAGCGGCCCCTTGTGCGATAACACGTGATAGTTGCAGCATGTTGTAAAGCTGGCGGACAAACGCCACGGTGGTATTCGCCCATAGAGAGCGGTCGCTTAGATTGATGTGCTGGAAGCGCTCCAAGAGTTCGCATAGCCTGCCATCGGCTTGTTGCAGATTTTTGTTGTAGCGGATGACAGTGCAGTCCTTGGTCATCAGCTCGCCGAGTTCGCGCCATAACTTGAATGGATTCTCGTTGCCCTCCGCCTTCATCAGTCCACCATTGATTTCTTCCTGGCGCTTGCGTTCTGAGTCGAAGTGTCCATTGCTGGCAGCGGCTTGAAGGTTGCGAGCGTAGCGCACGGCGTTGGGGCCGGCAATGAATCCGCCAAAGATGCAGGAGACCAGGGAATTTGCCCCTAACCGATTGGCGCCGTGATACTGATATTCGCATTCGCCGGCAGCGAAGATGCCCGGAATATTCGTGGCCTGATTGAAATCCACCCACAGCCCTCCCATGGTGTAGTGCATACCCGGGAAGATTTTCATGGGCGTGTCGCGGGGATCGTCACCGACGAACTTCTCGTAGATTTCCAGAATGCCTTCCAGCTTGCGATCAAGGATCTTGCGATCGACGTGGGTAAGGTCGAGATAGACCATCGGCTTGCCGTCGATGCCGAGGTTGTGTTCATACACGACTCGGAAGATCGCTCGGGTCGCAACATCGCGAGGCACCAGGTTCCCGTACTTCGGATACCACTCTTCGAGAAAATACCAGCGCTCGTTTTCCGGGATCGATTTGGGATCGCGCCTGTCTCCCGCGGTCTTCGGTACCCAGACGCGTCCACCTTCGCCTCGCGCCGACTCTGACATCAGGCGCAGCTTGTCTTCTCCCGGGATTGAAGTGGGGTGAACCTGGATGAATTCGCCGTTGGCGTAGTAGCAACCCTGCTGATAGACGGCCGATTGCGCCGATCCGGTGCAGACCACCGAATTTGTGGATCGGCCGAAAATGGCGCCAATTCCGCCGGTGGCGATAATGATTGCGTCAGCGGGAAAGATGCGGACTTCCATGGAGCGCAAGTCCATGGCGCAGATGCCGCGGCAGATTCCTTTGCTATCGAGCACGGCGGAGAGGAACTCCCAGTGCTCGTACTTCTTGACCTTGCCTTCGGACTCATAGCGGCGCACCTGCTCATCTAGGGCGTAAAGAAGCTGTTGACCGGTGGTGGCACCGGCGAAGGCGGTGCGATTGTAAAGTGTGCCGCCGAAGCGACGGAAATCGAGAAGGCCTTCGGGAGTGCGGTTGAACGGGACGCCCATGCGGTCGAGTAGATCAATGATGCTGGGCGCCGCGTCGCACATGGCCTTCACCGGCGGTTGATTGGCCAGGAAGTCGCCACCGTAGACCGTGTCGTCAAAGTGTTGCCATGTGGAATCGCCTTCACCCTTCAGATTCTTGGCGGCGTTGATGCCCCCCTGCGCGCAAACCGAGTGCGAACGCTTCACCGGCACGATGGAGAACAGGTCGACGTTTCCGCCCATCTCCGCGATCTTGATGACGGCGGCGAGGCCGGCGAGGCCGCCGCCGATGACTATGATTTTCGGACTTGATGCCATGTGAAACTCAGATTCCTCGTGCTAGGCATAGCTGCGCCCGACTGCGAAGGCACTACCTCATGACAAATGATTCCGTGCCAGAAACCGGTTCTAACGGTTGCAAGGGCGTATTCAAAAACGAGTACATGGTGGCGGCTCCGACCAATATGAATAACAATCCGATGGCAAAGCAGACGTAGCCAAATTTGCGGCGGGCAGCGTCACCGGTCGTGATCCCCCACTTGGCGGCAAATAGCCACAGACCGTAGGCGAAGTGCCACGACGCGCAGAAGATGCCCACGGTATAGAAGGCAAGCGCCAGTGGATTCTGAAACTCGAGCTGCACTTTTCCAAATGCTGCGGCCGGATGGGTCAGAATATGAACCCCACTGAAGCGCAAATGCCAGGTGTGCCAAACCATATAGAAGAAAGCAATGGCGCCTGTCCAGCGCTGAGCGTTGTACATCCAGTTGCCGGCCCAGGGATACTCGGTTACGTTGCCCTCACCGTGATACCAGATGTAGAAGCCGTAGAGAGCGTGGTAGAGAATCGGCAGCCAGATGCCAAACAGTTCCAGACCCACAACGAAGGGAAAGCTCGAGAGCAATTCGACCTGCTTGGCGTACGCTACGGGACCGCGTGTGGCAAAGGCATTCGAGATGAAGTGCTCGATCAGGAAGGCGCCAACCGGGATGATTCCGCTGAGTGAATGTAAGCGGCGCAGGAAAAACGAATGTCCCTGACCGGCGCGCAGGGGAGCGACGCCTTCTTCCACGTCGAGGAGAGCTGGAGGATTGGCCGTAGACACTACAGAACGCCCCTTATGAATTCAGGAATGATAAGAGAACCTTTTATTATCTTGGCGAGAGAGAAGCGAAGTCAAGGAAGGCGGGCTAAAGTTGGGTCCTCTTCTGATCTTCTGATTTTTTTCAAGACGTCATCCCGAAAAATCGGCGACAGTTCAGCCGGTGAGGAGCTCGCGTTGGAGTTGATGTGGATTGCGATTCTGCACGCCGGATCCCTCGCAAAGCTCGGGATGACGCGAGTAGGAAGAGAGCAGCTACCCGTTCCCAATCCCAATCACGCCTCATACCACTCGAGAAATTTTCGGAACGCCGCTCCGCGATGGCTGAATTGAGCTTTCTCCTCCGGCGTCAACTCGGCAAATGCTTTTTGGATCGGAGGAAAATAAAAGAGCGGATCGTAGCCGAAGCCATTTGACCCACGTGGAGCGTCGAGGATGATCCCTTCGACGGCGCCACGAAACTCGGCCAGGGTTTGGCCATCCCGAGCGGCGACGATGACGCAGATGAAACGTCCAGTCCGCTTCTCCGGTGGGATACCTCTAAGCTCTCGAATCAGGCGGGCATTATTCGCCTGGTCATCAGTATTGTTCTCGACCAGGTGGGGAGCGTCGGCGGCGTAGCGCGCGGAGTGAACGCCGGGACCACCTCCGAGCGCGTCGACTTGGAGTCCGGAATCGTCGGCAAGAACGATTTCACCCGGAACGTAGCGGCTGTAATGCTCGGCTTTCTTGCAGGCGTTAGCTTCGAAAGTGAGGCTGTCTTCCACTACAGCGGGAAGGGAAGAGAAGTTGGGAAGGCAAGCAATCTCGATTCCGTAAGCCCGCGCGGCTCCGGCAAAGTCGCGAAGCTTACCTGGATTCGAAGTGGCGATCAGGATGCGTCTTGTGGTCATTATTTACGCTTGAGAGCAACGAGGCCGACTAAGAAGAGAGCGGTCGCGCCCGAAACGATCCCTCCCAGCGTGCGGTCCCAGGTTCGAGTGAAAGTGATGAGCACACGGTTTTCGCCGGCTTCGACCGGCACGATCATTTGGCCTGTGACTTCCTGACTTTTAGTTCGCACTGCGTTGCCGTTCACTTCGACTCGCCACGCTGGATAGTTGAACAGTCGCAGGATGAGCCGTCCAGGTTGGCTTACCTCTGCGGTAAACATTTTCGTCTCAGGAGCCCATTGCCGCACATGAATTCGAGCTGTGCCTGCGCCTTCGAACGTCACGCGCCGGGCGTTCTGCTGGATTTCGTAAGCATCAGCCCCGGCGGGCGTGTACTCATCGGTGCCCTCGTAACCCGAAGTGTTCTGCTGGCTCTCTTGCAACTGTGCGATGTCAGCAGCAGTGTCCCACCACGGCGGCTGAATGCGCCTCCAGCCGAGTGTCAGAAGCGCGAGCATTGCGGCGCAAACCAGCAGCCCCAGCGGCCAGCTTCGCCATGCCATCGTGACCAGCAACGCGAGAGCAACATTCAGGCAGAGCAGCCAGCGCCACGGGTGCTGCATGTAGCCCAACTCGGGCAGATGCTGCCATGCCACCGAACTAAACGAAAACATAAGGAGCGTCGCAGCCGTGACCCAGCCAACAAGCGTCCACCACAGTTGCGGACGCGAGCGGCGCCAGCGCCGGGAAAGGAATACGGCGCCCGCAAGCACAATAATTTCCGCCTGGGCGATCACGGAGACGAGTAAGTTAAAGCGATTGTGATCGGGATCGTTGATCAGAGTAAAGAGGAAATTATCTTGCGGACGAACTCCCGGGGCGAGCACCTGGGCAATCGTGATCCAGTTCTTCTCATAAGCTACCGGGAGGATGTAGAAGGCAGACAGCGCGGCTCCTAATAGCACCGCCAAGCCGCCCTGCCATAGTATTCGCGGCGAGCGCCGTCCAATCGCGACCATGACCATTAGAAATGCGAGGGAGTAATTCACCATCACAGCGCAAGGGATATTCGTCAGCCATGCCGCGGCAACGATAAGGCTCAGTGGCAGGACCACTTTTTGGCGGCCATCCTCCGCGCGCAAAACATAGAACAAGAGCAACGGGAGCAGGGCTCCACCTAACAGTTCGGCGAATGCACTCCGCCAGTAGACGACCACGAGGTGATATGGATTCGCGACGTACAACGCGGCGGCGAAGACGGCGTCGCGGCGAGCCAGCCACCCTCGGGCCAGCAGAAACATGGAGTACCCGGAAAGAGAGAGCACAAGCCACACGAAGGTGCCGGGAACTAATTTCCAGGGCAATATAGCTCCCAGGATTGCGCCGAGCGTCCAGGAGGCTGGAGGATAGAAAATGAAGCGCGGCTCCCCGTATCCGTAGTGCGCCAGAGCGGCCCAGCGTGGGTAGATGATCCCCAGCTTCCATTGGCCAAGCACTTCCATCCACGAATTCATGTGGAACTCGAAGTCATGGCCGGAAGGGATTCCGAGAAAGGAAAAGGGCAGTACCACCACAAACGCAGTCACCATGATGATCAGGAGGGGCCGGAGCAACAGCGGGCTGGCGGGCGCGGAGTTAGACTCTGGAGGCAACGTTGAACAGTATACGGAAGCAGCACTCGGTCAGTGATTCGTCGCCAGATGTTGTAGGAATGTGGAAAACTGTCAGCGATTTTCACCAGAATTTAATTTTGCCGCAACCTATTCGGTGGCTGCTCCGGCTAGGGTTCGGAGAACGAGGTGGAGCAAGCCCGCAAAACAGCCGAAGGCCCGCGCAAGAGAAAGCATGGCTGCGCGGGCTTTTCATTTGCTATGGATTCTAGTGGCGAGGGACCGGGCTACGACGAAGCTACTTCTTCCGAGTTCCGCTGCCGTTGTAATGCTTGAAGGAATTCGTCCTGGTCCATCGATTCATGGCTTCGTAATAGCAGGAGCAACGGATCGTCGGGTTCTTCTGCTTCCGAGGCGGGAGGATTGTCGTACTGATCCGCGGCTGCGAGTGCCCGGGGCGTGATCAGCAATCGCGGCAATGTTCCTGGACGGCTGGTCAGGAAGTCGAGAAACTTGCCCACCTGTTCTCGCTGTTCAGCGGTACGCGAAGCGAACTCGATTCCCATGCCGTATCCGGGATGCATCACTCGCACCAGACCCTCGGCCTGGACTTCCATGTCCTCAGCCTGCAGGCGGAGCACGATATCTGACCGTTCCGGGAAAGGTGATTCGGTCTCGACGTAGCAGGCGCCCAGGCTTAAGTCCGACAGCTTGCACTCGGACACCGGCTCGGATTCCTCCGGAGGAACCTCAGGAGCGTTTCTCAGAACCCAGGCTTTAAGCACATCGCGCAAATTTTCCGCAAGATCGATAAAACGCACTCCCGATTCGCCGTTGGGATTCGCCCATGCAACTTCGCCGCGAATCCGCATTTCGTTATCGGATTCGGGAAGGCAGAAATATGCCCTGATGTTAGCCGCAGGACAAAGCGGCTGTGCGGCCAGAAGATCCAGACCGTCCTCACTCAGGTCGAGCAGGATACCCTCCATTTCAGAGCCATTCTCCACCTGAAGCTGGAGCGGAATCTGTACCGGAACGCGGAAGGAACGGCGCCGTTCGCGCTTCATCAAGGCAGTGGCGGCGCGCAGGGTGGCTTCGGCCTGCTGCTCGGACATGGGCTTGTATAGTACGAAATTTGCGCCCGCCCCAAACACACTTCGCACTTTCGATTTGTCGCTCAACAACGCGACGCTAACCGTGTTGTTTCCCGGAGATGCGTGGTAGGCATTCTGCAGGACCAGCGCGGCGCTGTGCGGGTCATCGTAGTCAACAATGACTGCGTCAAACTTCTGATCGGCAATGCGACCGAGCGCATCGGCGTATCCGCAACAGTGCACGCCCAAGCCAAACCCCGTTAGAATCGGAGTTAGGACTGCTGCCGCTTGCTCATCTTTCGAAACCAGAAGTGATTGCAGTGTCATAGGCGGCCCGTGTGCCGACGGTGTGAGTGCCTTGGTCTACGGCCAACGTGGTGCACGCGCCGGCTTGGCTGCGGTCTGGCCGACTGCTGCGCCGGCTTTGGCCGCCATGGTGTTGGGTTGCTCGTCCATTTCGGCTAGAACCGCGCTGTCGTCCTCCTCACTCTCAGCGAGCAGCGGAGCCACTTCGCGCAATTTTTCAGCCGCCTGTTGTAGAGCCTCGATCTGTTTGGCTAATTGGGCGTACTTGGCTTGCTTCTGCCGCAGAACCTCGTGAATATCTTTCATACAACCCCCTGTTGCCGAATTTAAGGAGGAAGACTGGACCCGTCAACGCTAATCCCCTGCCCGCAGATTACGGGGGTAACTGTTGTGGGCAAGAAAATGCCGGGTTCGGATCTGCGCAACAACATGAAAAGATTGGCCACTGACGACCTTGCGCGACGGAAGTCGTTTCATGCTTAAGGAAAGGGATGGCCCTGAGCAGTTACCCACGCCCGAGTGAGCCGACGATAGGATGTTCGGATGAAATAGAAGCCCCGCCTTTTCGGGCGGGGCCAATGAGTCGAAGTGATTTTGCGGACGCAAACAGATGCGGCGGCTAGCCAATTCTCAGCTTGCGGCGAACCAGTCCGGCGATGCCTACCAAACCCGTTCCCAGTAAACCAAGCGTGCCTGGCTCCGGAACCAGAATGTTAGTGTCGCCGCTGGACATCAACGTCGAGCCGTTGAAGAAACCCTTGCCGGTGTTAATTGTGAGCTGCACGGTTACACCATTAGTGGAGAAGTTACCGAGCGTGCCGGAAATGGTGCCTGTGAGCGTATAGCTGTGAGTGCCATTACCCAGAGTTGACATCGTCCAAGTCACTGGATTCGGGCCGCTGAAAGTTCCGGTGAAGCTAGGAACGCCAGTGCCGGTGATGGTAAAACTGCCACCGTTGGCGAAAGTCGCGGGTCCAGTCTTACCATCCAGGCTGCCACTTAGCAGCGAACCGGTGCTGAAGCTCAATGTTCCCAGATTGCCCGTTTTTGTCGGTGGGCTGCCAGCGGGACCGTAGCCGATGATCATGGAGCCGGTGAGACTCATTCCGCTGCTCGTCCCTGTGAGCGTGCCGCTAGAATTAGTGTAATCGACGCTGCTGGTAGCAAAAGCGGCCACTGGTAGGGCCAACGCCAATACCGCCATCAAAATCACTCGCCTCATAAAACCCCTCCTCCAGAACCTGAAAAGTAGTAGCCCCTAACTATCGAGGCCATCTCCGGACCTAAAACTCCACCCGTGCTATGTGCATGCAGGCTTCCAAAGCAGAGGTGGCGGTATGCATTGAATCAAAACGACTTATAACACAATTTTAGGCCTGTGCTGACCGAACTGTGCAAACGCATGCACACTTTTAACAAAGCTTTTGCGTCGGAAAACCCAAGAGCCAGCGGCACTAGATTGAGGCCTGGAGTACCGGCAAATGCGACGTCTACGGGATGGAACCCTACGGTCAAGGCACATGCGGGGAAGTCTCGCCTTCTTTCTGAGGCGTGTCAAGATGAAACAGTTGATGCGCCGTCAGCGCTCTATGGGAGCAGGTCGGCACGGCCATTTCGTGCCAGAAGGTTGGCACGAACGTGGGATTTACAGCGGAAACCGACGAAAGTACTCTGTGCTCGAGCAGTTCTGGGGGAGGGCTGTTCGGGCGTCCCATGACCCGCGAGGGTCAAGGGGCGCTTCTTAATTTTTGGGCCTTGTCGTTGCCTTGGGGTCTGGTCGTTTTTTAAAGACGATATCGATTGCGGCGTGTCCATTCTCTCTAGATATCCAACTGATACGCGGTCTTTCGATGCGATGGGGTTATCCGGTCGCGCTTGGCATAGCCGCCGGTATCAGAATCCTGCAACTGCGTTCTAAGGACCGATCGGAGGTGGTTCAGGTTCGGCCGAGCCATCAGCGCGGGCATCGGAGGCGCCATAGTTCACCTTAGACATGGAGTCGTGTAGCACCGCCTGTCCGCGGCCCATCTCGGCGGAATACTCTCGCCGTACTTCGAGTTTATGTCCCATTGCCGAAAGCTTCTGCAACGTCTCCGCCTTTACGCGAGACTCGATCACGATGTTGCATCCCCGCAACGGGCTGACGGTAAAGCGCGCTGCCTCGAGCGCCGCCTGGATGTTCAAGCCATAGTCCGCAATATTGGAAACAAACTGCGCATGGGCGAGAGGCTGATTCGGTCCGCCCATGATTCCGAATCCGATGTGCTGCTCTCCGCGCTCCATGAACGCCGGAATAATGGTATGGAACGGACGCTTACGCGGCGCCAACGCGTTGGGATGAGCTGGATCCAACACGAACAACGCTCCGCGATTTTGTAGCGCGAAGCCCATGCCGTGCACCGTAATCCCTGATCCGAACGCCGCGTAGTTGCTCTGGATTAGTGACAGAATATTGCCCTCTCGGTCAACTACAGAAAGATAAGTTGTATCGCTTGAGGGTGGGGCGCCGGCTGCAACCTCGCAGTTGGCTTTGCTCGGATCAATCAGTCTGGCCCGCTCCTTAGCGTATTCTTTGGAGAGCAACCCTTTCACCGGCACCTTGGCGAAACGCGGGTCAGCGTTGTAGCGGCCCAGGTCGGCATACGCAAGCTTCATGGCTTCGATTTTCTTGTGCAGCTCGGTCACGCTGAGTGGGCCGTCCGGCGATGCCTGATTCACTTCCATTATGTTCAACATTTCCAGCGCCGCCATCCCCTGGCCGTTAGGGGGCAGTTCGTAAACGGTCCAGTCGCGATATTTAATTGAGATCGGTTCCACCCATTCCGGTGTGAATTGAGCAAGATCACTGGCCGCCATAGTTCCGCCGAGCGCTTGCGACGTTTTCAAAATAGCGTCGGCAATCTCGCCTTCGTAAAAAACATCAGGCCCATGTTGGGCGATCGCCCGCAGTGCCTTTGCCAGATCAGGATTGCGAAAGATCTCGCCGATGGCAGGTGGCTTGCCTCCGGGCAGGAAGACGCGGCGGCTTTCGGGGTCTTGCTTCAAATCATCTTTGGATTCTTCCCAGAAGTCGTGAATCAGTTCTGGAACCGGATAGCCTTGTTGCGCGTAGAAAATCGCGGGCTGAAAGAGGTCTTTCCACGGAATCCGCCCGAAGCGTTCGTGCAGCGTGTTCCATCCCGCAACTGCTCCGGGCACGGTAACCGTGTCAATGCCGGCGGCCGGCATCGCGGTTGCGTCCCTGGCCTTCAGATGTTCGATGGAGAGGCCTTGTGGCGCCCACCCGCTTGCGTTTAAACCATACAACTTCCCCGTCTTTGCGTCCCAATAGAGCGCGAACAAGTCACCGCCGATACCGTTCATCATCGGTTCGGTGACGCCGAGGACCGCATTGGCGGCGATGGCAGCGTCCACAGCTGAGCCGCCGCGTGCCAGAATCTCCGCTCCCGCCTGCGACGCCTGCACGTGACTGGTGGCGACGATGCCATACCGCGCAACCACCATGGAGCGCGCGTGTGAACGATCCTGGGCCCATACGCTGCAACCAAGCATGACCAGAGCGAAAGAAAGTTGTAGGGAGGGCGGCATTCGGGTCCTTGTTAGGCGAGTGATGGAGACGCATTCTGCTGCGAGCGCGTCGTCGTGTCAAGTTTGAATCAGAGGTTCAGGGAAATTTACTAGAAGAGATCCAGCACTTTACATTCCGAAGTTTTGCGATATGATTGGCGACCACACGGGCCGTGCACCAAAACGTGTGCATTGCTCTGTGCTGACGCGGGTGGCCGAAGGTTGCGGACGAGAGGGGGTCTCGTCGTACTGCCTTGAACCGCTCATGATTGCCATTTGGGATCATCGGTGGGGCAGGAGACCGCGCTCTGGGGAGGCTCCATGCGACCGAATGCCATACGTCTCTTTGCCCTGACTGTTTTGGCCGTTTTGGTATTCCAACCCATTGTGTGGGGGCAGCAAGTTTCAGTGCACCCACTCATTCTCCAGCCCGTGGACGAGACCCAGTTGGTCCTGCTTAAAGGCAATACTCATCCTCTGGCTCGGCCGCAGTTCGATCAAGGCGCAGCTCCGCCAAATCTGCCGATGGAGCGCATGCTGCTGGTCCTCCGGCGCAGCCCAGAGCAGGAAAGCGCGTTACGGAATCTGCTCGACAATCAACAGGACAAGGCGTCTCCCAGCTACCACAGGTGGCTCACCCCTGAGCAATTCGGAAAGCAGTTCGGACCTGCGGATGAGGACCTTCAGATAGTCACATCCTGGCTGCAGGTGCACGGCTTCCAGGTGGCGCAGGTTGCGAAGGGCCGTGCCGTAATTGAGTTCTCAGGGACAGCGGCACAAGTTCAGGAAGCCTTTCACACTGGAATTCACAAATATGTCGTGAATGGGGAGGAGCACTGGGCGAACGCGAACGATCCACAGATTCCGGCAGCCTTGACGCCAGTGGTAGCAGGTGTGCACACCCTGCACAATTTTCTGAAGAAGCCGTACGTCCATATGTCGAAGGAGCCTGTCGCCGCAAAATTCATCGCGGACCCGATGCCGCATGTCACTTTCTCAGATGGAACGCACGCGCTCGGGCCATCGGATTACGCGAAAATTTATAACATTCCTCAGACAGGAGTCGACGGAATGGGAATCACGATTGCCATCGTAGGACGGTCAAACATCAACACCCATGACATCATGGATTTCCGGAGCGCGTTCGGCCTTCCATTCAACTTCCCACAAGTCGTTCTCAACGGTCCCGATCCGGGCGACCTCGGAGGAGGCGAGGAGTTCGAGGCTGTCCTTGATTCAACATGGCCCGGGGTCGTGGCCCAGAACGCCATGGTGGACTTTGTAGTGTCCGCGAGCACTAATAGCACGGACGGCGTGGATCTTTCTAGGATTTACATCATTGACAACAATTTGGGAGACGTGATGACCGAGAGCTTCGGTCAATGTGAGTTTTTCTTCACAAGCGGCGAACTGGACAGCATTTCGACGCTTGCGGAGCAGGCGGCTGCACAAGGAATCACGTACATGGTCTCTACAGGAGACTCGGGCTCCGATGGATGCGACGATCCCAACTTTGTGACCCAGGCGAAGTATCCACCTTACGTTAATGCACTGGCTTCGTCGTGGTATACGGTCGCCGTGGGCGGCACGATGTTCAATGAAAATGGGCAGACCAGCAAGTATTGGAGCTCAACTCCACCTTTGGGGGAGACAGTTCTTTCGTACATCCCCGAAAATGTCTGGAATGAGAGTTGCGCATCTGCGACGTGTGCGGGTATATGGGCTGGTGGCGGCGGTGCGAGCGCTTTTTTCGCCAAACCCTCCTGGCAGCCCACAAGCTTGCAAGGTGTTCCAAACGATGGTGCGCGCGACCTGCCGGATGTTTCTCTGACCTCGGCCAGCCACGATCCCTACCTCCTGTGCATTCGAGCATCTTGCCAGAATAACTTTATCTACTTTGTCTGGGGCACGTCAGCCGCCGCGCCTTCATTTGCCGGAATTATGGCCTTGGTTGACCAGAAGACTGGATCGCGGCAGGGGGACGCGAACTACGTTCTCTATCGTTTGGCAGCGGCAGAGAATTTTTCGCAGTGCAATGGATCCAATGTTTCTGTCGCGCCTGCGAGCAATTGCGTTTTCAACGACGTTACACAGGGAAATAATGCCGTTCCTGGCGAGGTAGGATACGGAACCCCCAATGGTCGCTACCAGAGCACTGTTGGCTATGACTTGGCCACTGGGCTCGGTTCAGTCAATGTCACAAACATGGTGAACGCCTGGAGTGCGATGACGTTCAACGCAACTACAACCACGCTGCTCCTGAACAACTCCACCAACCCCATCAACAACGTCGTGCACGGCTCTTCGGTAGTGGTGAATGTGAGCGTGATGGGCAATAGCGGTATGCCCACCGGCGACGTTACTCTCTCGACCAACGGGCAGAATATTCCACTCTGCACCATCCCAAATAGCTGCACGTTAAGCCCGAGCGGAACCCTCAACATTGCGTCTCTGTCCACGACTACGAACCTGCTTCCTGGCGGTACCTCATACATGGTCACCGCACACTATCCCGGTGACGGGAAATTTGCCCCCAGCGACTCAAGCCCACCGATTTTCGTAAGCATCACCGGGGAACAAAGCACAACCACTGCTTCTATCTTTGCCTACCTGAACGGGCTCCCCGTCACGCAGGCCGCGGCCAGTAGCGTTGTCTATCTGAACGCTAGTGTGACTGGTCAGTCTGGATTTGGCGTACCGACCGGCAATGTCACGTTCATGGACAACGGGACTATTCTCGCGGGCGGTCCTTACATGCTCAACAGCCAGGCGAATACTGGCACGCCGAATGGGTTGCCTCCCTGTTCTCTTGCGGCCGGCTCGCATGCTCTCGTGGCCGGCTATTCAGGAGACCAGAGTTTCAACCTCAGCAGCTCTCAGGCAGCTACCTTCACGATCACTACTGCCGACTTCTGCCTGCCAACCTCGCTGGCGAGCATAGGAGTCACAGATGGATTCCCGGGGACTACGACGTTGGTCCTAACAGCATCGCCCGGCTTCACCACCGCGGTGAGTTTCGCTTGCTCGGGTCTACCGGCTGAGGCCAAATGCTCCTTCAGCCCGGCGTCCATCTCCGGTAGTGGTGCGACAACCATTACCGTCACAACAACTGCACCGCATCCTGCGGTTAGAACTGCTAGAGGGTTTAACAGACTGGGCTGGTGGACCACCAGCCTGGGAGTCAGCCTCGCCGGCATCGTCTTGCTAGGAGTGCCGTCGCGACGGCGACGCATGAACTGGAGCAGCTTGTCACTACTAGTCGTGGTCACGTTCCTTCTTATGCTGCCTAGCTGCGGAGGTGGCAGTAGTGCACCGCCTCCACCACCGCCCGACCCGGGCACGCCGAAGGGAAGCTACAGCATCGTCGTCACGGCGACTAGCGGATCAATGAGTCACGCCACTACTTTCACGCTCACTGTGCAATGATCGGCTATACAATGCTTCGGTTTGGCGGAGATTATTCTGTAGGAGATTGCCGTGATCGCAAGAGTGTGGCATGGGTACACCAAGCCTGAGCACGCCGACGCCTATGAGGCCATGCTGAAACCGGAGCTTCTGCCCGGCATCGGCAAAGTAAAAGGTTACAGGGGCAGCTATCTGCTGCGGAGAGCGGTTGGAGACGAAGTCGAGTTCATCACCATTATTCTCTGGGATTCCATCGATGCAATCCGCGCCGTTGCCGGACCGGACTACGAAACTGCTGTGATTCCCGAAGAACGGCGGAAGCACTTGTCTCACTACGACGCCAAAGCCGCACATTACAACGTCACATCGATCAACGAGCCGGGTGAACTCTCCGCTATCGTAGCCTGATGATTTGGTCCGGCGCTGGGTAGTATAGTTTTGCCTTTCCAGGAGGACTTCATGTATCGCAGAGATTTCCTGGTGCGGTCGGGGCAGATCATTGGGGCGGCGGCACTGGCATCCGCCCTGCGTAGCGCGGAAGTGTATGCGAGTAGTCAGACTTCAGCAGCTTCTCCGAGTTGGGAAGAGGTTCGGAGCAGTTTCAATCTAGCGCCGGACTTGATCCACATGTCGGGATTCTTTCTGGCGTCGCATCCCAAGCCGGTGCGCCAGGCGATTGAAGAACACCGGCGCGCATTGGACGCCAACCCTATCGAATATTATTTTGGACACGGAGATAAGGCTGAGTCTGCAGTGCTGGCCGCGGCAGCGCAATATCTCGGTGTCGATGCTGCGGACATTGCCCTGACCGATAGCACCACCATGGGGCTCGGGCTGCTTTATAGCGGGCTGAAGCTGCGGGCGGATCAGGAGATTCTTACCACTACCCACGATCACTACTCCACGGAGACCTCACTTCGACTGCGAGCCGAGCGCACCGGCGCCTCGGTTCGCAAGATTTCGTTGTATCGCGACGCTGCGACAAAGTCAGTTGCGGAGATAGTTGAAAGTGTCACCCGATCCGTTACGGCACAAACCCGCGTGCTGGCGGTGACCTGGGTCCACTCCTGCACCGGTGTGAAGTTGCCGATTCGCGCTATCGCGGATGCACTCAAACCCATCAATGCGACTCGCGATGAGCAAGACCGGGTTCTGCTGTGTGTGGACGGAGTCCACGGGCTGGGTGTCGATGGCACCGAGCTCCCGGAGCTTGGTTGCGACTTCTTTATTGCGGGATGCCACAAGTGGATGTTTGGACCGCGGGGAACGGGACTGGTATGGGGCACTCCGGCGGCGTGGCCAGCGGCAACCGCGACCATCCCCACCTTCGACGATGCCACCTACACGATGTGGATGCAAATCCGTCCGCAGCAGGCAGTGCCGATTGGAGCGACGATGACTCCAGGCGGGTTCCATTCGTTTGAACATCGCTGGGCGCTGGACCGGGCGTTCCAGTTCCACCAAACCATCGGCAAGCCGCGCGTTGCGGAGCGGATCCACGTGCTCAACCGGCAGCTCAAAGAAGGACTGGTGAAAATGCCGACCATTAAGTTGTACACCCCGATGACCGATGAATTGTCCGCCGGAATCGTGTGCTTCGACGTGAACGGTGTGAGGGCCGACAGCGTGGTTGAGCAGCTCAGAAAAAAGAAAATTGTCGCCAGCGTCACGCCTTATAAGACGCTTTATACGCGCCTTGCACCGGGTTTGTTGACCTCTGCCGCCGAGGTGGAGACAACCTTGGCGGCAGTAAGGGAAGTGCGGGGCTAGCTTTCCATTTGGATTTGCAGGACTTCTCCGGGCAGCCGAACCATTCGAGGTCTTGGCGCTGATTCAAAGCGGTCGCGTTCGCCACGGCCAGATTTGATGTGATCAGACTTAGTGAGATCAGTGCTGTCTTCTTTCCGAGCACCTCTTTCGGACACAGGCGCTTCAGAGACGATGTCACCGCTGCGCATTCTTTCCATCCGTATACCGAGCGTGCGCTCCAATTCGAATAAGTCCGAGCGTTGATGCTTGGCGAAGAACGTGGAAGCGACCCCGAGCTCGCCGGCTCGTCCGGTGCGCCCGACGCGATGGATGAAGTTCTCCGCGACTTCCGGCAGATCGTAATTGATGACGTGGGAGATGTCCTGGACGTGAATGCCACGGGAGGCCAGGTCGGTGGCCACCAATATGCGGTAGCGTCCCTGCTGAAAGCCGGTGAGAGCGGCTGTCCGCTGGGATTGCGAGCGGTCACCATGAATCATGGCGGCGGCGAAACCTTCACGATTGAGATTCTTAGCCAGCCGCTCTGCTCCTCGCTTGGTGCGGGCGAAGACCAGGCAGCGGCCAGGTTCTTTTGCCAGCAAATGGCGAAGCAATTCCTGTTTGTGATCAGGATCAACCTCAAAGGCCTGGACGCGGACATTTTCCGAAGGCTTCAGCGTGGATCCGAATGCAAGCCGCACTGGATCTCTCATGTAGTCATTCACCAGGCGTGCCACCGAGGCTTCGAGAGTTGCCGAGAAACACAGGGTCTGACGCTCTTTGGGGAGTACGGCAACAATGCGGCGAATCGCGGGAAGAAACCCCATGTCAAGCATGCGATCGGCCTCATCGAGGACGAGTACTCGCAGCCCATGGAAATTAACTAGCTTGCGATCGAGGAAGTCTTCCAGCCGTCCGGGAGTTGCCACCATCAGGCGAGCACCATGCCGAATGGCGCGGAGTTGCTGCCCTTCAGCTAATCCGCCGACGACCAACGCAGCAGGTGACAATTTTGATCCACGCAAAGCGTCGTACTGGTCGGCAACCTGCATCGCCAACTCGCGCGTAGGGACCAACACCAGGGCTGCGATTCCCGGTGCCGTTTGCTGGCGTAGTTGTTCCATGATTGGGATTAGAAAGGCCAGCGTCTTGCCGGTGCCGGTCTGCGCGGTGGCCAGCACATCTTTGCCGGCGAGCGCTTGTGGAATTGCAGCCGCTTGAACGGGAGTGGGTATCGAAAAGAGGGCCGATGATAATCGGTCCTGGGTATATTGGGAAATCGGTAATTCTGAAAAACTCTTCATTGTGCTTTCTCTGGAAGCCATCGCGGCGCGCACACGACTTCCGAGCGAGCACAGCAACTTGCATTGCCAGTCTTAGATTTTGATTACGCTGAAGACGTACGGAGGAGAAACTGAAGGCGGGACTTCTCAGATCAGGTATCGCACCAGAGCCATCGCACCATACAACCGCGGTATTAAGCGCAAAACCAGTATATCACGTCCTTTTACGATTACCTGCCGTCCTCCTGATGCCGACGTTACCTTAGGTCGGGAGCAATATGCGCCAGCATGACACGCGGAGATCAAATCGGCTCACTAGTTTGACTTCGTGGTCGGGGACGACCTAAGATTTGCGACTCTTCATGTGATTACGGCGGCTTGGGATTCTCGCACTGCAGAGGAGGTTGTCGTGATGCTTCAATGCCGGTTATCAGTTCTACTCGCCATCTGCCTGGTGATCGGTAGTTATGGCGCTGAGCCAGAGAAGCATTTCGACGGCAAAACCTGGTGGAGCTACGTTAAGGTGCTCGCCGATGACGATATGGAGGGCCGAGAGACAGGCAGTGAGGGCCTGCGCAAAGCAGAAGCTTATGTAGTTGAGCAGTTGACCAGGGATGGGCTGCAACCCGCCGGAACCAGTGGGTTTTACCAGCCGGTAAAATTTGTTGCCCGCCAAATTATCGAAAAAGACTCAAGCATCGTACTGGTTCACGACGGCAGAGAAGAACCCGTCACTCTTGGCGACGATGCTCATTTCAGCTTGCGAGTTGATCTGGCTCCGGCGGTGAATGCTCCGCTGGTCTTCGTGGGATACGGGCTGAACATTCCGGAAAAGGAATACGACGATCTGGCCGGCCTCAACCTGAAAGGCAAAGTTGTCGTCTTGCTGAGCGGTTCTCCCGCCGAAATACCCCCGTCTTTATCGTCTCACTATCAGTCGTCAGGCGAACGATGGAAGGCTTTGCGAGCGGCGGGAGCGGTCGGAGTCATATCAATTCCAAATCCCGCTTCCATGGATGTGCCCTGGAGCCGCGTCTCACTGAACCGAACGCACGTCCAAATGGAACTAGCTGATCCGGAATTGCAGGAGAATACCGGTGAAAGGATCGCGCTGTACTTCAACCCTGCCAAAGCGGAAATGCTCTTTGCCGGCTCTGGCCACACTTTTCAAGAGATTGCTGACCTAGGCAGAGATCGCAAGCCACTGCCACGATTTCCGCTGGCGGCCTCGTTGAAAGCCAGAGCCCATGTTGAGACCAGCCAAGTCGAGTCCGCCAATGTGATTGCAAAACTGCCGGGCAGTGACCCGAAACTCAAGGACGAATATGTGGTCCTCTCCGCCCACATTGACCACATCGGCATTGGAGAGCCGATCAACGGCGATCGCATTTACAACGGAGCCATGGATAACGGCTCGGGCTGTGCATTGTTGCTGGATATGGCAGCGTCACTTAAGGACCATCCAGAGAAACTGCGCCGCTCCGTCCTTTTCGTGTTTGTCACTGCCGAGGAAAAGGGATTACTCGGGTCGAAGTACTTCGCGGCCCATCCCACAGTCGCTCGGCAAGCTCTGGTGGCTGACCTAAACACGGACATGTTCTTGCCCATCGTCCCTCTGAAAGTTCTCCGGGTCGAAGGCTTGGACGAGTCTGATTTGGGCGACCGGGCGCGTGCAGCGGCGCAATCGCTTGGGGTACGAGTGCAGCCTGATCCTGAGCCATTGCGAAACGTATTTATCCGAAGTGATCAATACAGCTTTATTCGCCAAGGCGTTCCGTCACTGATGATGGACGTCGGTTTCGATCATGGAAGTCCGGAACGAGCTGTGTTCAGGGATTGGCTCACCAACCGCTACCACGCTCCCTCGGACGACCTGAATCAACCGGTCGATCTCTCCGC
>JABCYV010000072.1 GCA_013290025.1 Acidobacteriota bacterium
TCGCCTTGCCCAGCCGCGTTCACATTGCTCGGCGCATCCTCCGGAAGATGCGTAACATTCACATGTTCTCCGACCAGCGCCTGGGAGACTTTCTCGATATCCACTGCCTGTTCCATCTCCAGGTGCAGGGCGAAAGCGTGCCCATGAAAGATAGGTGCCTGTACCAGCAAGAGCGAGGGCTGCGGTGCATTGTCGCCAGCGATTTGGCGGTAGTGCTTCATGATGCGGCGTTCGACGGTGGAGAGTGCCGGCGCCGATTGCTCACCGTAACGGGTCACCATGTTGAATGCCACTTGCGTGTCGAAAACGTTCTTGGGCAATTGCTGGAAAGAGAGCAAGTTCACCGTCTGCTCGTGCAGTTCGTCCATTCCTTTCTGTCCATGCTGCGAAGCCGGCTCGAACACGGTTGCTACCACCCGCGCCAACTGCCCGGCTTTTTGCGTGCGCAGTAATAGGAGCGCGAGAGCAACTGCAGCGGGATGCGCCACTACAGCCGGTCTTGGCTGCAGCTCCAGCGTGAGAGCTTGTCCTAACTGCCGTTCAATCCACGGCGACCGGACCACCGCATCGGTTTCATCTTCCAGAGCGAAGGAGAGATCGATAATGGCGCTGCCCGCTGTGCGAGCCGTCT
This sequence comes from Acidobacteriota bacterium, assembly GCA_013290025.1. Lineage (GTDB taxonomy): Bacteria > Acidobacteriota > Terriglobia > Terriglobales > Acidobacteriaceae > JABCYV01. The sequence continues at coordinate 632 of JABCYV010000072.1, forward strand.
TCCAGTTCTTTCGCGTGGACTCGGGGTCAGACGCAAAAAAAGTAAAGTCGATGTTCTCAAACTGCTCTGGACGCACGCTCTGGATAAATGAAATCTCGTCTCCCACCGTCTCGAGTTTGCCCAGCGATTCGTCATCATCCAGCAGCTTGATGTCCAGGGAGGGGAAATTACGGTCGTTGAGGACCTCCGCGACTTCCTTTCCCTTCAGCGTAGAAGCGCCGACAATGGCTACGCGGTACAGATTTGCTCCGCGCACCGGCTCGGGTTGTGCCGCCACTGCCGGCTTGAACGTAGAATTCATGAGGTCTGTGATGCTTCCCGGAAAGCCGGAGGCGGCGGATTATTCCTTCGCCGGAAAATCCACTGCAAGCGCCAGAACACGCCCGAAAACATGTAGAGCAGCGCGATTCCGAACAGCACGAAGCGCGAAAAATACCAGATAGAAGCAAACAACAATCCGAACAAAATAATCAGCCGGAACGGTTGCCGGGAACGGAAATCAATATCCTTGAAACTATAGAAGCGCCATGTACTCACCATCAGGTAAGCCACCACCACCACCATCAGCATCCAGGTGATGGCAGTCCACCAGGACACGACCGGGTCGCCGACCGAAAGGTGAACCACGGCGGCGATGACTCCTGCTCCTGCCGGAATGGGCATCCCAACAAAATACTTCTTTCCCGGACGTCCGGGGTTCGAGGGCTGGGGATTCGATGTAATGTTAAAACGGGCTAGGCGGCTAGCCCCTGCCATCAGAAACAAAAAGCTGGCGATGGCGCCGAACTGTGCCAGCTTGGCGTAAAGCTCGCCAGCACTCGCTGCCGGCAATTGGCGGAAGCCCCACATCCACGCCAGCATGGCCGGCGCGACTCCAAACGTGATGACGTCGGCAAGTGAATCCAGTTCCCGGCCGAAATCGCTGCTGGTGTGGGTGACTCGGGCAATGCGCCCGTCCAAACCATCAAACAGCACGGCAAACCCGATCGCCTTGGCCGCGTAGTCGAAATGCCAGGGCTCCGCTACGCTGCCGTGGGTAACTTGCAGGATGGCGTAGTAGCCGGCCGCGATATTCGCGGTGGTAAACAACGAAGGCAGTATGTACAAGCCTTTGCGGAGCCGGCGCGAGGGTTGGTCTTCCTTACGCCGGCGCGGGATCTCCGGAAGTTCGGGGTCCATCAGAGCGCTCCTTGACGAGTCTGTTGCGCGGCCAGGCCAGCGAGTTGCTCTGGCTCCTGGCGCAGGTAAGCCAGCACGCTGGCTCCGCCCTTTACTCGATCTCCGACCTTCACTTGCATGCTGGCAGAGGCGTCCAGCAAAACATCCACTCGTGAACCGAATTTGATCAGGCCCACGCGCTCTCCTCGTTCGACCCGATCGCCTACTTTTTTGGTGAACACAATCCGCCGCGCCAGTATGCCCGCGATCTGCTTGAAAACTACCTTCTGCCCAGTGCTATCCAGAGTGACGATGTTCTGTTCGTTTTGTTCGGCCGAGACTGCGTTCATGGCATTAAGAAACTTCCCTTTTTGATAGCGGACATCGCGGATCACTCCCGCCACCGGGGAGCGGTTCACATGCACGTCAAACACGCTCAGGAAGATGCTGACCCGCACCCGCCTTCCTCCATCTACTAGGATCGGGGACACATCCGTGACTTTGCCATCGCCGGGGGAGACTACCGCCCCGGCGGCATCTGGGATTACTCGCTCCGGATCCCGGAAAAACCACAAGAAAAAACCTGCCAGGAGTATGGGCAGCAAAGCCCAAGGCGCGCCAGCCAGCGACCCCAGCAACACGGCGGCACCACCCAGTGGAAGTGCGTAATAGTAACCGTCGGGAACCATCGGGAGACTAGAGAATTATAGTGCAGACCCCCGACAGTCGATCTGTTTTCAGGCTAAATGCTAATAAAAAAGGCGCTTATCAGCGCCACCTTGAGGGACAAATAAAGCCACTGGCGGCGGAAGCCGCGTGCTCTTGAGCTTTGAGATTAAGCGACCTGGTTCTGTCCTACCTGCCGAAACTCCCGCTCAATCAACTGCATTTGATCTTTGAGACGCAGTTTCAGCTTTTTCAGCCGCACTTCTTCCAGCTTTTCGTCGTCGGTGAGAAAGCGTTTTTGGGTGAGTGATTCGAGTCTTTGTGAGTATTGCGTGTGCTCTTGAGCCAGTTTGCGGAATTCCTGATGGCTGGCCAGAAGCTGGTCACGTGGAGTTAGCATCCAGCAGACCCTCCTGCACGATGTGTACGCCCCCAAATTAACACAGCATTAATATGGCTTCAATCCCAAATTCCCCAGAAAGCAACAGCTCGAAGGTCAACAAAATTGCACCATCCATGTTGCAAATCACGCTAAATCAAGTCGATAGAGGACGGCGGCCTCCTCCGGATCTTGATAGTACCGTTTCCGGTGCCCGATCTCCGTGAACCCACACTTCTCGTACAATGCGCGGGCGCCCCGGTTCGATTCCCGGACTTCAAGGAACACAGCCTTCGCGCCCTGAGAGTGCGCCAGGCGCAATAACTCGCCTACCAGACGGGTACCCAAGCCTCGTCGCCGGACTGAGCCAGCTACGACAACGTTCTCAATTTCGAATTCAGCGTCGATCTGCCGGGCAACGAGAAAGCCTTGCACCGCAGCATCTTCTCCAATAACCAATGCCAGCCTCGACGGATGTCCCGCTCGCAGGAAAATCTGTTCGTATTGACCCTGCGGCCAGTGCGCTGCCGCGTCGGCATCTTTTTCCAGGGCCATCATTGCAGGAATATCAGGCGGATTTGCAAGACGCACTGTCACGTTGCCGGTGTCTGGGGCCAAGGCTAAGAGCTAACAACTAAGAGCTTCCCTTCGAAAAAATCTCCGCGTCCGAGCGACGAATGTAATTGGCGTCCAGCACTTCTGGCGAAACCGTGTCTCCAGCCAGAATTTTCTTCCATCCGAGTTGGGCGATGGTATCGCTCCTCGGACGCGGGATTTCCTTCACCGGCAGGCCGGCGTTGCGGGCTGCGTCGGCCAGGCTGGCGTCTGGTGTGACAATGTATCCGCGAACCGAGGCCAGAAACTCCTCGCGCGTCAGCAAACTCTGATTCAAGGCTGTGGCGCACTCCTGGACGTCATACTCGCCGACGTAGAGTTCGTTTCGTCCCGCATCAAGCGCGGCCATCACCGTCCCGCGCAAGCCACTGGTGCTCGCGATTGCCTCCAGCAGCGAAACCTCCGCTATGGGTTTCCTGAGGACTTCAGCGAGTGCTTTCACCGCTGCCAACCCTACGCGCAGCCCGGTGAAGGACCCAGGGCCCGAGGCCACGGCGAATCCGTCGATGTCCTGTTTCCCTAGTTGGTGCTTCAAAAGAAGTTCTGCTATTTGCGGTACCAGTTGCGCTGAAAATGTCCCGCCTGCGAGGGGGACGACCTCGATGATCTCGTACACATCACCGGGCCCACACTTTGCCAAAGCTATGCTGCCGTCTTTGCCGGAAGTGTCGGCGGCGAGAAGAAACATAGGATCCTGGAAATGAATCACGCGTTTGTCATTCCGAGCGGAGCGAGGAATCCCTACTCCCGCTAGGAGTTCGACGGAAGGGATGCTTCGCTTCGCTCAGCATGACAAAGCCTATTTGTAAGGTAGATTCGAATCTGCTTCCACCAGTTCGAGCAGAACACCGCCCGTGCTCGACGGATGCACGAATACGTAACGATGCCCGCCCGCTCCCACCTTTATTTCGTTTGAAACCAGCCGCACACCATTCTTTTTCAGCCGTTCGACTGCCGCCGCCAGATCGCGCACCCGCAACGACACATGATGCAATCCCTCCCCTCGCTTAGCGATAAACTTTGCGATCGCTGAATCCTCAGAGGTTGCCTCGAGTAGCTCAAACCTGCTTTCGCCCAACGGCACCATCACCACTCGCACCTGCTCAGCCTCCACCAACTCTTCCGGCGATACCTTCAGTCCTAGCTTCTCGTAGATGCCTTTCGCAGCAGCAAGCGACTTTACCGCGATGCCAAGATGATCGATGGTCACCACTACGTGCCCACCTTCCCCGCTATCTCTTCCACTAAGGTGTATGGATCCCGTTTGTGCTCGGCTATCTCTAAAGCATATTGCGACAAGTTTCCGTCGCCCAGCTGCTCGCGCGCTCTTTCCAGTAGCGCTTCCCGCAACATCTCAAGCAGACGATCCTGCCAGTTCTGAATCTTGTGCTTGAGCACCAGATTTTCATTTTTCAAATAGCTCTCGTAAGTTTCGATCGCCTCGGCCAGTTCCCCGACTCCCGTGCCGTCGGTCGCAACCGTCTTTACAATGGGAGGCGTCCAATTATCACCGCGCACGGCCAGCGACTGCAGCGCGCGGATTTCGCGCTCCACCCGATCGGCGCCGTCGCGGTCGCTTTTGTTAATCACGAAAATGTCGGCGATCTCCATGATGCCAGCCTTGATGGTTTGTACGTCGTCGCCCGTCCCCGGAACTAGAATCACCACGGTGATATCCGCCAGGCGCACAACGTCAACTTCATCCTGTCCGACACCGACAGTTTCGATCATGATCAGGTCGCGTCCCGAGGCGTCGAGCACCGTGGCTACATCGGCCGTGCTCTGAGCCAAGCCACCCAAGGAGCCGCGGGTTGCCATGCTGCGAATATAAATCCCCGGATCGGAGAAGTGCTCCTGCATACGAATGCGATCCCCTAGAATCGCTCCACCCGTGTAGGGACTGGTGGGATCGACGGCAATAATCCCCACCGTCCGCTTGTGTTTGCGATAGTGGCGAGCCAATTGATCGACTAGCGTGCTTTTGCCTGCTCCGGGCGGGCCGGTGAGCCCGATTACGCCCGCCTTCCCGCTATAGGGAAACAGCGCCTTGAGCAGATCTGACCATCCCGGGGTGCGGTTTTCGACCGCAGAAATGGCGCGGGCGAGGGCGCGAGGATCGCCCGCACGAAGTTGCTCAATCGAGTGCTGAATCTCCGGATTCAAACAGCCAGTGTAAAGCAGAGAAGATGAGTCGGGAAGTCTTGGTTTCCATTGTATTCTCTCTCGGAAACACCTTGTGACGGCAGAGGTGATCTTGTGGCTGTACCGCAACTGAGGGCTGAGGTGCTGGAGCTATGTGACACCGTCCAAGCGATTGTCACATTCAATTATCACTACAGCGCCGAGGATCGCAACCTCCTCGAAGCGATCAGGGCTGATGTTCCGACTGCGCCCGCTCGGCAGCTTAGGCAATACAGGGACGATCTCCGGGGCACTGTCAAGAATATGGTTCGGAAGTTCGGCTGCAAAGCGAATCCGACGAAGTTCGCAAGAGAGTTCAAGGAAACGAGCAGAAGGGAGCCCGGGAGAACCCTGTTGTTACCGAAATTCGAGATCGACAAAATATTCACGAACTACACCGACAAATGGATGCCCTGGGATTCGTTTCCTCCTCACGTACTCGTCTATTTGGACTTCACTGGGGAGTCTTACCGTCCGAAACAGTTTGACTGGAAGTTGCCCGAGGCATCGCTCTATGAAGATATGTGCGTTGCGTACAACCAGGCTCTAGATGCTCACAAGATCGCCTCGATGCTGACCGTGCCTGTCCCCGAAGCGAAACTGGCCGAGTTCTGCCTCAGGACCGCTGTGCTCTCAGCGTTCTACTTCGTCGAGGGCTACCTGAATGGCGTTGCGTTCGACTACTATGTCCGAAATGCAAAGAATATATCCGATGAGGAAGCGGAACTGTTGCTGGAGTGGAATCGCAAGCTAGGCAAAGAAAAGTGGATCAGTCTCAAGGAAAAACTTCACAAATACCCTAGAATTATACTGGGTCTTCAGCATCCGCCCCTCACGGAGACAAACTCGGCGGAAATGAAGCTTCTGATAACGACAGCCAAGGACGTCCGCGATGCGATCGTACATCAGTCTCCTAAATTCGATCCCACCAGCGAAGACGTGAGCTCAAAGGTTAGACAATTTGTTCATCTTCGATTAGGAGACGTTACTCAAACAGTGGACGCAGCCGTTGTGCTGATCAAAAGGCTTAACGGGTTGCTAGGAAAGAACGGCATAATGGTTGATTGGCTCTTAGAGCGAGACGGCAACGGACGCTTCCCCGAACAAGCTTTTCTGTAAGCTCCCCTGTACCACTCGCTCGGCCTCAACGAGGAAGACACCCTTCGGCTGGAAACTGGGACGCCGCGAACTCTCCCCATGCACGGTCCTCGGCGATCTCCTCGTCAGTAAGCGAGTCGTAGTAACGGGTCACTGCTCCAGAAATCTCTTCTAATTCCTTCTCTTTTTCCTTCATAGCTCGCCTAGTCTTTCAACAATTGCCGGGCAATCACCAGACGCTGAATCTCGCTCGTGCCTTCGCCGATTGCAAAGCTTAACGTCGCGGTAAAACTTTCCTGCCGGATACTCTTTGTCCGCCCACTAGAGACCCGAAGAGCTGAGAGCTATCTCGCTCTTCACACTGCGCGTCATCAATTCACGAATAGCGTCTGCCGGAGACTTGCCTTCGTGCAGGATAGCGTGCGTCTGCTCTGCGATGGGCATCTCGATCCCGCGACTGCGGGCGAGACCAACGGATGCATGAGTGGTGAAGACGCCTTCGGCAACTGCGCCGTGCATTCCAGCGATAATCTCCGGAAGCTTGCGGCCACGACCCAGTTCCACGCCCACGCCGCGATTGCGCGAGAGGCCGCCGGTGCAGGTGAGGACCAAGTCGCCCAGGCCGGCAAGACCTGCCATGGTTTCCTGGTGGCCGCCGCAAGCCACTGCCAGGCGCGTAATCTCGGCCAGTCCGCGAGTGATCAGGGCAGCGATGGAATTATGGCCGAGTCCCAAGCCGTCGCACACGCCGGCGGCGATGGCGATCACGTTTTTGAGGGCGCCGCCTAGTTCCACGCCGATGACGTCGTCATTGGTGTAGACGCGGAAGCGAGGATCACTGAATTCACGTTGGACTATTTCCGCCAGTTCCCCGTCCTGCGAGGCGATGGTGATGGCGGTGGGATCGCCACGGGCGACTTCCTGCGCAAATGACGGTCCGCTCAGCGCTCCCATGCGCGGCTGGAATCCACCATCAACTCCTACCACCTGAGAAATCACCTCCGTCATTCGCAGCAGTGTCCTTTGCTCCAGGCCCTTGGTCGCGCTCACGATCAGCATGCTTGGTTTAAGGTGGGGGCGCATTTCCTGGAAGAGCTGCCGCGCGTGCTGCGACGGCATAACACCGACTACCACTTCCGCGTTGCGCAACGCTTCTTCCAGACTGCCGGTCACAGAAACACAATCAGGAATCTTTTGGCCGGGAAGGAATTTTTCGTTGACCCGGCGTTTCGAGATCGCGTCCGCGATGTCCTTGTCGTGCGCCCACAAGCGAATTAGATGGCTACCTCGGCGTCCCAGTGCGATGGCGAGACCAGTTCCCCAAGCCCCTGCGCCGATGAGAGCGATCTGGCTCAACCGCGCCTCCACTGAAAGCGCGTCTCTGTCCCTGATAGAAGCCGGCCGATATTCTCATGATGCTTAGCGACTATAAGAACGGAAGCAATCGCCATAAGCGCGAGCGTCAAGGGCATGCTTCCGTAGCCGTCCAGAAGCCAGGCCAAGAGTGGAAGTAGCGCGACCGCGACAATGGAGCCCAGAGAGACGTAGCGAAACGTCACCACGATGACAACAAAAATCACGACCATGATAAGGACCGCTTTGGGCGCAAGCATAAGGAAGGACCCCAGGCCAGTCGCAACTCCTTTACCGCCTCGAAACTTCAGCCAAACTGGGAAGACGTGGCCCGCAATCGCACATAGCGCAGCGACCCCGGCCAGAACGCCTTGTCCGGGAAACGCGGCGCGCGCGATCGACACTGCAGCCAGTCCCTTGAGCGCGTCGAGCACCAGGGTGAAGACCCCAAGCATCGCTGAAGATCGAGCCACATTCGTAGCACCGATGTTGCCACTGCCGGTTTTTCGTACATCCTGCCCATGAAACACAAACATCAGGAGGTATCCGAACGGGATCGATCCCAGCAGGTAGCTGAAGCCGGCAGTGAGAAGGAATGGCCTCATTCGAGATCTATCTAGAAATCTATCACTGCCCAAGCGCGAAGCTCGCAATCTTCAAATAGCGTGCTCCGCCCCGCCCGAGCTGACTCTCATACAGAAAGAACTCGCGGGCGGTCATGGTACCAAACTCCGGTGTAGGCAGCGCGGCCAATTTCTCCTGCAATTGCTGAAAGTTCTGGCTGTGCCCACGCGGGGCTCGCGAACCTCCGCCGCGAGCCAGTGTGAGATGCGGGCTGAACGGATGTTCTTCTTTCGGAATGCCGAGCGTTGCTGCGTTGTTGTCCACTGCCGTGGCCAGGGTGGCCAATTGCGGCCCCGCCTCGACGCCAACCCAGAACACCCGTGGCGCCTTCGCTCCCGGGAAAAAGCCGTAGCCGCGAAAGGCAATTTCGAGTGCGTCGTTCCGCACGTTCGAAAGCGCGCGTTTAATCTCTTCCACAACCTCTGGCGCTTTCTCGCCGATGAATTTGAGGGTAACGTGCAACGACTCCGGACGGACCCAGCGGGCATCGGGCGCAAAAGGTCGCACACCGTCGAGAAAACGCTGGATGCGCTCCCGAATGGCATCGTCGATGTCCAGGGCAATGAAGGTGCGCATGTCTGAAAACGCGATCAGCCGTCAGCTTAAAGGTGGCGGGTCGTTTGAAGCGTGAGAGTAGATGGCTGAAGGCTGAGGGCTGACGGCTGTGTTTCTCACATCAACTTCCTTCTCACCATATCCATCGCCTGCTGAGTTGCGAACCAGCGGATGCGCTTGCGATCGCCGGGGAAATTTCGCTCTATCACTTCGGTTCCACGATCGCTGGCGAGGGCGTGGAACACAAGGCCGACCGGTTTTTCCGGTGTGCCACCCGTGGGTCCAGCGACGCCGGTAATGCCGACTCCGAGAGTCCCCTGGCAGCGCTTGCGAATACCCTCGGCTAACGCGGCCGCTACTTCGCGGCTTACCGCGCCATGTTTTGCTATCAAATCAGCTGGGACATCGGCGAATCCCGTCTTCAACTGATTTGAGTACACCACCGCGCCCCCCAAGAAGTAGCGCGAACTGCCGCTAACCGAAGTGATACGTTCCGCCAGCAGTCCACCCGTACAAGATTCCGCGACCGCCAGCGTAGCGTTACGCATCTGGAGATAGTAGCCGACAATCTGCTCCAGGGAATCGCCGTTGTCGGAAAAAACACAGTCGCCAAGTTCTGCTTCGATCTCTTCGACAACCTGATCGACCCGTTGCTGAGCGGCATCAAGCGAGTCGGCACGCGTTCTCAGATGCAGCTGAATTTCCCCGGCGCCGGCCAGAATTGTGGTTTGCACATCGGTAAAGCGCTTGTAAATGGGTGCCACCCGGGCATCGCACTGGGACTCTCCCATTCCCGTGACCTTCACCACGCGTGTCGCGATGAATTGCGGCGGCAGTTTGGCGCGCAAACGATCCATGCACTGCTGGTCGAACAGGGCCCGTAGTTCATGTGGCGGCCCGGGAAGAAGGATAATGATCTTCTCCCGGCCTTCGTATTTTCCGCTGATCCACTGTCCCGGCGCTGTGCCGTTAGGATTGGGGAGGACGATAGCGCCTGCGATGACGTCGCCCTGCTTCGCATTGTTAGCCGACATTTTCCATCCCCGGGACGCAAAACGCCGCTCAATCGCGGCCACGATTTCGGGATCGCGATGGACTTCCAATTGAAGTGCCTCAGCCACGGCTTCACGCGTCAGGTCGTCCTCGGTGGGACCGAGGCCACCCATGAAAATCACGATATCCGCCCGCGACAGCGCCAGGCTTGCGCTACCGCGGAGGTGCTCGCGGCTATCTCCAACAATGGTCTTGAAGATCACTTCTACGCCGAGCTGGTTAAGTTTCTCGGTGAGATAGAGCGAGTTCGTATCCTGGCGGAAAGGGGTCAGCAGCTCGGAGCCGATAGCAACGATTTCGGCATTCACGTTAGCAGTTTAAATGATCACAATCCGGCAGAGGGCGGCCGGGACGGCGGCGCTACAAGCGATTCTGTTTACGCCGGCAAATCGGACAAGGCCGGCATTCCCTGAATATTCCAGGCAAGATGATGCACCGCGTCGGTTGTAGCGAGAATCGCGGAGCGGCCGGGAGCGAAAGCTAGGCCCACAAGCCCCGGCCCAGCGACCTCAAGCGCAGCTTTGCCAGCGAGCGTGATTTTTACGATGCCTCGTTTCCCCGCGACTGAAGCCGCCACATAAAGGTTGCCGTCGACGTCGACTGCCAGCCCCTGAGGGCGTCCCAAACCGCGGTAGAACGTGGAAACGTTGCCCTGCGGATTGATCTTGTACACGCAATCGAAGCTGGAAGTCGTCGGCCCGGTCACAAACAGATCGCCATGTGGTCCGAAAGCCAGGTGGTAGGCGGAGACGCTGGGCTCGAGGGTGGCGAAAACGAAAATCTGACGGTCGCGAGCGATCTTGAAAATTGTCCCACTGCGATCGCCGACATAGAGGTTTTCCGCGCGGTCGAAGGCGATGCCGGTGGCAACGCCCATGCTTTCTGCATAAGAAGACATTGTGCCATTGGGCGCGACTTTGTATACCGTGCCGTCGTAGCGCGAGGAAACGTACATCTGCCCGGCGCGGTCGAAGGCGATCGCGGTGGCGTTCATCATTTCCGTGAGAAACGGCTTCACATTGTAGTTGGTGTCGATTTTAAAGATGGACACCGGAACCTTCTGTCCGCGTGAGCCCGAGAAGGTGACGTAGATATTGCCCTCGGTGTCAACCCCCGGATTCGTCACGGGATGCAGGTTCTCGGCGATGGGCGTCGCCACCGTAATCTCGTGCGGATTGCTGGTGTGACCGTTGGTAGAGACCACGACCGGACCTGAGGACGCGCCAGTCGGTACACGTGCCACCAGAAAGTCGTCAGAACTGATGACCACCGCGCCCTCCAGTTCGCCAAAGCGGACGCGAGGCCGGCGCAGGTCGGCGGGGCGCAGGCTTGTGCCCGTAATTCGCACTTCGCCTCCGGGCAGGGCGGCAGACGGATGCACGGCCTCAATCTGTGGATTGCCGTTAACGTTCTTCTTACCCAGCAGACGGTCGGAAATTCCCATGGCTCCAGCTTCCCTTGCGACGCGCACCTTGGACTGATTATCGCGGCAACAAACCGAAATGCAGCGCGAAATGCATCACGACCACGGCGTAAAAACCGGCGGCAACATCATCAACTACTATCCCGACGCCTTCCGGCAGTTGTTCCAGTTGACGAACCGGCGGTGGCTTTACGATATCGAACCCACGAAAAAGTATAAAGCCCAGCAGCAGAGATTTCCACGACACCGGAACCCCAATGAACGTGATGAGTTGGCCTGCGACCTCATCGATCACGACGAACTGAGGATCCTTAAGACCGCTTGCCCGCGCCACTCGCGTGGCCGCTGGAATTCCAATCAGGACTGTCAGCGCGGCCAGCAAGACGGCTGCCCATAGCAGCGAGGTCGGCGTGATCCAGCGCGTAAGAAGCCACCACAACAACACAGTCTCTGCCGACGCCCAGCTTCCCGGGCCTGGACGCAAGTGTCCTGTGCCGAAGAAGGTGGCGACCAGCGTGGCCCAGAGCGGAGCCCGAGACGCCTCTGAAGCCTGTCCTGAGCCTGCCGAACTAACCGTCGACGCGGCGCTACGGTCAGTCTTCATCGGACTGATCCGCGCCGGAGGGGAGTTCATGGTCTGAGGTATCCGTCAAGGGTGACGAGATGACATACCCGCCACTGGCCCATTTCCCCAGATCGATCAAGCGACAGCGATCACTGCAAAAAGGAAATTCGGGATCTTTGCTCGTTACAGTTTTTTTGCAGGTGGGGCACTTCAGATTGGGAGAGCGCTTGCGGGGCATAAAGTCATCACACGATTTTCGCGACCAGATCGTAGTCGTGGGCCTCAGTAATCTGGCAACGGTAGAACTCGCCGAGTTGCGGTTCCAGTCCTTCCGGAACGTCGTTGATCAGCACTTTGCCATCAATTTCAGGCGCATGCATCGCAGTCCGGCCCTCGAGCAGGAGATCCGTCTCCTCCGAAGTTCCTTGCAGAAGAAAATCAAATTCCTGGCCTACTAAGGCTTTCTTTTTCTTCTTACTGACTTTGCGCTGGATCTGCATGAGACGTTTGCGCCGCTGTTCGATCTCGCGTGCGGAGAGTTTCTCCTCCAACCCGTATGCGCTGGCGCCTTCCTGGTCGGAGTAGCCAAAAGCGCCCATCCAGTCGAACTCGGCCTGGCGCACAAAGTCGCACAATTCTTCGAACTCTTTCTCGGTTTCGCCAGGGAACCCGACAATGAACGACGTTCGAAGAGTGACCTCAGGAATCGCACGACGCATCTTTTCAATCGAATGGAAGAAAATGTCCGCGCCACCACCACGCTTCATGCGCTTCAGCACTCCGGCAGAGGCATGCTGCAGCGGCACATCAATGTAGGAGCAAATCTTTTCATGATGGGCGATGGTTTCGAGCAGCCGGTCGCTGATCTTGTTGGGATAAGCATAGAGGAAACGTATCCAGCGCAGTTCTTGGATACCTGCCAACTTCTCCAGCAGAAGTGCCAATCCATCTTTGAGACCAAAATCTTCGCCATAGCAGGTCGTGTCCTGGCCGATCAGCGTGATTTCGCGCACGCCGGAGCGGGCCAGTTGCTCGGCCTCGGCAACCACCGATTCAAATCGGCGCGAGCGAAATTTGCCGCGCAGCTGCGGAATGATGCAGAAACTACAGGGATGATCGCAGCCTTCCGCGATCTTGATATACGCAGTGGAGGCGGGCGTGGCCAGCACCCGTGGAGTGCTCTCGTCATAGAGGTAGTTGGGGAGATCGGCAATCGCGCCATCCCACGTTTCTCGGGAGAAGCGGCCTTGGGCAGCACGAGCCTCGCCTTCGGGCCGCGAGCGAAGTATGTTGAAGGGTGAGGCGCTCTTTGGCGACGCGTCAATTCCTGCTGCCGCGATGATGCTCTCCAACTCCCCAGTGCCAACGACGGCGTCTACCTCGGGAATTTTTTTTCGAATCTCGTCACGGAACCGTTCGACCAGACAACCAGCCACAACCAGTTTACGAACGTGACCATTCGTCTTGTGTCGTGCCATCTCCAGAATCGTATTGACGGATTCCTGTTGAGCGCTGGCTATAAAGGAGCAGGTATTAACCACGATGATGTCAGCGTCTTCCGTGCGTGAGGTCAATTCTGCCCCCGCCTTGGTCAGCATGCCCATCATTACTTCGCTATCCACCAGGTTTTTCGGGCATCCCAGACTGACAAAACCGACCTTCGTGGACGAGGCGGACACCTTCCCCGTCGCATCGGTTGCATCGTCAGTCGCCACATTAGGTATGGTCGTAGGCATGTAATCCTTGATTCTAACATTCCGCAGCCTATGGGATTTCCCGGCGTTAACGAATTGCGCGGCATCAAACCAAGCACGGCGCTCCGCAAAAATCCTTGCCGCGACGTGCTAACCTATGTCTCGCTGTCGGTTAGCCTCTTTAGCGGGAGAACTAGAGATGGCATCGAAATGCTGGACGATGGCGGTCTTGTTCCCGATCCTGGTGGCGAATGCCGCTGCCCAAGAGAAGAATGAGCTGACCGGAATTGTCGGACGTACTTTCATCAGCGATCAAGGAGTGAGGGGAACCAACGCAAATGATCCTAACCTTCACTTCGGTAATGGCTTCACTTTTGAAGTCAATTACGGCCGCCGCTTATTTGGTGGGCCAGTTGCCGGACTTACTCTGGAAGTTCCCTTTGTTTATAGCCCTGACGAAGATCTGCACTTTAGCCTCAATCTCATACCCGAGAGCTACCGATCCTTTTTCTTGACGCCGTCCATCCGCGCCAACCTCGTGCCCGACAGCGGACTTTCACCCTGGCTCAGCATTGGTGGCGGCTTTGGTCACTTCAGCGAGAGTTCCAACCTGGGCGGCGGAGGTCCAAACCCTGGCAAGACCGGTACCACAACCGGGGTTTTGCAAATCGGCGCGGGTTTGGATGTAAGAATCTGGCGCGCCATCCGGTTGCGTGGCCAAGTGCGGGATTTTTATTCCGGCGTGCCACAGTTGAATGTGAATACCGGGAAAAGCAGGCAACATAATCTCTTTGCGGGCGGTGGCGTAGTCTGGCGCTTCTGACTTATAGGAAACTCACCTCCGTGCGACTGATGAGACTTCCTGATAGAGCTCTGGCAGACGCTGGGCATCCTCGGCCGAGTCGCCGAAGCGGGCGCCTTCATAACTGCGGGTAAAATGCGCCATTCTCTCCCGCACCGCGGCATCCTCAATAGACGTCACGAACTCCTCAGGCGTTTGCGCCGGCGATTTTATCCAGCCGCGACGGGCGATCACGCGCGTCATCCTCTCGTACCAGATGGTGGCAGCCTGACGCGGAGATTTCTCCGGACGCGCCGCCAATCGGCCCCGGCGAAATGCACGCCACAACCGTCGCGCGTTGACCGCCAACAACATCGTCAGAGTAATTAAGACTCCTGCGACGCTCCAGCGCTCTGGTTTCAGTGCCATCACACTTTGGGTGCGGCGAACTGTGGCAAGGAGTGCCTGGTACTGCTGCCGCCACCAATTCCGCAGTGCGTCGAGCCATCGCCGAGTACCTCGCGCTGCCTCCTCTCCCAGGGTTCGCTGGTGGCTCACGTCATAGCTGACCACCCATTCCCGCCAGAACGATGCCATCGCGTCCACATACATCATGACTCGACTCCAACCCGTAGACACTGCAACCGGCGCTGCGGGCGTGGGATCGAAGCTTATCCAGCCATAGCCCGGGAAATAGGCTTCAACCCAGGAGTGAGCGTTGCTGGCGCGTACCAGGTACTGTGATGTGAGGTCGTTGAACTCGCCGGTGCGGAAGCCATTCACGATTCGCGACGGAATCCCCAAAGTGCGAAGCATCACCGCCATGGAGGTCGCGAAGTATTCGCAGTGTCCCTGCTTACGCTCAAACAAAAAATTGGCCAGAGGGTCGCCCTGAGCTGTACTCGGCAATCGCAGCGTGTATCCGAAATTCGTCCGCAGGTACGTCTCGACTTCAACGGCTTTGTCGTATGGATTGCCGGCCGACGCCGCGATTTTCTCAGCCAGCCGCGGGATACGAGCATCGAGCGCCGAGGGCAGTTGCAAGTAGACCGGAGAAAACGGTGGAGGGTAAGGGCCCGATGCTGCGCGCAGATTGTCGCGCCCGGGCTGGTAGAGGTTTGAGATCGCTTCGTAGCGGCTGACGGGATGTTCGGGGTCAAGATCAAAGACCGCGCCTCCGTTATCCAGAGCCACCAGGCTGTAATTGCCCTGCAAAGTTTGCGGAACGGCCGCGAGGAAGAAAACATTTGTGCGCATCGGTTCCATCAAGACCTGGTAGTGGACGGGTTGCGAGGCTTTCTGCGCCTGTCTGCTGGCATCCGAGTGCCACAGGATGAAGCGCCCGTCCGGTAGCCGAGGCGCAATGTGTTGTTCGTGCGAAGTCGACCAGGTTCTCCCATCGAAATTGCTGAGTGTAACTCCACGCCACTTTAGGTCGAAAGCGCCGCTCTTGTCGCCATCAATCTGAACATGCATCACCACCGCGCTGGACTGCTGGATCTCCCCAATGCTCCCCAGTTGGACGCTGTCATTGAATCCCGTGGTGAGCTGGCCGCCGGCGGTATACGCGCTGAGATAACCAGAGGAGATGCGGGGCAAGATGAAGAAGATGCCGGTCGCTCCCAGCAGAATCAGGAGTACAAGGGCGGGCGCCGTAGCGGCGAGCGAAAAGGCCATGTGCCGGTACGCCGACTCCCCACTTGATTCCGTCGAATGAATCGTGGCCCTGGTGGACACGTTGCGCATCTCCATCAGAATGAACGTGACCACCGCCGCCAGCACGAAGCCGGAGAACGTCAGCAGAAAAGTACTGTCCACGGTCAGCACCGCGGCGGCCAACACCATTAGAAAAGCAATCACCGAGAGAAAATAAAAGTCGCGATTGCGCTGCGCGGAGAACAACCGGACCACCATGACAAACAGCACCAGATGGACGGTCGCGCTAAGAAATGTACTAAGAAATCCTCCGGACCTCAGCAAATACTCCGCCGCGTAGAGAGCCAAATAGCTGAGCGTCAGAATGTTGGTCCACCGCTCCGGGATAACTAGGCTTCGCCGCGTGGCCAGCAGATATCCCCGAAATAGAAGAGCCCCACTAACTAACAGTACTGTCGGAGCGTCCAAACCACCTGTCGAGGCCAGCGTTCCAAAACCGGTGAGCACGAGGAGGTAAAGGGCAACTTCAAAGTAGCGCTGGATGGCTACAAAGAGCGTAATCGTCGCTGGTCGTGGGTCGGGTGCAGGAAACATCGGCTTCGTTTCATTCTTCTCGATTCTTGTGTGAAAGAAAAGGGTACTGAGGGCATCACGCTCCGGGCTTTCCCGCTGTCATCCCAGCTGGCAATGGTTCAGTTTCAGCCACATTGGCGTTATCCCGAGCGCTCGCGAGGGCGTCATCCCGAAAGCCGGCGCAGTTCAGCCGGTTGAGGGATCTCGCGTGGGAGCTTCTCCCGGACAGTTTGCCGCCGTGAAAACGGGCGATCCGGTGCGGGCGCGAACGTCGGCGCTACGCAAGCGAGTGCTAGAATGAACTCCGTCAGGCATCGGTCCCGCGCGACGTATTCTCGCCAACCCCGCCAGGTCCGGAAGGAAGCAACGGTAACGGGCTCTTGCGTGTGCAGTGGGTCTCCGGTGCCTGGCTTGTGATTGCCCGCCTTCAATCATTTGCGCAGTGGTATTCGTGTTGCCAAATCCAAGCAGCACATAGAGTTGGACAATACCCCATGCGTGGGAGAAAATAACGGGTTCATCTCATCCCTGGAGAATTCATAGAGTGAGCGAGTTTGTGCGCGCAAGAGCGAAGATTAGCGCCCTTGGTACTTATGTTCCACCCCGTCTGCTGACCAATGCCGATTTGGAAAAGATGGTCGAAACCTCCAATGACTGGATTGTGGACCGCACCGGCATTCGCGAGCGTCACATGGTGGAGAAGGGCATGGCCACCAGCGATCTGGCAGTCGAAGCTTCCAAGGCAGCGCTGGCGCAGCGAGGCTTAGCGCCAGATGACCTGGATGCTCTCATCGTGGCGACAGTTACTCCCGACATGCTTTTCCCCTCGACCGCATGCTTGGTGCAGCACAAGCTGGGGGCCAAAGGCGTCTGGGGATTTGATCTCTCAGCAGCCTGTTCGGCGTTTGTGTACGCCCTGCAAACGGGAGCGCAGTTCATTGCCACTGGAGTCCACAAAAAAGTCCTGGTTATTGGCGCGGACGTTATGTCTTCAATCATTGATTACACCGACCGCGCTACCTGTGTAATTTTCGGCGACGGCGCGGGCGCGGTAATTCTGGAACCAGCCGACGATGATGCGCTGAGCATTATCGATTTCATTCACGAAGTCGACGGCTCCGGCGGCTGCGCGCTGTATATGCCCGGCGGCGGAAGCCTTCATCCCTCGACTCACGAGACCGTCGACAAGAAAATGCACTATGTTCACCAGGACGGGCAGGCGGTGTTCAAATTTGCAATTCGCAAGCAGATCGAGCTGTGCGAGAAGATTCTTGAACGCAATGGCCTGAAAGCCACGGACGTCGACGTGTTCATTCCTCACCAAGCCAACCGGCGAATCATTACCGCTACTGCGGACCGGCTCGGCCTGCGGCCGGAGAGCATCATCATCAACATCGACCGCTACGGCAATACCACCGCTGGAACCATTCCACTCGCCATGGGCACTGCGCTTGAGGAAGGCCGGCTCAAAAAGGGTGATTTAGTTCTGCTGGCCTCAGTGGGCGCGGGTTTCACGGTGGGAGTGACGTTGCTGCGCTGGGCCTACTGAGCCATTTCGCGCCATCTATCTGACGCCACCTTATATCCATGATGGATAAAATCCGGGAAAGCCGAGTCCGCCGCATTTTTGACAACGCCAACTTTGTTCGCGACCTGGGCATAGAACTAGCATTGGTCGAGGACGAATTTTGCGAAACCTTCCTGACTCCAACGGGGAGGCATGCGCAGCAGCATGGATTGATTCATGCCGGCGTACTGGCCACCATGGCCGATCACACCGCGGGTTGCGCGGCGCGCAGCGCGGTCGGGTTGGAGCAGGATGTCATCACCGTGGAATTCAAGATCAATTTCCTGCGCCCGGCGATCGCCGACCGTTTGCGTTGCCGGGGGCGCGTTCTGCGCGCGGGAAGAATGCTCGTCATCTGCGAGGCAGAAGTGTTCGCGGAGAAGGATTCCGAGGAGAAGCTGGTGTCGAAAGCGACCGTGACCCTGGCCGTAAGGGAAACCTAGCCCTGGGGCACTGACCCAAAAGCGCTGATTTAAGGTGTTTGGGTTGA
Organism: Acidobacteriota bacterium; assembly: GCA_013290025.1. GTDB lineage: Bacteria > Acidobacteriota > Terriglobia > Terriglobales > Acidobacteriaceae > JABCYV01. The sequence goes on from JABCYV010000072.1 coordinate 19,063, forward strand.
AGTGACCTGTTAACTTCCCAAAACTCGTTTTAGGCGTCGTGACATTCATCCAACGCAGAAACCGAACCACCCGCCTTCGCAGCCTGGATTACTTCCGGCTTGCCGACTATCCAGAAGTCGGTCCGTGACCACAAACGCCTTTATCGGTACCACTGCAGAGGCATCAGTTCCTGATAGCCCGTCATCCCCCGCGATCGGCGTCATGTGGCGATTGAGCCTGCCAACTTCGCGCAAACCGCATTATAGGAATGTTGATCTGATTCATCCGGAGCAAGGCTGGGAATGCCTGGTTTCAGATTCGCACTTAGCGAGTCTACGGTGGGATGTGGATGCGTCGAAGCAGTTCGGAGAACCTTGGATCGGAGCGCAAGGGGTCCCAGAGTGCCTCAACTTTCGCGTAGGCGAGACGATTGAACCGCTCCTCGCAAGCTTTGTCGAGCCAGGTGAAGGCATCATCCTTGTCTTCCAGACCCGCATGTACCAGGGCGGAGAAGAAGGCAGATACAAAGGTCTGTTTCGCAGCCGCGCTGAGTTCTCCGATCATGCGTAGCGCCTGGCTTCTGTCGCCTAGGCGAGCGTGCGCGTACCCAAGCAGGGCGAGGGACGCGGTGCCACCTCGACTCAGGGCGTAACACTTTTCCAAATGGGGCAAGGCCTCTCGGTACGCCCCTTTGCATGAATGCGACTGCCCGAGCAGCGCGTGCGCAACGGCATAGTTCGGGTCCAACTCAAGCGTCTTATAGCACTGTTGAATCGACTGATCGAATTGCCTTGCCAGGTAAAGCTGTACTGCCAGGACATGGCTGACCCCGCTGGAAGCTGGATCGAGATCCAGGGCATGTTTCGCCACTGCCAGAGATTCCTCAAACCGTCCGAGCGCGCTGAGATAGAGAGGATAAAACGCGTGGCTCCTGGCATAAGAGGGCTTCACGGCTAGGGCTTGCCCAAAATGTCTTCCGGCTGCGCTCCAATCCCAATCGTAGGTGAAGCTGGCATAGCCCAGCGATACGTGTGCCTCCACCGCGGAGCTGTCGATTTCCAATGCCTTGGCGGCCGCGGTCTTCGCTTTCGGCATTACCTCTCCAGGGGGAAACACGTTCAGGAATGACGCCAGGTCGTAGGAGTCAGCCAATCCCGTATAAGCCAGCGCGTAGGCGGGATCTTTTTCGATGGCCTGCTGGAAGTATTCAATGGCCTTCCGCAATCCTTCTGGCGTTCGTTTGTTCCAGTGGAAGCGGCCTTTGAGGTAGTGCTGGTAGGCTTCCAGATCTTGCGTACCTGCCTTTACCAGCGGACTCTGTCCGTCGCCTCCGAGTGCGACCTTCAGTCGGTCTGCGATGGTTCTTGCAATCTCGTCTTGAACCTCAAAGATATCTTGTAATTCGCGATCGTAGCGTTCGGACCATATGTGGTAGCCGTCGGCGACGTTAATAAGCTGAGCCATGATGCGAAGACGGTTGCCCGATTTGCGAATGCTGCCCTCCAGCACCGTGGTTACATTCAAGCGTTCCCCAACAGTTCGCAGATCGAAATGCTTTCCTTTGAAAGAAAATGCGGAAGTACGCGCCAGGACGCGAAGACCCTCGATCTGCGCCAGGGCGTTGATGATCTCTTCGGTAACGCCGTCTGCGAAGAACTCATTTTCCGGATCGGAGCTCATGGTGGTGAACGGGAGGACGACAATAGACGGATGCCTAGTGGTGGCAGATCCAGTCGTGAGCGGTGGTGTCCCTTGTGCCCACGCTTGAGCGGACGATTTGCCCGAATCCACGTCCCGTTTCAATCTTTGGAGGTCGGCCCGCATTTCCGAAGCGTGCTGGTAGCGCAGATTGCGATCCTTCTCCAGCGCCTTGTTAATGATGTCTTCCAGTCTTGGCGGCAAGTCAAGGTTCAGGCGCAAAGGAGATATTGGAGCTCGGTTCAGGATGGCGTCGAAGATCAACCCTGAGGTGTCAGCCCGGAACGGCAATACCCCCGTCGCCATTTCGTAAACCACGGCTCCGAAAGAAAAAAGGTCGGTGCGCTCATCTACTTCCTTTCCTCCAATCTGCTCCGGCGACATGTAGGCCATCGTTCCCAGAGTCGTACCAGGACTGGTGAGGTGCTCCGCGCTAAACCCAGCCGTGGCTTCTGCCATGGCTCCTACTGTTTCGAAAACACGAGCACCGGGAGGCGTGAGCTTTGCGAGCCCGAAATCAAGGATCTTGGCGTGTCCCCGCTTGGTGATAAGGATGTTTTCTGGCTTGACGTCGCGGTGAACGATTCCTTCGGAGTGAGCGGCGTCCAGTGCATCGACAATCTCAATCGCCAGACCGAGCAATACGTCGGTGTCGACGGGGTTTCCGGCGATACGCCGCTTCAGCGTCACCCCATCTAGGAACTCCATTGCGATGAAGCGTTTCCCGTGTTGCTCGCCGATTTCGTAGATGGTACAGATGTTGGGATGGTTGAGAGCAGAGGCAGCGCGGGCTTCGCGGCGGAAACGTTCCAACGCCTGCGCATCTTGCGCGACATCCTCGGGAAGAAACTTTAGGGCTACGAAGCGGCCAAGCGCGGTGTCTTCGGCTTTGTAGACGACCCCCATGCCGCCGCCCCCTAGCTTCTCGACGATGCGGTAATGCGAGATGATCTCGTCGATCATTGCGAGAGGAATCTCAGGATTGGGGTATCGTAGGGCGCTATCTGTCCGAAGTCAAAAATCTGGTTCGGTCACCTTGGCCACCGGCCCTCTACCAGAGCCTTTTCTATGTGTCAGGCCAGGCGAAGATGTGGCAAGATGAGCCAGATAAGCCCCCAGCGCGGCAGACCATCTACATGCTTGATCGGTCAGTGGGCGGATGTTCGGTTACTCGGAAGAATCAAGCCGGCGGCGGATTGGTAACGATGAGTCTTAGTGCTGTATCTGAAGCGCCCATTTCAGGACAGGTAGTGTAATCGAGGTGCTCTGGAGGGGCGCTTCAGATACAGCGACTTGAAGGAAACCGCCCCTCGCGGGAGCTATGGGTTTTGTATG
>JABCYV010000073.1 GCA_013290025.1 Acidobacteriota bacterium
TATTACCCTTCAAGAAAGGGCCGTTCCATTTGGCGATGGAGAGTAATGTGCCCGTAGTCCCGATCACGATTTCCGGCTCGCATTCCGTGATGCCCAAGCAGAGATTCGCGATCAAGCCAGGACTAGTGACCGTGATCTTTCACGACCCTATCGAACCCAAAGAGTTCGGCAGCCGGGAAGAGTTGATGGAAAAAGTCAGAAGGGCGATTGACAGTGGACTGCCGGAGGAGTATCGGGAACAAAAGCTTCAAACCACAAAGGACGCGAAGGCACACGAAGGAACTACTGCCTGACAGAGAGGAATGGTGCAGCATCGGGGCGGGCAGGAAGCGGATGGAAAGCCCCCGTACACTGGCCGGTTCAGCTTTTCGATTTTGCCCTAATTGCTTTGGCAATTTCCGGAAGCCTGCTCAAGATCGCTGAATACTTCAGCCAGAGCTTGTGATCCACCGCAGGCGCGCCGCTGACAATCGCGCCGGCCGCAACGTCTCCTGCGACTCCACTCTGCGGCGTGACGATCGCGCCATCGCCAATTTTGCAGTGACCGACCACGCCCACCTGTCCTGTGAGGATGACATTGTTACCCACGTCGGTTGAGCCCGCGAGACCAACCTGCGCCGCCAGTAGAGAATCCTTCCCAATATGCGAGCCGTGTCCCACCTGCACCAGGTTGTCGATTTTAGTGCCGCGTCCGATATGAGTTTCTCCCACGCTCGCCCGGTCGATGCAGGAGTTGGCCTGGATCTCTACGTCGTCTTCAATGACAACCGGCTGTGGCTGCGGAATCTTGTGCCACCGGCCATGATCATCTTTGGCAAAGCCAAAGCCATCGCCGCCGATGACCACGCCATTTTGCAGAATCACGTTGTTTCCCAAGCGGCAATGCTCGCGTACCACTGCATGGGCGTGGGCAAAACAATTGTCGCCAATGATCGCGCCCCGGTAAATGACCACGTGCGCCAGGAGGACTGCATTCTTACCGATTTTTACGTCTTCGTCCACGACCACATAGGGGCCAATATGTGCATTTTCTCCAATCTTGGCGGAAGGATGGATCACCGCCGTCGGATGGCGACCCGGCGCGTACCTGGCTGGCTGATGAAATAGTTCAATGGCGCGGGCGAAAGTTAAGTAGGGATTCTTCGAGCGCAGCATTGCGGTGGAGATGGCCGGGAAGTTGTCGTCCACAATCACGGCGGAGGCCTTGGTGGTCCGAGCCGCAGCCGAGTATTTGGGGTTAGCTACGAAAGTGATCTGGCCGGGGCCGGCCAATTCGATTCCATTCACACCGGTGATTTCAATTTCAGGCGAGCCGTTTTCCAGCCGCGCATTGAGAGTAGAAGCGATCTGAGCGAGTTTCATAGGGGTTGGCCAACGAACGCGAGTCAGACGGCGATTGTAAAGGAGACGCGCGGGAAGTTCTTACGCTCTGAACACAAAAGAACTTTGGCCGGGTGGCCCGTCCAAGCTCCGCTTGGGCGGGAGTTACTCGTATGAAAGCAATCGGCTCATTTAGAGCTGGAGAATTTGGAGCCAGAGCATTCCGTATTGGTAGTATAGTAGTAGTATGAAAGAGAAGACTTCTATCACACTATCGAAAGAGGTGCTTGCCGGCATCGATCGCATCGCAGGATCGAAGCAGTCGCGATCGGCTTTTATCGAGGCGGTGCTGGCTCAGTACCTACGCAAACAGGCGCGGGCGCAAATTGAAGCTCGCGATCTCGAACTCATCAATAAGGCTGCAGATGAGCTGAATGCGGAGGTGGAGGACGTCCTCCGGTATCAGGCGACGGAATCATAGCCGGCGGCGCAGATGAGAAGGGGCGAAATTTATCGCGTTCATCATCCCAGCGACGATCCTAAACTTTACCGGAGCTTCGTGGTAGTGAGCCGCCAGACCCTGATCGATTCTAGATTCCCCACCGTCATCTGCGCGCCGATCCTCACTCGCGGACACGGATTCTCAACCCAGGTCTCGGTTGGCATCGACGAAGGCTTGAAGCATGAAAGCTGGATCCTCTGCGATAACCTCGTAAGCCTCCGCAAGGTGCAACTGACACGCTTCGTTGGATCCCTGGCGCGCTCCAAGGTTGAGGAATTGGACCGGGCGCTCAAAATGGCTCTCGCCCTGGAATAGGCCTGGGCTGCCCGCCTGGCTACGCGACCGCGGCCTTTCTGGGACAAGCACACAAATCGACATCATTTGATGCTATAATCGGTGCCTGGAGGGTTTCTTATGAGAACCACCGTTGCGCTCGATGACGACCTGGTACGCATCGCCCAGGAGTTCACGGGGGTAGCGGAGAAAACGGCGTTGATTCGTGAGGCTCTGAAGGCCCTCATCGAGCGGGAGAGCGCCCGCAGATTGGCGTCCCTGGGAGGCACAATGCCCGAATTGAAGAATATCCCACGCCGCAGGCCGGGCAAGACTGAGGTTCGGGCGAATTGATTCTCGCAGATACGTCCGTTTGGATCGACCATCTCCGTTCCGGAAATAAAGAAATGCGCAAACATCTGAACCAAGGGCAGATTGTGATCCATCCGTTCATCACTGCAGAACTTGCCCTGGGTTTGTTAAAGGAGCGCACGCTGCAGGAGCGCACCAAGACGCTCGCGCTGCTGGACCTTTTACCACAGGTAAAAGTGGCGCAGCTGAGCGAAGTGCGACTCATGATTGAGGCTCGTCGTCTGTATAGCCTGGGCATCGGTCTGACCGACGCACACTTAGTAGCGTCAGTCTTTATCAATCCATCCACGCTTCTGTGGACAAGAGATAAGCGGCTCCGTAAAGCCGCTGAAGGTCTTGGCATTCACGCGGGGCTGCCTTAAAAATGCTCCGCTGACCCCTAGTTCGCTCCGCCGGTGCCCCAGCTTCGCGCCCCGGTTTTGGGCGCTAACCTGGGCGAAGGAGAATCCGAGGCCCTCCTCCGTGCGCCTTCTGTTCCCGCTCTCGCCTTGGAATAGGCTGGCCAGCCCGCCTGATTACAGTTCGCTAATTGCCGCAGCGCTCGCTCTCTCTTTCCACTTCGGGACATTCACACCCATCACAATCAACCATAGGCAAAGAATGAATTCCGGAATCCCGGCGGGCAGCAAAAGCCAATCCCAATGAAGGCGACTCAGGAACAGCACAAAGCTATTGGTCACGTAGCTGAGACCGGAAATGAGCACCAGGATGCCAAGAATCCTGGGGAAGAAACCCGACTTTAAAATCAAATATCCGCGACAAAGGGATTCGAAGCCGAAGAACACCAGGGCGATGCCATAGCCATAATTAAAGAGCTTGGTCGATAGCAGCGCTAAAGCCTGTAGTTGATGTGGTTCAAAAGCTTTCAGGTAGTCAGCGCCTCCCAAAATGAGCACCGCCGCAAAATGATGAAGATTATTGATGCCCTCGATGGCGATATCCATCAGGTTGAAAAACGCCATAAGCAAAGCAATATTTCTGTTCACCGGTCTGAGCAATACATAAAAGATCATAGTTAGCGCGACAGCACACACCAGCATGACCACCGTGGCGGCGAAACCGATGCGCCACAGCGACTCAGAGGCCATAATGTTGTTGGCTGTAGCCGCAGCGTCTCTTGCCACGATGAGTTTGTCCCGCACAAATAATTCCGCGAAGCCGCCGGCCACGATGATGATCAGATAGAGCACTCCGCCGATTCTCGCGTAAAGTTGCGGTGATGTTTCAACGGTACGATCTGTCATATCGGCTCCTTTGCAAATGCGACATCAACGTCGCCCACCGCCGGCGACTCAGATCGGTCCTTGATAGCGGCGCAGCCGGACGGCTGCGGCGAGGAATGCCGCACTGATTGCCAGCCCGATCCAAAGAGCCGGGCTGCTCAGGAAATGACCCGGAGTGATATGTGTCATGGGACTGGTGGGGAACATATCCGGCCCGGTGGAGGAGATCGTCGGCGCGTCGCCCATGAATCGACCTCCCACCAGCGCAGCGAAATGCCACGTGTGAAACGCAAGGTTCTCGACGCCGGCGATCACCACCAGCGGTAACACCGCCCACAGAAATGGCGCGCGGCGGGCCCAGCCGGATACCAGCAGCAGCCAGCAATAAATGGGAGCGGGCCAGAGCGCATGAGCCGTCAACAGATGATAGAGCAGCAACAGCGACATCTGGAAGAATGACAAATTTTTCCATAACATCGCGACGCTCTGTCCGCTGACCAGCACCACTGCGCTGCTCACCAGCAGCATCACCCACTGCACAGCGATCGTGATCGCAAAGGTAAGGAGTGGGAGAATAACAAGCGGAATGCTCGCCTTCGACAACACGGTGGTGATGTCCGATACCGGCAGGGATTTCCAGAACAGGATGCTGCGATCGCGACGCTCGCCGTGCAGTGCGTCTATGCAATAGAACGCACTCACCATGATCCCGGTAAGCATCAGGAGCCCCGCCGCCATGTCGAACGGCTGCTGGGGGGTCCCTGGATCAAATCTCAGCGGCCTTTCCCATATACCCGCAATGATGCTAATGGTGAAGCTGAACAGGGCAACCGCGGCGACGGCCAGCGGTGCGATATAAATCGAACGGTACTCCCACAATTCGCGTCGCACCGACCAGTACATTGGCCGAGTCGGCGACAGGACCGCAGGCGCGACTCTCTGCGCATCGAAGGACTCGGGCATGGCATCGGATTGAGTATTCATCGGGCCGCTCCTTCATAATTACCCAGTGCCTGGCCTACCTGGTTGCCCGGCTTATCCCCCGGCTTATCTGCCAACATGGCAACGAACAAATCGGCGACACTGGGCGTACGCACGTCGCCAAAGCCGTCAAGTTGCTGGCGATCGAGGCCATCGAAGAGCAGGACGGTGCGACCCAACGCCTGACGCTGGTGCATCGGCCTGAGCGCCCGCGCCGCAGCCACCTGCTCGGGGCGCACGGTCACTTCCAGATAGCGCGACTCCACTTCTTCCATGCTGCAATTGAGAACGATGCGGCCGCGATTGATGAACATGAGATCGGTCAGGACGTGCTGGATCTCGTCCACCTGGTGTGTCGCTACGACGATAGTGCGATTGCGATCGAAATAGTCGTTCAGCAGGGAATCGTAGAATTGCTTGCGGTACAGGATGTCAAGGCCAAGCGTCGGCTCATCGAGCACCAGCAAGCGCGCATCGATGGCCATCACCAGAGCAAGGTGCAGCTGGGTTACCATGCCCTTCGATAATTCGCGGACTCTGCTGGCGAGCCGGATATTGGTCCGGGCAAGAAAGCCTTCCGCTTTCCCCCGATCGAAACGCGGATGCACGCCGGCAACGTACTCGAGCGCCTGCGAAACCCGCAACCATCGCGGCAGGATGGCGACGTCGGCAATGAAGCACACATCGCGCATGAGTTGGTCGCGCTCGGTCCAGGGGTCGCGTCCGAGCACCTTTAGCTCTCCCTGATAAGAGGTGAGCCCGAGAATCGCGTTGAGCGCCGTGGTCTTGCCGGCGCCGTTGGGACCGACGAGGCCGAGGATGCGGCCCTCTTCAACGCGCAAATCAATGCCGTCGAGCGCGATGGTCGCGCCGAAGGCCTTGCGCAGGTTGCGGGCTTCTATGCATGCCATGCCTTGAAGTGTCATTCCGAGTAAGCGTCCTTTGCGCAGCGAGGAATCTGAGCGAGCTGCGCGCTGCGGCGCGCTCTTTGCGGCGCAACAATCGCGCGTTTGGCTCGCTTCCCTGCAAAGTCAGTCAGTATCGGCATCCGACTTCCTCCGGCGCTTCGCGCCATTTAAGAGTTCTTCCGCCTTTAGGCCGAGCCGCTGAATGGTGGCGGAAATCCTGGGCCACTCTTCGCCAAGAAACTTCTGCCGCTCGCCCTGAAGCAATAAATTGCGGGCGCCGACATTGATGAACATGCCGAGACCTCGTCGGGTTTCGACCAGCCCATCGTCCACCAGTTGCTGATAACCCTTAAGAACCGTGAGTGGATTGACCCGATATTCGGCCGCGACATTGCGCACGGAGGGCAGCGGATCGCCTTCCTTGAGCACGCCGTCGAGTATCATCGCGACCACGCGGTCGCGAAGCTGGCGATAAATCGGCTGACTGTCGTTCCACTCACGGTCCATCAGTTTTCCGGATACCCTAGTTACCAGCCACACCGCTCCCGTTCTTTGCCCGCTGCAGGTCCATGTGCGCGTGGACGGGCTTGTCCCCCGGCATCATATACGTCCAGTCCTCGGTGTGATGGTCGGCATCGATGATGGTGAACACGGCGTGGTACATGTGCCCGTACTGGTTGCCGCCGGAGAGGTCGAGAAATTCAAACTCCACCTTCTTCCCGTCCGGCGACACTTTGCCCGTCATCCGCGGCCGGTTTCCGGCATCGCAATAGTGCGTTAGCAGCAAGCGATCCCCGTCCAGGTAGAGCATGGTGACCGGATGATCGTAACGCGTCGGATCGTCGGCCTTTCCCGGTTCATGCATCTCATGCACGATCGCGTTTCCCCGAGAGGTCACGCGCAGCGAGACCTGCGTAAACGTCCCGTCCCCCATCTCGGGCTGCGGCGGGACGACGGTCACCGGGCCCTGCCAGGTGCCCGCGAGGGTTTTGAGTTGGGTGAAAGACTTTTGCGCGTCAGTCGGCGCGGCTGACTGCGCGAAGGCGACGGAGACCGACAGCAGAATCAGGAACAGCGCAAAACCAAGTGATTTCATGTTTCATTCTCCTCAAGAAGTGCACTTCTTTTTTTCGCGGGTCAGGGTCATTCGCTGGGCTGTACTCGCTTGCGATACTCCAGCTCTTGATGAAGCACCCCGCCAGCTGTTGTAGTTAACTACAACACTAATTCACATGTCAAGATGTTTCCTTAATTCTTTGCCGTCGGGAGCGCCTAGCCCGTGACGTGCCGCCAAAACTTCCGCCCTGTTTCAACCGATGACTTCTAAACTCAAAACGCACCTCTGCCAAAATTCCTCGACACCTTGACTTGGACCGCCGCCTCTGGGATTATTCGCAGCCGTAGTGAGTTTCGAAGGAGGCTATATGCCGCATTATCTGCACCAAGTTGCGTATTCACCTGAAGGCTGGCGAGCGCTGATCGCGCAGCCCCAGGACCGGATCGAAGCTGTCCGCCCCGCAGTCGAGAAGTTGGGGGGCAAGATCAAGAGTGCGTGGTTCGCATTTGGCGACTACGACGTCGTAATGATTACCGAAATGCCGGATAACGTTAGTGCTGCGGCGATTGCGATCGCATTTGCCGGCGGCGGCGCGTGCAAGTCGGTTCAGACCACACCGCTAATGTCCGCAGAGGAAGCAGTGCAGGCCGTACGAAGAGCCAACGAGTCTGGTTACCGGCCGGCGGCCGTTACCACCCGGGCGGCATAATTCGAGCACAATGACAAAGGTAAGGCGGCCAGCCAGGCCGCCCTTTTTCTTTTCGATCTAACCATTACCAGTGGGCAGGATTTGAATCAAGCCAGTCCAAAGAAAGAAGCTGCCAGATAAAGCGCTTCCAGAACCGCGACCGAAATCAATATCGCTTCACGGACGCGAGAGCGGGAAAGCTTCCCTCTTAGTTTGGCTCCGTGGACCGCATGCATATTTGCTGGCGCGGGATCATTTGGGACTGGGGACTGGGCTACGGCGATTCCCGCCAGTTGTGGCGCCAGCGGGGCCCGCTGAATCCTCGGTTTCAGTGGTTCGTTGGTGACGAATTGCCTGGCGCTTACCGGAACTCTGGGCAGGCTGACGGTGGAAGACCAGCGGACTACCTGTACGGATCCGTCCTGCAGGCTGGCGTCGAAGGGTCTCGAAGTCAACTGCAGCGGGGGCATGCGCTCGGGTGCGATGCGGTCGGCCAGGTTGCGCAGCAGCGAACTCCACCACTGATGACTCATCTGATCGCTGATCAGCTCGCCTACGTCGACGGGCCGTGACTCGAGCTCGAGTGGTGGCAGCGTCTCCGGTGCAATCACGTTGCCTACGTTGGTGAATATGGTTCGATACCAGGGCAAGCTGACAATGTCCCCCAGCAACATGCCAGTATCAACTGGTCGCGAAGTCAGCTGCAGCGGCGGGAATTTCTCCGGGAACCACGCGTCCCGGATATCAAACAAGAGTCGCTTCGCCAAAGACCGGGTGACACTCGCAGGGAGCAGCAGTTGGATGTCATGGTCAGGAGCGATTGGTGAATCTGGGGGCGATCCTGCAGGAGAGTCGGCGCCGTAATCTTGAGCAAAGAGACTCATTCGCGGTGACTACAGTCTAGCATTTATTGTTTCGAGCCTGCGAGATCGGTCCGGTGCCAAACCTAGTTCATGGCTTCCTGGCGATGTACAGGAACCGCAGCAACCGTCGTTCGCTGGTAAGGGTGTGGACGCATGCCAAGAAAGCTTGCAATCCCAGAAAATTCGTTTCGCCTTCAACCGCGACTAAATCACTCCTTCTGCGGGCCCGGCCGTCGTGCCATCGTTTTGCGATGCGGGCGGCATTGTCGGTGGTACCGCGCGACTCCAGCAGGCAAAAGCCGGTCTGTTCAATCAATTTCTCATTTTCTCCCTGGGGGACAAAAACGTAGTAACCGACCGAACTGCGCTTCGCAACTTCCTCGTTGGAGATAAGACCACCTACTACTAGGGCGTCACTGAAGACCATGCGGCCGCCTGGTTTCAACACACGATACAGCTCCCGGAGCAGGGAAAGCCGACCGGGAATGTGGCACAGCACATCGTTGGCATAAACGGCGTCGAAGGCTTGGTCGGCGAATGGGAGCGTTTGGGAAGCGTCTGCCGCCTCGAAACTGGCCTTGGCCGTCAGGTTGTTGGTTCGGGCTAGCTCGTTGGCGTTGCGGACACCTTCTTTATTGACGTCGACACCAACGACGCGGCATCCGATCTTTTCCGCCAGATACAAGGCATAGCGGCCAGAGCCGCAGCCGATTTCAAGAACAGCAGAAGCAGGAGTCAGTCCGAGCAGCCGGGGGATTTCATGGGACTCCTGGGTCGTTACCCAACTGGTCTGCCCGAAGTCCTCCCCATAAGTTTCAATTCGAACATCGCGATAAAGCGCGAGGTCGTAGTTGCCGTATGAGGCGTTGTAGAGGTCAACTCTAGCGGCCACAGTTTACTCCCCGAACAACTGTACTTGTCCGGTATCCGCGGTGACGCCGGGGCGGCGGCGACGGGTGGCGCCAATTACGGCCAGCACGGTGAGCGATTCCAGCGCCGTGCGAGGGACGAAGATGCGCTGCGTATTTGAGCGCAGATCAGGAGGATTGACCAGGAAACCCTCCGCCGTGGTCAAGGAGAGGTCGTTGGGCATCATGCCCTCGAGGACTTCGTTGTCCTTGAATTTAAGGCGTACCCAAAGGCCCTCGGTGCGCGGACGGCTGGTGAAAGTTTTTCGGCTAAGCGCGTCAGAGTCGCCGAACTCGCGCACGAAGTAAACGCCCTTGATGTCGCGCAGCTCAATGGCCACGACATTCCCCGAGGTATTGAGCAACTCCAGCTTGCCTTCGCGGACGAAGTTGGCGGGGGCAACGTATCCGTTGATCGAATCCCGGTCCATCTTGCGAACCACGACCTTCTTGTGAGTTGAGGGCATGCTACTTGGCGAAAGCGGCCTCGGAGTGTGGATTCCCGCAGCGCTGGCGTCCCGATTCTCGCACTTTTCGGCGTGAAACGGGCGGCATCTATGTTCGTAGTAGCCAAACTATCAACGTTGTGTTATTTTCTGTAGCTTGCCGCGTCCCATCGCAGGAAGTCTAAGTCTACTGGATAGAGTCACTTACAACTGGGTGGCGTTGGGCCTCTTGCTTCCCGCCGGAGCGCCCTGTGGAAATCTCCCACCCGCTGGCGGTCAGACGCTCCAGGAGCCGGCGTTCGCAAATAATGGCTGATTACATTTACACCATGGAAATCCGGCTGACGCCGGACCAACAGCGCGGCGTCACCCTGGTGCAGGACGTTGCCCGCGCCGCGGGCATGAACATTTATCTTACCGGGGGCGCGGTTCGCGACATCATCAGCGGCTTTTCCATCCGCGACCTTGATTTCACCGTGCAGGGCAATCCGCTAAAGCTGCAAAAAGAACTGGAGCGCGCGGGAGCAAGTATCGCCGCGGCAGACGATGACCTGAAAACACTCTATTTCACGCTGCCGGGAGGTGTCCGCGCCGAAATCAGCATGGCACGCACGGAACGCTACGAGAAAGCTGGCAAGCCGCCGATTGTAGCGCCCGCCACCATCATTGAAGACCTGCGCCGCCGCGATTTTACGGTGAACGCGATGGCTTTGTCGCTGAATCCGGGATCACGTGGCCTGCTGATGGATCCCTTCAATGGAGCGGCGGACATCGAAGCCAAGCTGATCCGCGTCCTGCACAATTATGGTTTCGTGGAGGATCCGTCGCGGCTGATCCGCGCCACTCGCTTTGCTGCGCGCTTCCATTGGCCCATCGAGGAACGCACCCAGGCGCGCTTCGATTCGGCCAAAGAGAACAATTACATCGACCACATCACCGACAAGGCAATCGGGCGCGAGATCGAGCAATTGGCCTATGAGGACGATCCCCTGCACATCCTTCGGGTCCTGGAGAAAGAAGGATGGCTCAAGGTGCTCAGTCCGCACTGGACCAGCGCCAAAGTGGATACGGCGGGGCTGGGGCAGTTGCTGAAAACGCGGCAACAAATGAATCAGCTCGGCTATGCCCCCGATCCGTCACCTGCAGTTCTGTATTTTCTTACCGCTCGGCTCAGCGACAAGGAAATCGCCGACATGCGCAAACTGATCCCGCGCAAGAATCTGGTCGAGGCCTGGCGAGACCTTGAGGACAACGCTAAGGATCTGGCCAAGAGACTCGCCAGCAAGGAAGCCGGAACGCCGTCGCGGACCTGGAAGCTGCTATCGGAGGCGCGGCCAGAGATGGTCTTGTTCCTGGCGGTGACGGCGCGTCAGCAGGCGGTAACACAGAAAATCAAAAATTTCTTTACCAAATGGCGGCAAGTCCAGCAGAAGATTCCGTTGCCGGAGATGACCGAGCTGCATATCACGCCTCAGATGCCGGAGTATCCGAAAATCGCGCAGGACGTATTTATGCTTCTGCTGGATGGCAGATTACGGTCGCGCACTGAGACTCTGAAATTTCTAAAACCTTTGGCTCCTCCACCACCGCCCCCACCTCCGCCTCCACCAGTCAAGCGCGGAAGAGCCGCTAAGGCCGCTACGGAAGCTGCGGCTGCTGCCGCTGCTGCAGCCGCGACCCAAGCTGCGAGCAAGAAGAAAGGGAAGAGCAGCGCGGCAGCGGCGTCAGCATCCAGCGCCAAAACTGAGCCGATAAGACCTTCCAATCCACACAAGCCGGAGTTGCACAACGCAGCCAAGAAGACCGCGAAAGCAGCCAAGAAGGCGAAAACGAAAAGGCGCTAGGCTTCGATGTGGCCGGGCGGAAAGTTTTCCGACGCCTTGGCGGAAAAGCGTTACAATAGTTATATGCATCGCAGTTGGGCGATTGCGGCCATGGTTGCGGTTTTGCTGACGGTATCAGCCGAAGCCCAACGTCACGGCGGAATGTCCGCTGGCAGCGGGAGCCATTTCGCAAGTTCTTCACGCGGTTCAATGGGAGGGTCCTCACACGGTTCGATGATGGTGAGCCGCGCGCCTACGTTTGGCGGCGTTCAGCATCTGGGTACCGAGCGCTTCGGCACTAGTTTTCGCGGCCCATTTATCTCCTCCAATCGGTTTCACCACCATCATCACTTCTTTGCCGGGTTCTCTCCGTGGTTTTACTACGGCTATCCGGCCTATTACGGTTATCCCTGGACGTATGGAGACTATTCCTACCTAAACGGTGGCGATTCTTATCAGTCTTACGATTCGTCCTATGCCCAGAGCAGCGCGCTAGCTCAACAGGCAGAAATTGATCGCCTGGAAGGTGAGGTTGACCGCTTGCGGGACCAACGTGAGGCTCGGGCGTCTGCCGATGCTCCGCAGGCGAAGAAGGAGACTACGGCTCAAGCCTCTGAGCCTACGGTGCTGGTTTTCCGTGATCAGCACAAGGAAGAGGTCAAGAACTACGCCATCGTCGGAGAAACCGTCTGGGTCTTTTCGGAACTGAGAGCCAGAAAGATCCCGTTGGCTAATCTCGATGTGGAGGCCACCACCAAGGTGAATGATGACCGCGGTGTGGAGTTCCGAGTCCCCGAACAGACCCCGGAGTGACATACTGCGTAACGAAACCCCGCTAAACCACGCTGTGAATAATTCTTTACTCCGGTTCGCAGCGATTTCCCGTTAAAATGACGACAACATAAGATTTGTTTCCCGAGCCCCCATGTCCCAATTCGTACACCTCCATCTTCACACAGATTATTCAATGCTCGACGGCGCTTGCGATGTGGAAAAGCTTGTCCAGCGCGTGAAAGAGCTAGGCATGCCGGCAGTTGCCATGACCGACCACGGCAACATGTTTGGCGCTGTCCATTTCGTAAACGCGGCCAAGCAAGCGGGAATCAAACCGATCATTGGCTGCGAGCTCTACGTCTGTAAGAAGGAAGATCACAACATCGAGCGTACCCCGCCTGAGGGCGACACCTACAATCACTTGTTGGTGTTGGCGGAAAACGAAGAAGGGTATCGTAACCTCACGAAAATCACCTCGGAAGCGTCCCTACGAGGCTTCTATTACAAACCGCGCGTCAGCAAGAAATTTCTCGCGGATCATTCCAAAGGATTGATAGCACTCTCCGGATGCTTGAAGGGGGAGGTTGCCGAGCTGTTAATGGATGACAAATATGAGGCCGCGCGGGGTGCGGCGGCGATTTATCGTGACATCTTTGGCAAGGAAAATTTCTTCCTTGAAATTCAAGACCAGGGCTTGGAGATGGAGCACCGCATCCGTCCACACTTATTCCGGCTGGAGAAGGATCTCGGCATACCACTCGTTGCGACCAATGACAGTCACTACCTTTGCGAAGATGACGCCCACGCGCAGGATGTAATGGTCTGCATTCAGACCGGTAAGTCGATTCAAGATACAAACCGCATGAAGTTTCAGGGCAGCGGCTTTTTCGTCAAGAGCCATGACGAGATGTACCGGGTTTTCAAGGACTCGCCTGAAGTGCTGTCCCGCACCTTGGCAATCGCTGAGCGTTGCAGCGTGCGGCTGGAGAAGGTGAGCAACCCCTTCCCGCATTTCGATGTGCCGGCGGGCTACACCTTAGACAGTTATTTCGAGCACGTCACCCGAGAAGGGTTTGCGCGGCGGCTGGAAGGATTGCGGACGCTGGAAATGCAGGGCCGCTTGAAGCACAGTCTGGCTGAGTACGAGCAGCGGCTGGCACGAGAACTGCTCATCATCCAACAGATGAAGTTTTCCGGATATTTCCTGATCGTTTGGGACTTTATCCGCTACGCCAGGGAGCACAATATACCGGTTGGACCGGGCCGCGGTTCGGCTGCCGGCTCACTGGTTTCTTATTCGCTGGGGATTACTGATCTCGACCCCTTGCAGCACGAACTGATTTTTGAACGCTTCCTTAACCCGGAGCGCGTTTCTTTGCCCGACATTGACATTGATTTTTGCATGAATCGTCGCGGCGAAGTGATCAACTACGTGACCCAGAAATATGGCCGGGACAACGTTGCCCAAATCATCACTTTCGGGACCATGGCAGCGAAGGCAGCCATCAAGGACGTGGGCCGCGCGATGGACGTCCCTTACAGTGACGTGGATCGCATCGCCAAGATGGTTCCGGCGACTCTAAACATCAAGCTGGAGCAGGCACTCAAAGATTCGCCCGCGCTGCAGCAAGCCTACGAAAGCGATAGCCAGGTGCGGCAACTCATCGATACCGCGATGAAGCTCGAAGGCCTGGTGCGCAACGCTGGCGTCCACGCTGCGGGCGTAGTGATCTCGCCGCGGCCATTAATTGAATTGGTTCCGCTGCACAAGACCAAGAACGACGAGATTGTCACCGCCTTCGATATGGTGGCTATCGAGAAGATGGGCCTGCTGAAGATGGATTTCCTCGGACTCACGACCCTCACCATTCTTGATGACACTTTGAAGCTGATCGCGCAGACCAGAGGGGAACAGATCACTTTGGAGGCTATTCCGCTCGAGGATCAGGAGACCTACGAAAAGGTATTTCACAAAGGACTGACGTCAGGGGTATTTCAGTTTGAATCTCACGGCATGCGCGACGTGTTGCGACGCTACCAGCCCAACTCCATCGAAGATCTCACCGCTCTGAATGCGCTCTATCGTCCCGGGCCAATTCAAGGCGGCATGATCGACGATTTTATTGATCGAAAGCACGGGCGCAAGAAAATTGAGTACGAATTACCGGAGTTGCAGGAGATTCTGCAAGAGACTTTAGGTGTCATCGTTTATCAGGAACAGGTGATGCAGATCGCCAACCGGCTGGCTGGCTATTCTCTCGGGGAGGCGGACTTACTGCGTCGCGCCATGGGTAAAAAGATCGCAGCCGAGATGGCGGCACAAAGAGAGCGTTTCGTCACCGGCGCTACCCAGCGGTCGTATCCGCCGAAAAAGATCGAAAAGATTTTCGACCTGATGGCGCAGTTTGCCGGGTACGGATTTAACAAATCACATTCCGCCGCGTATGCGCTGCTCGCCTATCACACCGCATACCTCAAGACTCATTCTCCGGTGGAGTTCATGGCGGCGCTGCTGACCTCGGTCACCGGCAGCACCGATGACGTGGTGAAGTACATCAACGAATGCCGCGAGATGGGAATGCCGGTCGAACCCCCGGACATTAACGTCTCCGATGCTAATTTCACCCCGCACGGCAGCGCGATACGCTTCGGGCTGGCGGCGGTGAAGAACGTTGGACACAACGCGATCGAATCGATCGTCGCCGGACGCAAGAAGCTCGGCCGTTACTCCTCGATTTATGAATTCTGCGAGAACGTGGATTTGCGGCAGCTCAACAAACGCGTGCTGGAGTCATTGATTAAAAGCGGTGCTATGGACGCTCTTGGCCGCCGCGCTCAACTGATGGCGGTTCTCGACAAAGCGATCGACCGCGCGCTTAAGACGCAGCGCGACACAGAATCCGGTCAGCACGGCTTGTTCGGAGTGTTCGACCAGCAGGAAGAGCCGACCCTGCAAAATGAGAGACTCCCGGAGATCCCCGACTGGGACGAGCATGTCCGTTTGGCCAATGAAAAAGAAATCCTCGGATTCTTCATCACCGGACATCCCTTGGAAAAATATCGCGACAAGCTGGAGGATTTGCGCGCCCTCAGCACCACCGAGCTGGCGGCCATGAAGTCTTCCACCGGAAAAGACGAGAACATCTCGACTGCCGGTATCATCACCAATCTGCGGGTGCTGAAATCGAAAAGAGGAGAATTCTACGCGCAGGGCACGCTAGAAGACATGGCCGGCTCAGTGGAGATGCTGGTCTTTCCCGAGGCGTATCGCAAATTGCAGGAGAAGGTCAAACTCGAAGTGCCGGTTCTCGTGCGCGGCGGTGTTCGCATCGAAGAAGGGGCAAACCCAAAACTGACCGTCAACGACATCACTCCTCTGGAAGATGCCAAGGTTCCATTGCCGCGCTCGCTGCGCATTCGCGTCCCATTGGAGACCGCCTCAGCCTCGACGGTCGATGCGTTGCACACGCTATGCTCCTGCCAAAAGGGGGAAGCCAGAGTATTGTTTGACGTGGAACGGCAAGGGGATTTCATGGTAGTGATGGAAGCGGAAGGCTATAATGTGCAACCGGACCGCCACTTCATCGCCCGCGTCGAGGAGCTGTGTGGCCGTGGCGCGGTTCGAATCATTGACTGAAATCTGCGGCGGATGAGAGTTTCCAATCACAGGAGTTCGAAGGCGCGTGCGGCGGTCGCGCCCGCAGCGGCGAATGCCATGCTGGTGGTGACGGGCGCCGATTTTCTCCTGTCGATGGTGGAAGCTCGATGGACCGCCAGGAACGGTAACGGAAGAAGGATGGATTCCACGCAGAAAGCGCAGCAGGAGCTGGAAAAAATCGAGCGGCAGGTCGCGCGATTGCAGTCGCTTGAGGGACAGGACGACGACACGCGACGGGAGATCCGGCAACTGCATGATCGAATCGAGGCCCTGCGCGAACAAGTAATGTCCCATTTCACCGCCTGGGAAAAGACGGAGTTGGCGCGGCATCCGCAGCGGCCTTACGCGCTCGATTATATTGAACGGATTTTCACCGACTGGACTGAGATTCACGGTGATCGTGGTTTCGGAGACGATCCCGCGTTGGTCTGCGGAATGGCGCGTTTCCACGGCGAAGAGGTAATGATCGTCGGCCACCAGAAGGCGCGCGACACCAAGCAGAAGGTTTACCGCAACTTTGGCATGCCCAATCCGGAGGGCTATCGCAAGGCGCTGCGGGCAATGAAAATGGCGGAAAAGTTCGGCCGGCCAGTGTTCACATTAGTGGATACTCCGGGCGCTTACCCTGGTCTTGGCGCTGAAGAACGCGGCCAGGCTGAAGCCATCGCATACAACTTGCGCGAGATGGCGCGTCTAAAGGTTCCGATCGTCACCACGATTACCGGAGAGGGTGGCAGTGGAGGAGCGCTTGCCATTGCCGTCGCGGACCGGGTGTTGATGATGGAGAATTCCATCTACGCGGTGATCTCGCCGGAGGGCTGTGCGTCCATCATGTGGCGCGATCCTACGAAGAAGGAACTGGCGGCGCAGGCAATGCGCATCACCGCCGATGATTTGAAAGAGCTGGGCTGCATTGACGGCATCGTTAAGGAGCCGGAAGGCGGAGCCCATATGGATCACGAAGCCGCGGCCTCGCTGCTCGACGGCGCTTTGCAAAAGGAACTGGCTGAACTCAAACGAAGTTCGATCTCAGATTTGGTCGCGTCACGATATAAAAAGTTCCGCAACATGGCGCAGTTTCTGCGGACGGAAGAGTAGGCACTTGTCTCACACTTGCGCTCGGCGGCATTTCGCGGCAGTCCTGCCGAACAGCTTAGGCTCCTCGCAAATGAATACGGGAGCACCGCGGAAGGGCACGGCTTCAGCCGTGCCGCAAAGGGCTTTGGAATGGCTGGGCTTTAGCCTCTGAGGGGGAATTCACACCGTCAAACCTGTTAGGGGCACGGACGAGGCACGGCGACGCTCAGGAAAGAGATGAATCCCGCTTTTCCAGGTCCGCCAAATCGCTCTTCCGCAACTCGCACCAGTAGCAACGACGAATCCATGGTTGCTGCCAGCCCCATCGAGTCGCGCCGCGGTCCGAAAAGCAACGCGGACACTTCCAACGCTGAAAGGCAAGGCTAGCCGGGCTGGTCACGACCAACGACAACAACGCCAATGCGAACCACCACCTGTTAGGGCGTCGGAAATCGAGGAAGCCGAAGACGCAGAACAAGATCATTCCGGCCACTGTCGTATTCCTGAGGAGTTTGAACTTTTTCCATGCTGCCAGGTAACGCTGGCGCTCTTCGGCGGGCAGTTTGTCGATTTCGGGATCCACGATGACGAGCACGCGAATTCTAACATTGCCTTCTAGGTTTATGCCGATGTTCTGGCGCTTGTACGGTCCCCGTTTCACCATCAAACGCTGCATCGCGCATTTGCGAGGGGATTTCTAGTTCCAAAGCAGGTACCTTGGTGTTCGGACTCTGCTTTCCTCGCCTGTTCGCTCCGACGCCCATGCCGTATAATTAAGGGTTCCGCCTCACTTCATCCATAGCAACAATTGCCGGGCGAGACCCGCAGCAGTCAAAGGAAGGATCCAGGGATGGCCACAACGGATGTAGCGCTCCATGAAGCCTCGGGGCGATTAGAACCTAAGCGCGTCGTCAACAACATGAGCATCCAGGTTGCGACGGTCAACGGTTCCGGTTCGCAGAGTTCCAACACTGTGCTCCTGCGCAGCATCTTCCAGATGGGAGTGCCGGTTTCAGGCAAAAACCTGTTCCCCTCAAATATTGCAGGGTTGCCCACGTGGTACACCATTCGCGCTAACAAAGATGGATACGTTGCGCGCAAGAAGGAAATCGATTTCGTGGTCGCCATGAACTCGGAGACCGCACAGGAAGATGTCATGTCGCTTGCACCGGGCGCCGCCGTTTTGTATGACGAGCCGCTCAACCTCAGCAGTCTTCGTTCCGATCTTATTTTTTATTCGGTTCCGTATGACAAGTTGGTGGCGCCGGTATGTCCCGAGGCTAAGCTGCGCAAGCTTGTGAAGAACATGATTTACGTGGGCGTGGTGGCCAAACTGCTCGAGATTGACATGGGCGAGGTGGAGAAGGCTATCCGCAAGCAGTTCGCCAAGAAAGCGAAGGCCGCGAATCTTAATCTATCTGCGGTGCAGGCCGGGTACGACTATGCCGCGTCCAATCTTCCCAAGCGCGATCCATACTTCATCCAGCGCATGGACAAAACCCAGGGCAAGATCATCATTGATGGAAACTCGGCCGCCGCTCTGGGATGCATGTTCGCCGGCGTAACTTTTGTCAGTTGGTATCCGATCACGCCTTCCTCTTCGTTGCCGGAAAGCATCATCGAGTACATGAAGCGTTTCCGAATCGGGCCGGACGGTAAAGCAACATTCGCCATCATCCAGGCGGAAGATGAACTGGCTGCGATCGGCATGGTGGTGGGCGCTGGTTGGGCTGGAGCGCGTGCAATGACGGCAACCGCGGGGCCAGGCATCTCGCTGATGGCAGAGTTTGCCGGACTGGCTTACTACGCGGAGATTCCGGGCGTGATCTGGGATATTCAGCGGGTTGGGCCTTCTACCGGTCTACCCACTCGCACTTCGCAAGGCGACATTCTCTCCACTGCGTTCCTGTCCCACGGCGATACCAAGCACATCCTGCTGATTCCATGCTCGGCGGAAGAGTGCTTCACTATGGCGCAAGACGCGTTCGAACTGGCTGAACAATTCCAGACCCTGGTCTTTGTTATGTCCGATCTTGATCTCGGCATGAACAATTGGATGGCTGACCCTTTCCACTATCCCGAAAAACCCATCAAGCGCGGCAAGGTGCTGGCTAAGGAAGATCTGGACCGCCTGGGAGGCTTCGCCCGTTATAAGGACGTGGACGGCGACGGCATTGGCTATCGCACACTGCCAGGCACCGACCACCCGGCCGCCGCTTATTTCACGCGCGGCAGTGGGCATAACGAGAAATCTCAGTACAGTGAGCGTCCGGACGACTTTGAGCACAACATGGAGCGGATCAATCGCAAGTTCGAAACTGCGCGGTCGTTCGTGCCTCGCCCGGAAGTTTCCACAGGCAAATCAAAGATTGGGATTATCGCTTATGGTACTTCGCATTGGGCCATCATCGAGAGCCGCGACCAATTGCGCAAAGAATACGGCATTGAGACCGACTATCTGCGGCTTCGCGCTTTTCCGTTCACGCGAGAGGTGCATGAGTTCGTGAAGCAGCACGACCGGGTTTACGTGGTCGAGCAAAACCGCGATGCCCAAATGCTAAGCCTGCTTAAGCTGGATCTCGAACCAGCACTCATAACCCGCCTGCGGAGCATCGCCCACATTCACGGATTACCGCTCGATGCGCGCTCTGTGACCGACGAACTCATGACCATGGAGGGCAAGTAAATGTCGACCACTCCGACCAGCACACCCAAACTAAACCGTGTCGGCCTCTCCGTCGTCGACTACCGCGGCGGTAAGACCACCCTCTGCGCTGGGTGCGGGCACAACGCCATCTCCGAACGCATCATTGACGCGATGTACGAAATGGGAGTGGCGCCGGAGCGGGTGGCGAAGTTGAGCGGCATCGGCTGCTCCTCCAAGAGCCCGGCTTACTTCATGGGACGCTCGCATAGTTTTAACGCAGTGCACGGTCGCATGCCTTCGGTCGCTACGGGCGCGATGCTGGCGAATCGGAACCTGCTGGCGCTCGGCGTCAGCGGCGACGGCGATTCCGCCTCAATTGGTATGGGGCAGTTTGTTCATCTCATGCGCCGCAATCTTCCCATGATCTACATCATCGAAGACAACGGCGTGTACGGCCTAACCAAAGGGCAATTTTCGGCCACGGCTGATCTGGGGTCAAAGCTGAAGACGGGCGTGATCAATGACCTGCCGCCGATCGACACTTGCGCGATGGCTATCACGCTGGGCGCTACTCTTGTGGGACGCTCGTTTTCCGGGGACAAGAAGCAGCTTCATTCCATGCTAAAGGCAGCCATCGCCCACCAGGGCACGGTCATGCTCGACGTGGTCTCACCCTGTGTCACGTTTAATGATCACGAGGGCTCGACGAAATCCTACAAGTACATGAAGGACCACGACGAACCCCTGCAGGAGATCAGCTTCGTCCCGGTTTTCGAGGACATCGCAGTCGAGTATGATCCCGGCTCAACAGTCGAAGTGACGATGCACGATGGCTCCCGCCTTCGCCTGCGCAAGCTGGAAGAAGATTACGACCCGACGGATCGGATCAAGTCCATCACTCGCTTGCATGAAGCCCACGATGCGGGCGAGGTGCTGACCGGCGTGTTTTACGTCAACACTCAAACGCCAAGTTTTATCGACCTGCTGAACCTGACCGAACAGCCGCTGGCCACTCTGCCTGAGTCCGTGGTCCGTCCGGGCAGGGAAGTGCTGGAGCAGGCGATGGAAGAATTGCGGTAAATCGCTCCAAACAGACAAAACAGGACTTCTCCCACCATCTGGTGCGATTCCTGCGCGCCCTACAACTCTTTGATTGCAAACGACGTCAGAGACAATGCTGATCAGGTGAGCAGCTGTGGTCTCTGGCACAATTAGCGAGCGAAGTGCGCCAACGAAGGGCAAGATCGTGCTCATAGCCGTAGCTGTGGTATTGGTCGTGGGCGGGATACTGGTTGTGGTCACAGCTCGCCGCGCCAACCCCTATCTGCGAGAGCGCGCCGTTGCGATGCTTCGAGAAAAATTTCATGCTGATGTCGAGTTGCGGGAATTCAACGTATTTCTGTGGCCGCGGGCGCGCATCGAAGGATCAGGGTTGACGCTCAGGCACCAAGGCCGGACGGACGTTCCTCCCTTGATTTCAGTTGCCGAATTCTCAGCCGACGCTGATTTGCGTGGACTGTGGGGAAAACCATGGAAGATCGAGCAGGTCAAACTCAAAGGGTTCGTGATTCAAATACCTCCACCCGGACAGCGAACCAAGCAAGACTGGTCAAAGGTGCGGGACATACCGATATTCGTGCATGAGCTTGTGTCCGAAGGCGCCGAGCTGCGTCTGCTGCCCAAGTCTGCCGATAAGGAGCCGCACGTGTTCGCAATTCATCATCTGGTGATGCACTCCGTGGGGCTTCATCGTCCTGCGAGTTTTACCGCCCAGCTCAGCAATGCTATCCCTCCGGGAGAGATCGACGCCCAGGGAAGCTTTGGTCCCTGGAGTCCTGATAACCCCGGCCTGACGCCTCTCGCGGCTGAGTACACCATGAGCCAGGCCGATCTGGGCGTGTTCAAGGGCATCGCTGGCATCTTGTCCTCGGAAGGGAAATTTGGAGGTGTGCTTAACAAGATCGAGATCGAAGGCACGACCTCGACTCCAGACTTCAGCCTTCGGACCGGCAGACATCCGGTGTCTTTGGACACAACTTTCAGCGCCACGGTTGACGGAACCAACGGAAATACCCTTCTGCACCCGGTGCACGCCCACTTTCTGAATTCATTTATAACCGCGAACGGCGAAGTGGTTAAAAAGCCGGGCAGCAAGGGTCACAATATTACGCTCGATGTCGTCGTGGACAAGGGGCGGGTCGAGGATATGCTGCGGCTGGCAGTGAAGACAGATAAGCCCGTGATGACAGGCGCACTAAAATTGCGAACGAAGTTCGCTCTTCCACCGATTGAAGGCGACATTGTCGATCGCCTGATGTTAAAGGGAAGGTTCGGAGTGGGAGGAGCGGAATTCACCAACCCGAACGTCAGCGCCAAAATCGAAACCCTAAGCCGCAAAGCACAAGGTCAGCCGGGGAATGAGGATGCTGGCAGCAGCGTTTCGGAACTGAAGGGCAACTTCCTGTTAGATCGCGGCG
>JABCYV010000074.1 GCA_013290025.1 Acidobacteriota bacterium
GATACCGTCGTCCCACCAGGGCCAAGCTGTCGCCGTACGAATGCGGCATGACCCCGGTTGGCAACGCCCGGGAACGCTTCTCGGTCAAATTCTATCTCGTGGCCATGCTCTTTATTCTCTTCGACGTGGAGGCCATCTTTCTTTATCCCTGGGCGGTGATCTTGCGCGATCTTAAGATGTTCGGTTTCCTGGAGATGATGGTCTACATTGGCATTGTCCTGGTAGGTCTGTTCTATATCTGGAAAAAGGGTGCGCTGGACTGGAGCAAACCTTCGGCACGGCGAGGAGAGATCTGATGCCGTTGACTCCTGCGGTTACCGATCTCCAGCAACTGAAAACCCACCCTGCTATCGCTAAGCTGCTGGCCTGGAATTCGGCGGCGGTGGAGGGAGCGAAGTTTGACCGCGATGAGACGACCATTTACATCGAGCGGTCTTGGCTGCGCGAGGCTTGTGTACTCCTTCGTGACGATCCAGGTTGCCCATTCAATTTTCTCTCCGACGTAACTTGCGTGGATTGGTTTCCTTCGGAGCCGCGCTTCGAAGTCGTGTACCAGCTTCTCTCCATTCCGAAGAAAGAACGGGTGCGCCTGAAAGTTCGGCTGGAGGGCACTGCGCCAGCGATCGATACGGTCACCTCGGTTTGGCCCGCCGCTAACTACTTCGAACGCGAGGTGTTTGACCTGTTCGGGATTCGCTTTACCGGGCATCCTTATCTGCGACGGCTTTTGATGCCCGAAGACTGGGAAGGCTATCCCCTGCGCAAGGATTATCCCGTGGAGGGCTACCGCTAGATGACACCATGAGCCATCTCTCCACCATGCCGGAGCTCGAACCCGGTCAGGATCGTACGATGATCCTGAACATGGGCCCGCAGCACCCGTCGACCCATGGTGTGTTGCGCGTGATCCTTGAGATCGACGGCGAAAATGTAGTGCGCATCATGCCTGATATTGGGTATCTGCACACTGGGATTGAGAAGACCTGCGAGGCCAAGTTTTACCAGCAAGTAGTGCCGCTGACCGACCGCATCGACTATCTGTGCCCCTTGACCAACAACCTCTGCTATGTCCTAGCAGTCGAGAAATTGCTGGGGCTGGAGATTCCTCCCAAAGCGCAGTGGATGCGCGTACTGCTCAATGAACTGACCCGAATCAATTCGCATCTCGTGTGGTTGGGAACTCACGCCATGGATATTGGCGCGCTCACCGTGTTCCTCTACTGCTTCCGGGAGCGCGAGGATATCCTGCGCCTGTTCGAGGCGGTCAGCGGCCAGCGCATGATGACGTCGTATTTCCGCATCGGCGGCCTGGCGCTGGAGCCTCCGCTCGACTTCTTCGAGCAGACACGGAAGTTTGCTGATCGCTTTCCGCCGAAAGTTGATGAGTACGAAAACCTGCTGACCGGGAATCCGATCTGGATGATGCGCACCAAGGGTGTGGCCAAACTTGCTCCGGAAGATGCGATCGCCTTGGGCGCAAGCGGGCCAACCTTGCGTGGGAGTGGTGTTGACTTCGATCTGCGACGCGACATCCCCTACTCCGGCTACGAGAATTTCAAGTTCAAGGTGCCGGTTTCTCAGGAAGGCGACGTATTCGCTCGCTACATGTGCCGGGTGCAGGAACTGCACGAATCCACCGCGATCGTGCAACAGGCATTAGATGGAATGCCCGAAGGTCCCATCAAGGCGGATGCTCCCAAGGTTGTGCTGCCTGATCGGGAGAAAATGAAGACGCAGATGGAAGCCCTCATCTATCACTTCAAGATTATTACCGAAGGCTTTGCTGTGCCGGAAGGTGAAGTCTACCAGGCTGTCGAATCGCCACGCGGTGAAATGGGCTATTACGTCGTCAGCGACGGCACAGCCAAACCCTATCGCGCGCACATGCGAGCAGCATGTCTGGCGAATATGCAAACCCTGCCAAAGATGTGCGAAGGCAGGTTGCTGGCTGATGTGATCGCAGCTATCGGGAGCATCGATATCGTGCTGGGAGAGATCGACCGGTAGGCGAAAAGTGTGAACCACAAAGGTGCATCGGAGGGAATCCTCCAGTTCTGGCTTTCCTTCGTGATACTTCGTGTCCTTAGTGGTTGAAAATTTGCATGAAATTTTCTGACCAATTCGAACAGCGCTTTGCGGAGATGCTGACGCACTATCCGACCAAGCGCTCGGTGTTGGTTCCCACCTTGCTCTTCGTCCAGGATGAGGTTGGATACCTATCAGACGAAGTTATAGAGGAGATCGCACAACGCCTCGATCTCACCGAGCTAGAAGTACGCAACGTAATCAGCTACTACTCCATGCTGACCACCAGGCCGCGAGGCAAATACAACGTGCAGGTGTGCACCAACATTGCGTGCCTGCTGCGCGGGGGAGAGGAACTTCTGGAACATTGCGAAACAAAATTAGGCATTGGACACAAGGGAACGACAGCGGACGGTTTATTCTCGCTGGAAGAAGTCGAATGCATCGGCGCTTGCAGTTGGGCGCCAGCCGCACAGGTCAATTACGACTTTCACGAGAATTTGACAGTACACAAGATGGACAAAGTTCTGGATGAATATAAAAAGCGGGCTACACAGTAGCAATTTTCGAATTGCAAAATTTTTCGAATTGTCGAATTGGAACGTCAGATCGTGAGTGACGATTCTAAGTTCCGATAATCGGTAAATCCGGCAATTCGTAAATTGATCTAATCATGACTGATTTGGTCTCCCATCCCGATGAAGTTAGAGTCGTGTCCAAGCGCTTCGGCAAAGGCGCGACCAACATCGACCGCTACCTCGAGCTTGACGGCTACAAGGCCGTGCAGAAGGCTCTGGGCATGCAGCCGGACGTAATCGTGAATGAAGTAAAGAACTCAGGTCTGCGGGGACGTGGCGGCGCGGGATTCAACACCGGAATGAAGTGGTCGTTCGTTCCCAAACAATCGGCCAAGCCGAAGTATGTTCTGTGTAACGGTGACGAGAGCGAGCCCGGCACCTGCAAAGACCGGCTCATTTTCGAGCATGACCCCCACGCGGTAATCGAAGGTGTGATGATCGCTGGATTCGCTGTGGGGTCGACTACCGGCTATATCTACATTCGCGGCGAATATCGTTATTTGTTGGAGATCATGCAGAAGGCAATTGGTGACGCGTATGCGCGCGGATTTCTCGGCAAGAACATCTTCGGCAGTGGTCGCAACTTCGATATCTATTGGCACGGAGGCGCCGGGGCTTATGAAGTGGGCGAGGAATCAGCGCTGATGGAGTCTCTCGAGGGCAAGCGCGGCATCCCCCGCATCCGCCCCCCCTTCCCCGCCGTGGTCGGACTGTGGGGCGGACCTACAGTTATCAATAACGCTGAAACTCTGGCGAGCGTGCCACATATTATTTTGGGTGGCGCCGATTGGTTTGCCAACCTCGGCCCCCCCAAGAATGGTGGCACAAGGCTTTTCTGTCTCAGCGGGCACGTGGAGCGGCCCGGCGTATACGAACTACCCATGGGTTATAACCTTAAAAAGATGATTTACGAAGTCGGCGGGGGCATCCCCAACGGGCACAAACTGAAAGCCGTGGTGCCGGGTGGCTCAAGCTGCCCACTTTTAACGGCGGACGAAGTCGATGTCTCCATGGACTTCGATTCCATGATGAAAGCGGGTTCGATGCTTGGCTCAGGCGGTGTGGTGATCTGCGATGACACCACCTGCATGGTGAAATTTGCCTTGCGGATTATGAAGTTCTATCGGCACGAGAGTTGCGGATGGTGTATTCCATGCCGCGAAGGAACTGACTGGTTGGAAAAGACTCTAACGCGCTTTCACTCTGGCGGCGGGTTAAAGAAGGACATCGACAATATTCAATACCTTTCGGAAAACATGCTGGGCCGCACGTTCTGTCCGCTGGGCGATGCCGCAGCCATGCCCACGATTTCGATCGTCAAGAAGTTTCGCAAAGAGTTTGAAGATCATTTGCAAGGCCGGCCTTGTCCATTTGAAAAAGAGGGGAAGATTGAGCAATTGCCGGTAATGGCGGTTTAACGGATTGCAGAACTTACGAATTGTTGGATTTGCGAATTAAGGGATTTTAGACCCGTTACCGCCGAATTCAGAAACGTGACAATCCGTAAATTCAACAATTCGCAAATCAGAATTTTATGGCAGATGTAAACATAACGATTGACGGCAAGAAGGTCGCGGCCCCTGCTGGCACATTGCTGATCGAAGCCTGCAAGAACGTTGGCATTGAAGTGCCTTCATTCTGTTACTACCCGAACCTTTCTTTGCAGGGCGCCTGCCGAATGTGTCTGGTGAAGGTCGAGAAAATGCCAAAGCTGCAAACCGCCTGCACTACGGTGATCAGCGAGGGTATGATCGTCACCACGAACAGTGATGAGATTCATCAAGCCCGCAAATCGATGGTAGAACTCTTGCTCGGCAATCATCCTTTGGACTGCCCAGTGTGCGATGCCGGCGGCGAGTGCGAACTGCAGGATATGGCTTTCTCCTATGGCGCCGCCGAGTCCAAATACATGGAGCCCAAAAATCACAAGGAAG
Organism: Acidobacteriota bacterium; assembly: GCA_013290025.1. Classification (GTDB taxonomy): domain Bacteria; phylum Acidobacteriota; class Terriglobia; order Terriglobales; family Acidobacteriaceae; genus JABCYV01. The sequence goes on from JABCYV010000074.1 coordinate 4,538, forward strand.
AGCAACAGTGGTCTCCAGTGGTGTATTTCGACCGGCCGCGTTGCATCTTGTGCTACCGCTGCGTCCGAGTCTGCGGCGAGGGCATGGATGTCTGGGCCTTGGGCGTGCAGAATCGCGGCGTGAGTTCCATTATCGCTCCCAATCGCGAAGATCACCTGCAGTGTGAAGAATGCGGGATGTGTATCGATATTTGTCCCGTGGGCGCGCTGACCTCGGGCGCGTACCGTTACAAGACGCGGCCATGGGAGATGAAGCACGTCGGCACCACGTGCACGCACTGTGCAGACGGTTGCAAAACAACGCTGGCCGTACGACGTGCCGATACCGGCATGGAGATCGTGCGCGGTGACAATCGGGACAAAAGTGGCATTAACGGCGATTTCCTCTGCATCAAGGGACGTTATGCCTTCGACTTCGCCCACCATGCCGAGCGTCTAGCCCAGCCTCTCATCCGTAAGGAGGGTCGCCTGACGCCTTCGACTTGGGAAGAGGCATTTGAATTGATTGGAAGGCGCTTCACGGAAATCCGGGATCGAGACGGCGGGCAAGCGATCGGGGTGGTAGGCTCGAACCGCACTACGAACGAAGAAAGCTATTTGCTACAGAAATTTTCGCGATTGGTGTTGCAAACCCACAACATTGACCATCACCGTACCGCCGATTTCCCTGCTTTTGCCGCGGCGCTCTCGGGAAAACCCGATTCCACTGCCAGTATGCGCGACGTCTTTAACGCGCCGGCAATTCTCCTGATTGGCAGCGACCCAACTGAGCAGCATCCGTTGCTGGCCTGGCAGATTCGCAACAACGTGCGTCTGCATCGCGCTCGCTTGTACGTGTTCAACTCACAAGCGATCAAATTGCGCCGGCAGGCTACCGCATTTATGCAGATTAGCGCCGGCATGGAGGGGAAACTGGCGGCCTTTCTCTCCGGCGAAGAATCCTCGGTTGAAGCCTTGGTCAGCCAAGCTATCAGTCGCGATGCGTGGATTGCCCTGCGTGACAAACTCCGGTCTGAGCAGGGCCTGGTCATCATTTTTGGATCAGAACTTCGCGGTAGTGATATCAGTTCGCTGGTGAAGTTCGGCTCTGGTATTAAAGAAGCAAAATTCGTTTGCCTGGGCGACTATTCTAATTCGCGCGGCGCGGCTGACATGGGTCTTTATCCCGACTTGCTCCCCGGCTATCACCGTGTTACTGATGCAGGTAAGTTTCACGATCACTGGGTCGCAATGCCACAGGCTGCAGGATTGACGCTTCCGGCAATGGTGGACAGCGCCACAGCCGGCAAACTCAAAGGCTGGTACGTTGTCGGGGCCAATCCCATCGGCAGGTTAGCCATTGATCCTTTCGCTTTTTCCCGAAGTTTTGTGGTCGCGCAGGACATGTTTCTCACCGAAACGGCTGTAATCGCTGACGTCGTGCTGCCTGCCGCCAATGCCTACGAAAAATCCGGGACGTTTACCAACACCTGCGGCGATCTGCAACTGGTAAAGAAAGCCGGGGAACTTACTGGTACCAAGTCTGATTTTGAAATCATCGTCCGCATTGCTGATGCGATGGGCTACGACATCGGCAAGCTAGTCCCGTTTGGGCGCGGCATTACTGCGGACATGGGACAGTCACGGGGCGCGCAATCCGGCGAAGCGGATCGACATGCCGTCTGGCTGGAGGCGCACGGACTCGAACCCAAGATGAGTCCCTTCGATCCCATGGCCATTCTCGACGAGATCCAGCGCCTGGTGCTGGGCTATGAAGTATCGCGGATGGACCTGCTGGCTGGCAACGATCAACACACGACCTTATCCGGGGGTGGGGGCGGAGCCCTTCATGATCCAAACCTCATTGTGCCCGCTCATGATGATCTCTTCAGTTCCGGAACCCTGGGGCGCTACTCCCGCATCTTGAATTCAGTAATTGAGAATCGTCACAAGCAACCAGAAGAAACAGAAGTTGCGGCTGACTAACTCGTTTGCAGCACCAAAGGTTATGCGGCCGAGTTTGCCGTCTAGCGTAGAACTCTTAGGAAGACTCATTGCTGAGCATCGAAACTTTCGTCATTGTGTCAGTCATCAAGATCGTGATCGCACTTTTCGTGCTGCTCACGGCGGTGGCTTACACGGTTTGGCTGGAACGCAAGGTTGTTGGGCACATTCAGAATCGTTGGGGGCCCACACGGGTAGGACCGTTCGGTCTGCTGCAGCCCCTGGCGGACGGAATCAAGTTCCTTTTCAAGGAAGACCTCACACCTCCCCACGTATATAAGCCGCTCTATATAGCGGCGCCGATGATCGCGCTGGTGTGTGCCCTAACCTCCATCTCCGTCATCCCGGTGGGCAACTGGGTTACGGTGGCCGGCGTGCACACCCCGTTGCAGATTACTGACCTGAACATTGGGTTGCTGCTCATCCTCGGGATTACTTCGATGGGTGTTTACGGTGTCGCCTTGGCTGGCTGGTCATCCAATAACAAGTATTCCCTGCTGGGCGGACTGCGCGCGAGTGCTCAGATGGTGAGCTATGAAGTCTCGCTGGGTCTCTCGCTGGTTGGCGTGCTGATCCTTGCCGGCAGCTTCAGCTTGCGTGACATCGTGGAAGCGCAAGGCGGCCACTTCTGGGGATTCATCCCGAAGTGGAATATTTTTTACGGAGGCCAGATCATTGCGTTTTTCATCTATTTGATTTCGGCATACGCGGAAACCAATCGCGTCCCATTCGACTTGCCGGAAGCTGAGAGCGAATTGGTGGCGGGCTATCACACCGAATATAGCGCCATGAAGTTTGCCATGTTCTTCATGGCGGAGTATGCCAACATGATCACGGTGGCTTGCGTGGCTTCGCTCCTTTTTCTGGGAGGATGGCATGGGCCAGTCTTTGGGCCCCCGATTTTGCAGGCTATCCTGCCGATATTCTGGTTCGTGCTCCGGGTTTTTGGGTTTCTCTTTGTCTACATCTGGGTGCGCGGGACGTTGCCGCGCTTTCGTTACGATCAACTCATGGCATTCGGGTGGAAGTTTTTGTTACCGCTGGCGATTGCGAACCTGGTGATTACGGCGCTGGTGGTAACTCTGCGGTCGTAAGCGGTCTGAGCTAGCCCGAGCATGGAAGTGCATAGTGGCATTGAACCAATGATCCATCTGACCTTATTTCTGCTCTTTGGCGGGATCTGTGTGGCAGGAGCGGTGAATCTCCTGGCCCAGCGACACCCGATCAACAGCGCGTTGTCGCTGGTGGTCGTGATGGGCTCGCTTGCCGGCGAATACCTGCTACTCGGCGCCGAGTTTGTGGCCGCGATACAAGTAATTATCTATGCCGGAGCCATCATGGTGCTTTTCGTCTTCGTCATCATGCTCCTGAACGCCGGGGAAGAAGAACGCACCGGCGGAAGCCGAGTGGCGCTGTTGTTTGGAGTTCCGGGAATGCTGATTGGCACCGTGCTCATGGCATGGGTCCTGCTCGAACGCTCCGGTACGCAAGCAGTGTCAATGGGCGCCCTCCCAGGACCTCCGAAGACTATCGGCTGGCTGTTGTTTCACGACTTTCTCCTGCCGTTTGAGGTCACGTCGGTCCTGGTCCTCATTGCGATCATGGGCGCTGTGGTTCTGGCCAGCCATCCGGAATCGGTGCAACAGAGGAACAAGGAGAGGTGATGGTACCGCTATCGTATTACCTGATACTCAGCGGCATCTTGTTCGCCTGCGGCGTGACCGGGTTTCTGATAAAGCGAAATATCATCACGATCTTTCTGTCGATTGAGCTGATGCTCAACGGGGCGAATCTTTCCTTTGTGGCATTCGCCGCCCAGTGGCACGCGCTGAGCGGTCAGGTTTTTGTCTTCTTTGTTATGGTAGTCGCAGCCGCGGAAGCGGCCGTCGGGCTGGCCATCATCATCGCGGTGTTTCGTACGCGCGAAACTTTGAACGTCGACCGAGTCAACTTGCTCAAACTATGACGCCGAACCTGCACCTCTGGCTCATTCCCCTGCTGCCATTGGCGGGCGCTGCGATCAATGGATTGTTCGGCCGCCGCTTTTCGCGTCGTGCTGTGTCCTCGATCGCGCTTGGCTTCTGCGGAGCGGCGTTTGCCATGGCTCTGTGGGTCGTGGCTCAATTCTCCGCTCTGAGCCTCCCCTATTCTGAGTACTTCGCGCCGTGGATTCGCGCCGGCAGCTTCCAGGCCGACTTCGCCTTCTATCTGGATCAACTTTCGCTGGTGATGCTGCTGGTGGTGACTGGCGTAGGCTTCCTGATCCATATTTACTCGGTCGGCTACATGTGGGAGGAAGGCGGGTTCTATCGCTTTTTCAGCTATCTAAATCTGTTCATGTTTTTCATGCTGACCCTGGTGCTCGCCAACAACTACCTGCTGATGTTTATCGGCTGGGAGGGGGTGGGACTGGCTTCTTACCTCCTGATTGGGTTCTGGTTCACTAAAGATTCGGCAGCGGCGGCTGGCAAGAAGGCGTTCATCGTCAATCGCATCGGGGACTTCGGCTTCCTGATCGCTCTCTTCCTTTTGATCAAGCATTTCGGCTCACTGAACTTTGTGCAGGTCTTTCACCGCATCGCGCCGCTACGTCCCGAGACAACCGGAGCAGGATTGCTCACTGCGATCGGGCTGCTCCTGATGGTCGGCGCCGCCGGCAAGTCGGCTCAGATTCCGCTCTACGTCTGGCTTCCCGACGCCATGGAAGGTCCCACGCCGGTTTCCGCACTCATCCACGCCGCGACGATGGTCACAGCAGGCGTGTATATGGTGGCGCGCTCGCACGTTATCCTCGACCGTGCGCCGATGGCCTTGATGGTCGTTGCCATCATCGGAACCCTGACAGCGTTGTTTGCCGCAACCATCGGCGTAGCACAAACCGACATAAAAAAAGTCCTCGCTTACTCCACGATTTCGCAGCTCGGTTACATGTTCATGGCCTGCGGCGTGGCAGCGTATTCCGCCGGTATCTTCCATCTGATGACACACGCTTTCTTCAAAGGATTGTTGTTTCTTGCAGCCGGCTCCGTGATTCATGCGGTTGGCGGCGAGCAAGACATGCGCAAGATGGGTGGCCTGCGTACGAAGATTCCGTGGACTTTCTGGACCATGACGGCGGCCACATTTGCCATTGCAGGATTTTGGCCGTTCGCGGGATTCTTCAGCAAGGACGAAATTCTTTGGCAGGCTTCTCGCGTGAGCTTCGTGTACTGGGGAATCGGTGTTTTCACCGCTTTCCTGACCTCGTTCTACATGTTCCGGCTCTGGTTCCTGACCTTCTTCGGCGAATATCGCGGGGAGGCTAAAGCAGCCCATGGAGGCGGTGAACATCAGGCTGGGATTCACGAAAGCCCTAAACTGATGCTGGCACCGCTGGTGATCCTCGCCGTGCTGTCGGTTTGTGGCGGCTGGGTGGGTAGCGTGAGGTTTGAGAGGTTCCTCACTCCCGTATTGCAGGCGGGCAGCGGCGCGAGTGTCTCAAATGTTTCAACCAATGCCCTAGCCTCTGCAAACGAGCGCAAGGACGAAGTGTCGTCCGAAACGCTGCTGACCGCCGTGGCATTAGGCGCTGCAGCACTCGGTCTGTATCTGGCATTCCTGATGTATTATCAACGTCCACAATTACCCGATCAGATTGCGGCCAGCCTCGGCGGCTTTTACGACGCCGTCGTCCACAAATATTACGTCGATGACTTGTATGCGACTCTCTTCGTAAAACCCCTGCTAGACGCCTCGACCCGCATCCTGTGGCAAGGCATCGACCGGGACGTGATCGACGCGGCGGTGGATAACGGTGCTGACGGCGCGCGTGAAATTTCTGACTCCGTGCGCCACATGCAGTCGGGCAATCTGCGCTCTTATGCGGGATGGATCGCGGCGGGCGCCGCTGGCGTAATCGCATACATGGTTTGGATGGGCACCCGATGAGCGCGCTGAATAGCGTCATCCTCACTTTGGTCACGTTCATTCCGTTGGCCGGCAGTTTGCTGCTACTGCTCTTGCCCCGGCGCGACCGGGATATCCGTTGGTTCGCTCTGGTAGTCACACTGCTTGCTTTCGTTCTGTCGCTGCATCTGCCCGTTCACCTTCAACGCGACCAACCTGGCTTCCAATACGAAGTGAACCTGCCATGGATCTCGAGTCCCAACATTCACTATCACATGGGGGTGGACGGGATCTCCACATGGCTGGTCGTTTTGACCACTTTCCTCACGCCGCTCTGCGTGTTGATCTCGTGGAAGTCGATCCACGAGCGAGTGAAGGAATTTTTCATCCTATTGCTGATCTTGGAAACGGCTCTGATCGGGGTGTTTGTTTCGCTCGATTTATTCCTGTTCTATTTCTTTTGGGAGGCCACGCTGATCCCGATGGCGCTGCTGATTGGCATGTACGGCCACGGCCGGAAAGTGTATGCGGCGATAAAATTTTTCCTCTACACGATGATCGCGTCGATGTTTATGCTGGCGGCAATCCTGTGGCTCTATGCCAAAACCGGCAGCTTCGATTTCGTCAGCATTCAAGCCGCGATTCACAACGGCCAGGTGGAACACTTCGCAAACGCAGCCACATGGCTTTTCCTGGGATTCTTTATCGCGTTTGCAGTCAAAGTGCCGCTCTTTCCCTTCCATACTTGGCTTCCTGACGCGCACGTGGAAGCGCCTACCGCAGGCTCGGTTCTACTCGCCGGCGTGCTACTGAAGATGGGCACTTACGGCATGCTTCGCTTTAACCTGGGCTTATTTCCTGAGCAGTCACGGGCAAACGCCTGGTGGGTCATGATACTGGCGCTGATTGGCATCATCTATGGCGCCCTAGTGGCTCTGGTGCAGCCCAACCTGAAAAAGCTGATCGCATACTCATCGATCAGCCATCTGGGCTTCGTTGTGCTTGGCTTATTCAGCTTTACCCAGGCCGGTCTCGACGGTGCGACCTTCGTGATGCTGGCGCACGGAGTTTCGACAGGCGCGCTGTTCATGTTAGCTGGCATTCTCTACGAGCGCCGCCACACCTATGAGATCAGCGAATTTGGCGGACTGGCCACGCCCATGCCCGTGTACGCGACGTTTTTCCTGTTCATCACGCTGGCGTCGCTGGGACTGCCTCTGCTAAACGGTTTCATCGGAGAATTTCTCGTGCTGAGTGGAGCGTTTCGGGATCGGGCCATTTATGGCGTTTTGGGGGCCACGGGGGTGATCTGGAGCGCCTGCTACCTGCTTTGGATGTATCAACGCGTTTTCTTCGGCAAAGTCACCCGTGAAACCAACCAATCATTGCCCGATCTGGACATGCGGGAATGCGTCGTGCTCTGGCCCGCGGCTCTGGCTGCCCTAATCATGGGAGTTGCACCACTAATTTGGCTGAATGCGTTCGACCCCGCTGCGCAGGCGATTCTGGCACCATTCACGCAGTTGGCCAGCAAGGTGGTAGCCAAGTGAACGAAGTAGCCGGGTTGCAGGCTGTTCCCCAGGCGATCGAATACATTCGCATTTTGCCCGAGATCGTTCTCTCCATTTTCGGCATGGTCATCATGGTGCTCGACCCGCTACTGGACGAGCGCCGCAGCCAAAGACTTCTGGGAGCGATCGCGCTTACCGGGTCCCTGGCAGCGATAGGAGCCACGCTCTACCAGTCACAGTATCCTGGCCTCGGCTTCTGGAACATGGTTCAGGTAGACCCGTTCAGCGTGTTCTTCCACTTTCTGGTTACCACCGTCACGGCAGTAGTCATCCTCACTTCTTACGAATACATGCAGACGCAACAAATCCGCGCTGGCGAATACTACGGATTAATTCTGTTTGGCGCTGTCGGTATGTGTCTGATGTCGTCAGCCGTGGAACTGGTGCTGATCTTCATCGCTTTGGAAATTTCATCGATCTCCACTTACATTCTGGCGGGATTCCGGCGGCGCGCCGCCATCAGCAGTGAGGCTTCGGTGAAGTATTTTCTGCTCGGCTCATTTGCCACTGCATTTTTTCTGTATGGAGTCGCGCTGATGTTTGGCGCTACAGGTTCTACCAACATCGCAGTGATTCGCGAGAAGCTCAGCGCCGGCCCCATCCCGCTGCTAGCTTATACCGGAGTTGCGTTCATGTTTGTGGGCCTCGGTTTCAAAGTCGCGGCCGCTCCCTTCCATATCTGGACGCCGGACGTGTACGAAGGCGCTCCAGCACCGGTGGTCGGATTCATGTCCACCGCGCCGAAGGCGGCAGTGTTCGCTGTGCTTTTGCGAATCATATTTGAAGCGCGCGTACCGGATGTTTCCTGGCTGATCTGGATAGCAGCCGCCCTCTCCATGACGCTGGGCAACATCGGAGCACTGGTACAGGAAAACATCAAACGGCTGTTGGCGTACTCTTCCATCGCGCACGCCGGATATCTGTTGATGGCTTACGCCGCTCTGCCAAACAATGGCATTCCCGCGGCCATGTTTTACACAGCGTCGTACGCCGCCATGAATGTAGGAGCATTTGCGGTAGTGAGTCACTTTGCAGGAGCGGGGGAACGCTATGTCAATCTGCATGATTATGAAGGGTTGGGCCAGCGCTCTCCGGTATTAGCTGCCGCCCTGACGGTCTTTCTGCTCTCGCTGATTGGCATTCCAATCACGGGGGGATTCTTCGCAAAGTTTTATGTGTTCAGCGCTGCAGTACAAAACAATCTGATGGGCCTGGTAATCATCGGCGTACTCAACAGCGCGATCGGCGCCTACTACTACCTGCGGATCATCGTGGCGATGTATATGCGCGAAGCCCGGGAAGAAATAGCGGTGTCACCAGTTTCCCTTGGACTCGGCGCGGCGTTAGCGGTGAGCCTGATCATTACGTTATATCTCGGTGTTCTTCCGGGACAGGTTCTCAAATACGCATCGCAGTCGGCGACCAGTCTTGTGCGTTGAAGATTCCTTGCGGCACCACTACTCCACGGCCACGGCTATATCCACCCGCGAAAAAATCTTGGCCGCAATCACCCAGAAAACTGCTGTTTCCAGGACTGCGAGGCAGACAGGAAACCACTCGGTGTTTCCTGGCACGTTGAACGTGGAATTCAGCACGGTGGTGGTAAGTGCAGACACCGGGATGACATAAGCCCAGCGCGCTGCGACAGTTTGACTCGCGATCCAGGGTACGCCGAGCATCAGCGCCGTTGCACCGGCGGCGAGAAATGGATTCAGGAAGGTGGAGAACATGAGCGCAACAGTCCCCGCCAGCATGCACGCGGCCACCAGACAGACCATCAGAAACCAAACCCGGGATATCGGGAATCCAGCTGCGCCCAAGGTCCAGCTACCAGTAAGTCCGAGAGCGAAGCAGTAAATCCCGCACGCTGTCGTGACTCCGAGCACCAGCCCTGAGAGATACTGCTCACGTCTCACCGCCTTAGAAAGCACCGCCAGGATACGACGGGACTTGCGCTCATTGTAAATAGCGGAACCGCCAAAGAAAATGCTGAACGCGACTACGTACACGGCAACCTGCTTGAACAGAAAGAGCAGGTCTTCTCGCATGCGCGGGATGTCAGCGACTAGCCCGAGGAATGCCAGAAGAAGCACCCACAACAGGAGCACAAAGATCGGCCAGCGTTGCTCGCGGACAAAATTGAAAGCGATCAGCAGCATCGGCTTCACAGGCGACCATCCGTCTGTGGAGGCTGGGAGTCGGCGGTGACTTCAAGGAAAACCTGCTCCAACGATCGCCGCACTGGATTGACGCTGACGATCTCACCACCCAATTCCCAAACCCGCTGCATCACCCCTCGCTGAGTGCTGATGGGTACGGTAATGCTGACGACGCCGTCATGGGTTACGGCGCCGGCAAAGTCCTGGAGCGCAACGCCGCGAGTAACGATTTCAGTCTGCTCGGTTGATTGCAAGAGATCCGCAGTCCTCCCTAATCGAACCAGTTTGCCGCGATGAAGCACGGCCACACGGTCGCATATCAGTTCCACCTCAGAAAGCAGGTGGGAACTCAGAAAAATTGTTTTCCCAGCTTCCCGAGCGCTCCGGATCAGTTCGCGCACCATGACCCTCGCCAAAGGATCCAGTGCGGATGTCGGTTCATCGAGAATGAGCAGCTTTGGATCATTCATCAGGGCTTGCGCCAACCCCGCTCGCTGCAGCATGCCGCGGGAGAACTTGCCCGCATTGCGTTTCGCTTGATCCTGCAGTCCCACCATCTGCAGAACTTCGCGCGCCCGCTCGCCAAGTCGCGTTCCGCCCATGCGATTCAGTGCTCCGTAAAAGCATAGCAATCGGTCCACGCGGCGATGATAAAGGGCAACGTTTTCTGCCAAAAAACCGACATGCCGCCGAGTCCAAGCGTCGCCGAAAGGGCGGCCTAGCATATGCCCTTGCCCGCTTGTTGGACGCATGAATCCCATCGCGATGTGAATGGCTGTGCTCTTACCCGCTCCGTTCGGGCCCAGAAAGCCGAAGATTTCTCCGGCCTCCACGCGGAGATCAAAGCCGTCGAGGGCGCGCAGACACTGTCGACTGAAAACACTACGATATTCCTTGGACACACTGTCGAACTCAAGCGCAGCGGGCATCTCGGTCATTCTAAATCGCCGGGAGCTCAAGAAAGAAAAGTCTGCTTAATCCACAGAATGCACAGCGTTGGACATTTGACAAGCTCCCGCCCGACCGTCATCATTGTTAGCCAGAGACTTGCGAGGCTGGAGGATGTATGGCTAAGCTTTTTCGAAGGATCTGGTTCGAGGACCAAGGCCAGGACATAGCGGAGTATGCCGTGATGTTGGCTGTGATCCTGGTTCTGGTTGTAGGGACGATACGGCTGATCGGGACCAACGCCAATAACGCCTTCTCCGCCGCTGCCAGTGCGGTCCAATAGCCGGCGAAACGCCGCTGTCTGAATAGACACCGAAAAGTTCCGGTTCATAGCTGTTAGTGTGTCCCCCGCTCGGCAATATTTCCCAGAGACCTTGCCTTTAGCGCTTGATCAGCCTCCGACTGGTCGTCGGTCGGGTTACAAGCCCTGAACCTCGCAGCGCCACCGATGCATCTACTCTAGCTGGCGTGGGAAGCCCGTCCTGTGGGCCGAAATTCGCTGCGAGTGCCCTATAAGTCGCGCACGGCCAACCCCTCGTCCGTCCCGATCACCTAAGGTTGTCGGGGAGATTATAGAAACATCGGAGGTTCCCAGAATGCTCGCTACGAGACCTGATATCGATGCGGAGCATGAACTTCTCCAGCGCCTGGCGGAAGCTCGTCTCCGCACAGATGAACTCTTTGGTCTTTTGAGGCCAGATTCATTTTATGAGCGACCGATTTCGGAGCGGCACCGGATCATCTTTTATCTCGGTCACCTCGAGGCTTTCGACTGGAATCTTCTCCGGTCGAGTGTTCTGGAGGCTCAAGTATTCGATCCTGAGTTCGATCGCCTCTTCGCTTTTGGCATCGATCCGGTCGGCGGAGGGCTGCCGTCGGACCAACCCACCGATTGGCCCGGGGTTGAGGATGTGCGTCGCTATGTCGGTCGCGTCCGGCAGACTCTGGATGCCAAACTCGCTAGTTCGATTCATTCTGATTCGAAGTCCTGCGACGAGTTCCCAGCGGGCTTGCTGCTCAACGTGGCAGTTGAGCATCGGCTCATGCACGCGGAAACTCTTACCTATATGCTGCACCAATTGCCAATCGATCGGAAGGTGCCGCAGGCCGTCCAACCGGAATCAGTCTTCCCTATCGTTGAGCCCGCAATGGTGAAAATTCCTGCCGGCTCGACAACCCTGGGACTGCCCCGCGGCGACGACAGCGTTTTCGGTTGGGATAATGAGTATGAGGCGCACCTGGTCAGCGTTCCTGCGTTCGCCATCGACTGGTACAAAGTGACGAATCGGCAGTATCTCGAGTTCATGGAAGCGGGCGGTTATGAGAATCAGGCGCTCTGGAATTCAGCCGACTGGAACTGGAAGAATGAGCACAGCCTCTCTCATCCAGCTTTCTGGAAGCGGACAAACGAAGACTGGTATTACCGGACCATGTTTCGCCAGGTGCCTCTGCCTCTAGACTGGCCGGTTTATGTGAGCCACGCGGAGGCTGCCGCCTATGCGCGTTGGAGGAAAAACTCCCTGCCGACGGAAGCGCAGTGGCACCGCGCCGCATATGGCTCACGCGACGGATTTGAGAGGCCTTACCCCTGGGGCGGTGAGCCCCCGAGCGGGAAACGCGGAAATTTCGATTTCCGCGGGTGGGATCCCACACCGGTCAACGCCTTTCCGGAAGGTCAAAGCGCGCTCGGCGTTGCGGATTTGCTGGGCAATGGATGGGAGTGGACTTCAAGCCAGTTCGAGCCGTTTCCTGGCTTCAAGCCGTTCCCGTTCTACCCGGGCTACTCGGCTGACTTCTTCGATGGCAAGCATTATGTGCTTAAGGGCGGCTCTGCGCGCACGGCCGCCTGCATGCTGCGCCGGTCTTTTCGCAACTGGTTCCAACCGCACTACCAATACGTTTACGCGAGCTTTCGCTGCGTGAGCAATTAAGGAGTTTTCATGCTCGCTCATCCTGTTACCGCCGATCCGGTATTTGAATTTGCGGCAGACGTGCGCGCTGGACTCACTCAGCCCGATCAGAAGGAGCTGCCCTCAAAGTATTTGTATGACAGTGTCGGGTCGGCTCTGTTTGAAGCGATCAGCGTCCTTCCGGAGTATGGGTTGACTCGGGCAGACGAGCGGCTTCTCCGACGACATTCGGACGATATCGTCGAACGTCTTCCTGTGCCCCTGGTGGTGGCGGAATTGGGGAGCGGCAGCGGCAAGAAAACCAGGTGGATTCTTGAAGCCCTGTCCCGGCGCCAGGCCACTTCGTATTGCCCCATCGAAATCTCGCCCGCGGCACTGGCCATGTGCCGGCGCGAATTGGGCGACATTGATTCCATCAGCATCGTGGGCTTCGAACGCGAGTATCTCGATGGTCTTTTGGAAGTCGCCGCGCAACGTCAGGACGGTGAGCATCTGCTTGTACTGTTCCTGGGCAGCACCATCGGAAACTTCGATCGTCCAGCCGACGTAAGATTCCTGCAAGAAGTACGTCGAATTTTAAGAGCCGGTGATGCCCTACTTTTAGGCACCGACCTGGTAAAATCCATTCCCCAATTGCTCGATGCCTATGATGACCCGCTGGGAATCACAGCAGCGTTCAATCTGAACCTCCTAGCGAGGATTAATCGCGAGCTGGATGCCGACTTCGACCTGCGACAGTTCCAGCACGTGGCCAGATTCAATCACAGCTCAGGCAGCATGGAAATGCACCTGCGATCAAAGCGCAAACAAATGGTTGTCATTCCGCAGGCTGAGCTCTCAGTGACGTTCCGCGAGGGGGAAACCATCTGGACCGAGAGCAGCCACAAGTATTCGCCCGGCGAGTTAACTCAGATCGGCGAACAGGCGGGTTTTCGCCGCGAAGCCCAATGGATCGACCAGGAGTGGCCGTTCGCTGAGAATCTACTGATCGCCGACTGAACGCCGCACGAAACGATCTCCGGGTCTTACGACGTCGCGACTACTTCGACGTCGCCTTGTTGGTCGGTAACCTCGACTCGCACGTCATCCTCGCTGCGTTCGAAAAATAGGCTCACTGAAGCATTGCCACTGCGAAGGCCCTTAATCGTTAACTGCGGGATGCCCATTGGCAAGCAGGGCCGATCAAACAGAATCCGACTCTCGGCGCCGCCTTGAATGGATGCTCCAAGGCACGCTTGAACCAGCAAGAATACGGCTCCTGCCGCCCAAGCCTGGGGGGAGCAGGCCACGGGGTAGAGGGTAGGGCCCTCACCGCGACGCCGCTCCAGTCCGCAGAATAATTCAGGAAGACGCCGAAGGTCGGCCCACCTGCTAGCGTCGAGAAGGCCCAGCAGGATTCGGCCTGCCATCTCCTTTCGTTCATATTTCGCAAGCCCACTACCAATGAGGGCATTGTCGTGCGGCCAAATCGAGCCGTTATGGTAGGACAAAGGATTGTAACGAGCCTCTCCTGCAGCGACCGTGCGAATTCCCCAGCCACTGAAGGAATCTGGGCTCAACAGCGTTTCGGCGACCAGGTATGCCCTGTCTGGTCTGACAATTCCGGTGTACAGGCAATGCCCGGCATTTGAGGTTCGCACCCGGCAGGGTTTCTTCTTTCCATCGAGCGCCAATGCATATGTCGACAGATCTTCGCACCAAAATGCTTCTTCAAACCGCGCTGTGAGTGCCTCGGCTTGAGCCTCCAGAGCAGTACACATTTCTTGGTCCCCCAACGCACAGCTCAGTCGGGCCGCTGCCAGTTTCGCTGCGTATACGTAACCTTGAACTTCACAAAGAGCAATCGGTGCTTCCGCCAATCTTCCATCGGAGTGAAAAACTGAATCATTCGAGTCTTTCCAGCCCTGCTGGACCAAACCCTTAGGCGAACGTTGAGCGTACTCCACAAAACCATCGCCATCCATGTCTCCGAATTTGTCGATCCATTGCAGCGCGAGCCCGATGTGTGGCCACAAACGCTGCACCAACTCACGATCACCCGTCCGGTCGTAGTAGGCGCCGGCAAGAATAATGAACAGTGGGGTCGCATCGACGCTTCCGTAGTAGCGCCCAAAAGGAATTTCGCCGAGAGCAGCCATTTCTCCGCTGCGCGTCTCATGCAGGATCTTGCCGGGCTCAGCTTCAATCGCCGGATCGGAATCTGTAGCCTGGGTACTCGCCAAATACTGCAGAACGCCTTTGGCGATGGCTGGGCATAACCAGAGCATTTGTAGAGCCACAATGATCCCGTCCCGACCGAAAACTGTGCTGAACCATGGCACCCCGGCGTAGGGGTAACTCGTTTCGGGATTGCCGATCATCATCATTTGAACGTCAGCCGCGGAACGTCTGATCCAGTCCGTAAAACGGGAATTTGAACTGTCGATCTGAGGGAGAGCGCTGGAGACCTCTCTCTGTTCGTCTCTGGCAGAGCTCATTGCGCTGCTGTAGCTAACCGAATTGTGTTCACCCCCGGAACTGCAAGAAATGGCTAGACGCACGGCTGTCTTCTCTCCGGGCTTGAGATGGACTTCGAACTGAAGCTCCGACAGCGAGACAGTTTGGGGCGTGGGTTCGCATTGAATGCGAGTTTCACGAACTGTCTTGTCCAGACCTTCATACGAAAGCAATATCAAATCCTTCACGACACGGTCTTGCAAGCGGCGGCCTCTTTTTTCCCGGTGCATACCGCGCACTTCGAAGATGTCAGCGAAGTCTGCTCCAAATCTCATGCCGAATGGGACCATCAAAGACAAAAGACCGTAATTGATGAATGCGAACTCTTCATAGCACGCATCTTGCCACAGGAACTTTGATCGTTGAAGGTGCAGCGTGCCCCGAGGTATGACAACTCTGTCCAGATGGGAAACGTCGAGGTTAGTGAGGTCAGCAGTGAAGAGAAAGTTATTTGCCTTGATTGCAGAACTTAGAAGCAATGGCCGCGCATTCCATAGACAAAGGATAAGTTCTGACAGGTGACGCGTCCCTTGAAAGAAGAGTCCCTGCTCGCCCAGCCCAGAGCTTTGGATATCCCCCAGATGGTCGAACACAGAGAACATTCTGCCGTATTTCAGGACTTTGGCGCGGTCATCAGCTGGCGATGACTTCGTAGCTATGTAGTATTGCTGGGTGTTGCGAGTGTCGTCCAACTGAGAGCTCCGTCGGAAACGGTGCTCGACGAAGATATTGATCGAGCCAACCGTTGATAAATGTTCAGGTAATCTTGCGCCATACGCTGGGCGTCAAAATGCTGTTCAAAATTCCGCCGGCATTTTTTTCGGTCGATGTCTCCAATTCTCCTTACTGCTCTCACCGCGCTCTCGAAATCGGACACGAGAAAGCCGGTGACCCCCTCTTTTATGATCTCAGGAACGGAACCCCGTGGGTATGCAATCACGGGCGTGCCGCAAGCCATGGCCTCAATCATCACAAGGCCAAAGGGTTCGCGCCAATTGATGGGAAACAGAAGAGCAGCAGCCTCACCGAGAAGTGCATTTTTCTCGCGACACCCGATTTCCCCGATGAAGTCAATAAGCGGGTGATCAAGCAGAGGCTTGATGACATTCTCAAAATATACCACGTCAACGCGATCAATCTTGGCCGCTATCTTCAATGGCATACCGGCGCGTTTCGCGATCTTGATAGCGTCGTCCAGGCCCTTTTCTGGAGAGGCACGTCCGAGAAATACGAGGTAGCCGCCGCCTCCGTCGCCAACAGAAAAAGACTCTCGCGGCAAACCGTGGTGGACGGTACCCTGCCAATTCGCCCAAGGCAGAGGCCTACGCTGAGCGTCTGAAATTGATATCACCGGCATGTTCCGGAAATGCCGGTAAAGAGGCACTAAATCGGGAAGATCGAGCCTCCCATGAAGGGTCGTAACCTGTGGGACTTTGTTATGTCGACTCATAGGAAAATGCAAATAATCAATATGAAAATGAATTAGGTCGAATTTCTCTTTTTCGCTGAAAACCTGGTCCAGCATCACCATATGATGTGCTAGCTGATCCACGCACTCTGCATCCAATCGCAAGGCTTTCTTACAGGCCGGCACCAGTCGAGCAGTCGTGAGAGAATCGCCGCTTGCGAATAGGGTCACGTCGTGACCCAGACGGATCAACTCCTCCGTAAGCCAAAAAACAACTCGTTCTGTGCCTCCATACAGTGCAGGCGGAACACTTTCGTAAAGTGGCGCAACCTGTGCAATTCTCATAATGCGATCGTTCTCCTGCGAGCGCGATGCGCAGTGAGCCCCTAATGCGTGCAGCCGCGCGACGGCCTGATCCCGGTACAAGCCAGCTTACGGTCTCGTCCCAGTCTTCACCATCGGGTTCACACTGTATGGCCGCGAGGTTAGCTCCCAGGAGTCCCATAGCATTTTCTTTCGATGCTCTAACTTTTTGAGTAGAAATCGGATTGATTGGTAGATGCCTGGACGGGGAAAGTCGGTAGACATCATTGCATCGGAGACCGCCTGCATCACTACCTGAAAGCCTCCGTCAGAGACGTGATTTTCAGTGCGCTCTTAAGTTGATCGAGCGAGGCGGCAGACTTGAGCGCAACCGTGACTAACTCTCC
>JABCYV010000075.1 GCA_013290025.1 Acidobacteriota bacterium
GCAGTTCATAAATTATGCTGTGGTGCCAGGGAATGCGCGGTGCCTGATCGCTTCCCCAGGTAAAGGAGGAGTCGACAACAACACCCTTCAGGGTGCCGGATGCGTTATCTCGCCGGTCGAAAGACAAATCTTCCAGCTTGTGACCGATCCGATAGCCGAAATGCGAATCACTCCACTTCAAATCACCCTGGACCTGCTTGGCATAAGGATCAAGCAAGAGCTTGTGATGATTGAAGCGCAACCCGTGAGCTGGTTCGTAAGGACCGTAGACCCTGTAGCCGTACAGCAGGCCAGGACGAGCTTCCGGCAAGTAGCAGTGCCAGACTTGGTCAGTCTGTTCTCGCAAGGAGACACAGTGAATTTCGCGGCGCCCACTCTTGTCAAAGAAACACAGATCGATCTTCTCTGCGTGCTCCGAGAAGATTGCGAAGTTTACTCCTTCGCCGTCCCAGGTTGCTCCCAACGGGTAGGGCTTTCCCGGCCACACGATTGGAGCGGTCTGATTGAGCAATCGGAAACCTCGAACGAGGATATGGGGCGGAGGCAGGCGCCCTTAACGAATGGGATTGTACAGCCAGCGCCTGCCTTCCGCCTCTTTCGCGTCGGGTCTAACTAACAGATACTTCACTTGTGCTGGGTGCAGCTATCCGGCTAGTTCTGTATTTTTTCCGGGACGTCCCCTCTACTCAACGTTTCTTAACGCATTTTCAAGTCAACGCATTCTCAAGCGGCATTTTCAGCCACGTAAGCTCACAGGCCCAAATGCAATCAGGAAAACATTTGCTACCGATGGACTCCCGAGGTCCCGCAGCAATGGCAAGGCGAGAAGCAGGAGCCAGATTTTGCTTCCCTAGCTCCTGCTCGATAGGTAGACACGTTGAGGAAATTGAACCCGCGTGAGCATAGGTTAAGTAACTCCCACGGCCAATCCTGTCGACCCTGTATCCCTTCCAAGGATTTCCCTGTAGCCGGACTTGCTCTGACTCGGTAACGAGGAATGACGAGACCAACGAATGCCGGACATTTCGTGGGTTTGGTGTCGAAAGCATGCGAGAACAGTTCGTCAGTCTGCAATATTTTGCGCTGTTTCGCCTTCGCCGTTGCGTACAGAAAGATAGGGAAACAGTTACAGCGTGCACCGGATAGTCCGTCCTTGCCTCTGGCTCTACCCTGCCAAATGTCAATGTGGCCAAGCTTACTCCATGTCGTCATTTTGGACTTGAAAGGAGACACCAGTGAACAGCGACGCTGCTAACATCGGAACCATTCCTCTGGACTCCGATTTGATCAAGCGCGCTCAGCAAGGCGATTCGGATGCTTTTGCCGCACTATTTCATGCGCACAAGTCACGAGTCTATTCTTTGTGCCTGCGTATGACCAACAACGCTGCGGAAGCTGAAGATCTTACCCAGGACGCGTTCATGCAGGTGTTTCGTAAGCTCGCCACCTTCCGCGGAGATTCCGCGTTGTCCACCTGGCTCTATCGCATCGCCGTCAATACCGTGCTGATGCATTTTCGCAAGAAGTCGCTGTGCCAGGTTTCGCTTGACGCGCCCTGCAAGGTCGACAACGGCGCCCATGATATCCGCCGGGAATATGGAACCTGGACGATCGCCTGGCCGGCTGCGTCGACCGCGTCGCCTTGGCTCATGCCCTCAGAGAATTGCCGCGGGGGTATCGCACAATCTTTCTGCTACACGAAGTCGAGGGCTATGAGCACCAGGAAATCGCAGAAATCCTCGGTTGTTCGGTCGGCAATTCGAAGTCGCAACTGCACAAAGCCAAACTGCGAATCCGCCAGCTGCTGCTGCGTCCGCAAGAAGTTCGCTCCGAGTTAGTGCCGGCCGGACATTCTGCCAAACAGCCAAGGCCGGAGATCGCATCGTTGGCGGAGAAGTGGGCGTTGCCACTCGACCAAGGACTCTTGGACTCCGTTCCTGCCACGGGCTGAGCGCTCCCGATAGGCCTGAAGTTGTTGCCGGCCCCAGTTTCGTGCCCCTGTGGGCCGTGTTACCACAGTCACCAGATTTGCGTTCAGCGGCAGCATCGCGCTTTTTCGCTTGGGTTGGATTGCCTCGCGCCGGATGGACTTTTTTTCCAGATGACGCTAATTTAGACCATACGGCGCGGTACCCAAGTGGTAAGGGAGAGGTCTGCAAAACCTTTATACGTCGGTTCGATTCCGACCCGCGCCTCCAGCCTTCCCTGTAATTGCCTGGTCATCAGTCCCCAGCACCCTTGTTCCGAAATCGGGATACTCAAAAGTCAGTGAGTTCTCTCCCGCACGGCCAGTAGTTGCGTCTCAACTGGAACTCCCCGGGTTACCTTGACGTGGAGCAAGGCTTCGAAGGGCTGCACCTCTCCGGTGCTCGATGTCGATAGCCGCGACAACAAGTCCCGCAATGAATCTTGCCGGCAAACATATTCGGCAGCGGCTTGCGTGCCAAACGTAGTGGTACCGGCAAAGATCATCACAGAGCGAGCAGGATCCAACCCAGGCATCAGCCCAATTACTGCGTAGTCCTCAGACAGCGTCGAAGTCGATGGGCTAGCAAGGAAAGTCTCTGGTTCATTTGCTTGGGGATGCACATTAACGATCGCCAAGTCCCCCTTCCGTACCCCCTGTACTAAACGCCGGAAAATGAATTCCTGTGTACTCGGAATTTCTCCCAATGTCAGATTTTCGGAGGGGGAACCCAGGAAGATCAGGTCATTATTCTTCACATCATCCAATGAGAATAGACTGCCTCGCTTAACCCGAATCCGGTGATGAAGCATTCCGAACACCTGGTCCAAATCGTGCACGGCCAAGACTTCACCCACTCCGGTGTAGTGGTCCCAGATCTGGCCGCCAGAATCGCGCACTGAATTGTAGTAACGCATTCCAGTTTCCGGTCGGC
Organism: Acidobacteriota bacterium; assembly: GCA_013290025.1. Classification (GTDB taxonomy): domain Bacteria; phylum Acidobacteriota; class Terriglobia; order Terriglobales; family Acidobacteriaceae; genus JABCYV01. The sequence goes on from JABCYV010000075.1 coordinate 2,901, forward strand.
CGACAAAGGCAGCATTGCTGAAGACGAGCCAAGGTTCTCGTTCCCCGCTTAGGAACGGCTTCCAGATCGTTCGAAACTCTGCTGGAACCTGTTCGATTCCCCGATCGAGCGCGCTAGGGACCTTCCGCGAAATCACCAGCGTCGCGACCACAGCCAGGGAAGCCACCAGCGCAACACACAGCGCGATGCTGGCGATCCTCCACCCGGGTGCCGTTTGCTGTGGCTCGACCAGTCGCGGGTCTCTACCATTCGACCCTTCCTTACCTGGTGCTGCCACGCGATGGCGGAAGTGAAGCTTATAGGTGCCCTTGGGGAGCTCCACAAGGATTGGATCGTCAGCGCCCTCGGAGGCGTAATATTCTGCTAGCTTCCCACGAAGCCTGCCCGCCTGCACCCGGATGGCTGAATCCACTTGTGGATCGAAGTCTGCCCGGCGACCCAATACCTCGGTCGCGATCTGATACTCCTTCACACCTGATGCAGAATGATCCAGGCTATGCTCAGCCAAATATCGAAGCAGCTTGCGTAGGGACTCGGAGCCATGAAGCGTACTGCTGTTGGCAAGCCGATCGACTTGTTTCGAGAATTGGTCCCGTTCCGACATAAAGGGAGACACCAACGTCACGGGATGTAACATCACAGTAACAAAAGTGTCAAAGCACCGCAACTAAAGGGGTTCCCACTGTAACGGTATCAAACCTCTCGAAACTTCCGAGAAAGCACTGAGAAGCACAGACTGCGCCGTTCCGTTTCTAGAGATCGGAATTATAGATGTGCCCCCCGGGCTCACAGTGAACATTTGTTGGTGTGGCTCTGGTGCCGCAATACCAAGCTGCGCCTCAGATGGTTCAGCGAGAGGTTCCGCAACTCACTTATGAACGTTGGTCCACGATTTTGGCCCTTTGGTGATGGAAGAGAGGATCAATATGGCAACCGCATCTGAGCGATCGTTCGCCCGTACTCTCGCGACTATCTTTGCATTTGCATTGATGGCCTTGAGCTTGCCGACGCTTGTCGCGCAGACAGATACAGCCCGCCTCACCGGAACCGTTACCGATGCCACCGGTGCGGTCCTGCCTGGAGCTTCCATCACGGTTACCAACCTTGGTACCCAGCGAGCAGTAATTGTGAATAGCGAAGCGGACGGGAACTTCGTAGTCACTGCCTTGCCACCTGGCGCTTACCAGGTAGAAGCTAAGCAGACTGGTTTCAAGACGGCCACCCAGAAGATCACCTTGCAAACGCAACAGGTTGCGGTTCTAAACCTGCAGTTGGAGGTCGGTCAGGTCACCGAAAACGTCGAAGTTAACTCCGACGTCCCTCTAGTGGAAGCCGCAAGTTCGAATATCAGTGATGTCGTGACCGGGAAGCAGATCACCGAGTTACCTCTGAATGGGCGGAACTTTACGCAATTAGCTACCCTGGTTCCGGGTGTCTCTCGGGGCAAAGTTGATGGTCAGGCGACCGGGTCGGGGAACCAGGCGGAAACCTTCCGCTACAACAACACTGGCGGGGCTTCCCTTTCAGTGAACGGCTTGCGTCCGCAGAATAACAATTTCATGCTGGATGGGATCGACAACAACGAGTCGTTGGTGAACACCATCATTTTCTTCACGCCGGCAGAAGCCCTCCAGGAATTCCGAGTGGATACCAGCATTGCTCCGGCTGAAGTGGGTCGGGCCGGCGGAGGCGTGATAAATACGAGTTCCAAGTCCGGAACCAATACCATTCACGGCAGCGCCTTTGAATTTCTTCGTAACAGCGTCCTGGACGCAAATACGGCCTATTTCAACCCCATCACCAATGGAAAAGAGACTCCGAAAGCACCGTTCAAACGCAACCAATTCGGAGGCACAATCGGCGGACGGATCATCAAAGACAAGTTGTTCTTTTTCGGCGATTACCAGGGACTTCGGCAATCCTTGCCGCTGGGCTTAGAAACTGCAACGGTTCCGACCGACAAGATGCGCAACGGAGATTTCTCCGAGCTGCTAACCTTGGCCACGCCCGTTCAATTGAAGGATCCAATCACCGGTTTGCCCCTCGCCGGAAATCTGATTCCGTCAGGCGAGATCATCGCGCCCGGCCAAAACTACCTGAAGGCCTTTCCTGAACCCAATCTCACAGGTGCCGCCGCCCTGTGCGCGAAATCCAACGCCCAGGGCGTTTGCATTCAAAAAAACTTTCTTATCCAACGGCAGAATATTCAGAAATTCGATGATTTTGACATTCGGTCAGACTGGAACATCACGCATTCGGATACGTTGTTCGGCCGCTACAGCTACGCGAAAGATAACGAAACTACTACGTCGCGCCTGCCAACCCTGCCCGCTGGATTTGGCTCGGGCGACCAATTCACCGATGCCAAGTCTTTCGCCCTGGGCGAAACGCACACATTCAAGCCCAATCTGCTAAACGAGCTTCGTCTGGGCTGGATTCGCAGCCGCCTGGGCTTCACGCCTCCTTTCGAAAACGTCCCGCTATCCAAGAATCTGGGTATTCCAAACGCCAACACCTCAACCCAATTGGGAGGGGGTGCACTCATTGGAGGCAACAACAATCAAATCGAATACACCGGCGACTTCGGACCCTACCTGGTCCCGGAGCAGACCTGGCAGATCAATGACGGTTTGTCTTGGATCAAGGGCGACCACACCATGAAATTCGGCACCAACCTGGTCCTACGCCAGGTGAACCTCTTCCGGCCGTTTGCCGGAAAGGGTTTCTTTAATCTCTGGGGCGATGGCGGCGGCAGCAGTCCGACCGGTTACGAGGTTTCCGATCTTCTCTCGGGCTTCGTCCATAACTACTTCGTAGGCCCGGCACTGGGTTTCTCCCACACCCGAAATTACGAGACGGGGTACTACGCACAAGATGACTGGAGGGTCAGCCGCAGACTAACTTTGAATATTGGGCTGCGATATGACCTGTATACCTGGCCCTATGAAACTCATAACCTGCAGGCGAACTTCGATCTCGCCACCGGACAGCTGGTTCTCCCCGGAACCAACGGCTACCCCAAGAGCTTAATCAACACTGACACCAACAACTTTGCTCCCCGCATCGGCTTTGCCTACAGCTTGAGATCTGATGGCACAACAGTCATCCGTGGCGGCTACGGAATCTTTTACTTCCTCGACCGCGGCGGCATCGACAATCAGCTGGCGCAGAATCCTCCGTTTTCTGGACAGTCGCAATTCAAATACGAGGACGGATTTCGCTTCAATCTTGGCGGCGCGGCCCCCAATAGTCCATCTGGTGTTAATCCAAACCCGACTAACGTGAATCCCAACGGACTGCCCGGCAAGGGTCCTTTAAATGTCAATCTCGCCGCGCCCACGAATGTGAGCGTCATTGCCTATCCCAAGAATGACGTCAATTCTTACGCGCAACAATACAATCTGCAGTTTCAGCGAGAATTGAACAGCAATACCTCGCTCAGCCTCGCTTACGTAGGAACCCGGGGCGTCACTTTGATGTCGCTGTTCAACCTGAACCGGCAGGAGTACAACACGCCGAGCGGTACGTTCCCATACGCTGGTCTGGGCAACGTAAATACCATGATCACCAATGGCACGTCCTATTACAACGGGCTGCAAGTCGACCTGAAACGCCGCCTTTCAAACGGAGTGCAATTCAATGCCGCGTACTCGTGGTCGCACACCATCGACGACTCACCGGGTGCGCTGGATTCCCAGAAAGATTACATTGATCTTTTCAACATGCGGCATGAGCGGGCAAATTCGCTGCTCGACATCCGTCATCGTTTCGTGCTGAACGCGATTTTGGAATTGCCCTTTGGTCATGGAAAAATGTGGGGAGGGAATTTCAATGGAGTCGAGCAAGCGGTCATTGGGGGGTGGCAAATCCTTCCTGTGCTTACCCTGCAAAGCGGGATGCCCTTCGACATAAAGGACAGTAAGAACCAGCCGAACACTCGGCCCAATCTGGTGGGACCGCTTCACCAACTGAATGGCATCGCAAACACAGCAGCCAACAAACTCTGGTTCGACACAACCGCGTTTGTGGATCCACCGTCGGTCGGTGGCGTCTATGTCGCTCCTGGAAACACGCCTCGCGATGCCTTTAACGGACCGGCGCGCAAGTTCCTCGACTTGACCATTGCTAAGAATTTCACAATCACGGAGAGGGTGAACACTGAGTTCCGCGCCGCCTTCTACAACATCACCAATACCCCGCAGTTTGGCACACCTACCGGGGATCTTAACGACGGCAACTTCGGGACGGTGAAGAGCATTGTTCTGGGCTCCGAGCGCCAGATCGAGTTCGCTCTTCGCTTCAGCTTCTGACTGATGTTTTGAGGAGGGAACGGGGTTGGTCTGGTCCCTCCTCTCGCATGCTTCTTTCGCTTCGATTGTGGACAGCCGCAAACATCCAAAAGACCGGCTACCTGCTATCTTCGCGATTTGATTTCCTGATTTCTCTAAGGAAAATGGTTCCGACCACGAGGTCAGTCCGAGCACGATGCGCGCTGACATCCTTCCTGCTGTTGGTCGCCGTGTGCAACCGGGCCTCGGCAGGGCCGGCTGTTAACAAGGTGGAACCCCCAAACTGGTGGGTCGGATTGCCCAGCCCAATGTTGTTGATCAGCGGTGACGGATTGTTGGAAGCCAAAGTCAGCACCGACTCTCCTGACGTAAAAGTCACCCGGGTTCAAGCTGAAACCACCGGCCACTATCTTTTTGTATGGCTTGACACCGGCCTAGCGCGACCCGGAACCGTGAACTTGTGCTTGCAGACGCCCGAAGCTTCCACGACTTTGCAGCTTCCCTTGCAAGCTCGGACAAATACCTCCGACGGTTTTCAGGGGTTTGGCGAGGATGATGTCATCTACCTGATCATGCCGGACCGCTTCGCCGACGGTGACCCAGGCAATAACCGCCCTTCAGGATCGAAGGCTACATACGACCGCACCCAAGCCAGGGCTTACCACGGCGGCGACCTGCTCGGGATCCGAGAACACCTGGGCTATCTCCATGATCTCGGGGTGGACACGCTCTGGCTCACCCCTATCTGGAAGAACGCCAACTCCGACTATCACGGTTATCACGTGGTGGACTTCTACGCGACCGACGATCACATGGGGTCGTTGCAGGAATATGGGGCCCTGGTTGCCGAAGCGCACAAGCTGGGGATGAAGGTGCTGATCGATTACGTAGTCAACCACACCGGGCCGGAGCACCCGTGGATCAAGCAACCACCATCGCCATCCTGGTTTCACGGAACTCCAGAAAAGCACCTCAGCCCCGTCTACACCTTCTCGGCGCTGACGGATCCTCATGCGACGCCCGATCAGAAACGCGGAGTTCTCGAAGGCTGGTTCGCCAACATGCTGGCCGACCTCAACACCGACGACCCGCTAGTGTCGCAATACTTGCTGACGAATGCGCTCTGGTGGACCGAAAGCGCACATCTGGATGGTTTCCGGCTGGACACATTTCCATATTCCTCCCGCAGCTTTTGGAGTCAATGGCTATATCAACTCCACCAGGTCTATCCCATAGTCGACAGCCTGGGAGAAGTTTCGGACCGCGACGTAACTATTACCTCGTTTTTCGACGGTGGCCGCAAGCAGTTCGATGGCGTAGACTCTCGCGTTTATACGATTTTTGACTACCCGCTCTACCACGCTCTGCGCGATGTTTTGCTCCGCGGACAGCCCGTGCAGCGAATCATTGACGTCCTTCAGCGTGACTGGCTCTACGCCCATCCTGAGACGCTGGTCACTTTCATCGGTAATCACGACACCAGCCGCTTTGCAGGAGAGCTAGACAGTTCCAAAGAGAAACTGAAAGCTGCATTTTCGTTGCTGCTCACTTTGCGAGGCATTCCCCAGATCTACTACGGCGACGAGATCGGAATGCAAGGAGGGGACGATCCTGACAATCGCCGGGATTTCCCCGGAGGATTTCCCGGTGATAAACGGAATGCTTTTGTCTCTTCCGGTCGTACCCCGGTTGAGCAGGAGATTTTTGCTCACGTAGAAGAATTGCTGAGGTTGAGGCAGTCGCACCCCGCCCTGCGCCACGGCCACCAATGGCACATTGCCTGGGACGATACGTTTTACGCATTTGTTCGCGAAACCTCCGAGGAAAAGTTGCTGGTTATTTTCAACAACGCCGTTGTACGTCGTAATGTGACCCTAAAGATAGAAGGAGGGCCACTCCAGGACACACGCCGATTGGACAAATTGTTCGGCTTTGGACAGGCACAAGTCCAGGAGGAGACTGTGCAGATTTCTATACCAGCAACCAGCTTGAGCGTGTACCGAGTGGAATGAGATGCCGCTTGAGAGCGGCTTGCAAGGCGCTGCCATTATGCGAGGACCACGTGGGAACCAAGGAACCAAATTCGCTGTCCAACTGGGGTTCACGATGTCTAGAAAACTTTTCACGTTTCTGATCCTACTCTTATGCCTCAGGGCATCTTACTCAGCGGCTGGCACATCATCGCCCCAAAAAGACGATGCGCCCTGGTGGCAGCATGCGGTGTTTTACGAAATCTATCCGCGGAGTTTTCTCGACAGTAACAGCGACGGCATCGGCGATCTCAAGGGGATCACCTCCAAGCTTGGCTACTTAAAAGATTTGGGAATTGACGCCATCTGGCTTACACCGTGCTATCCCTCCCCGCAAGTAGATTTTGGCTACGATGTTTCCGACTACGAGAACATCGATCCGGTTTACGGCACGCTCAAGGATTTTGATGAATTGGAACGAGAAGCCAGGAAGAGGGGCATCCGGATCATTATGGATCTTGTCCTCAACCACACTTCTGACCAGCACAAATGGTTCGTCGATTCGCGATCATCGCGCACCTCAGCGCATCGCGACTGGTATATCTGGCGCGAAAGCAGCAGACCGGGTCAGCCTCCCAATAACTGGGAATCGATTTTTGGCGGTTCCGCATGGAAGTTCGATCCGCTCTCCAGCCAGTATTACTATCACCGCTTTTATCCCGAGCAACCGGACCTGAACTGGCGAAATCCCGCAGTCGAAAAGGCGATGTTTGATGTGACCCGCTGGTGGTACACACGTGGCGTGGCTGGCTTTCGCCTGGATGCGGTCAGCAATCTGTTCGAAGATCCGGCCTTACACGACAACCCGCTGCTACCGGGAGTCAACAACTTCGGGGATCCAAGAATGGAGGACCGTTACAACGACAATCTTCCTGAAGTGCATGGCGTCCTGCGCGATCTACGCAAGGTGGCAGACGAACATGATGCCGTGCTGATTGGTGAAACCTGGGCGGGCACCGCCTCTGAACTAAAGCAGTACTACGGAAATCACGACCCTGAGCTACAAATGCCGATGGACCTGGCTTTCACCAAGATCCCCATGTTGTCTGCCCCCGCATTTCGAGAGCACATTGCCGCCCTCGAGTCCGCCGGAGGCTGGCCGGTGTACGTCATCAGCAATCACGATATTGTTCGCTCTTATGTCCGATACGGCGACGGTCAGCATAATGACGCCATCGCCAAGCTGATGGCAGGTCTTTATTTGACGCTCCGTGGCACTCCTATCATGTACTACGGCGAAGAAATAGGAATGCAGAACAATGACCCGCTTCGGAAAGAAGACGTCAAGGATCCAATCGGAAAGGTGGGATGGCCGCGAGAGAAAGGCCGCGACGGCGAACGCACTCCCATGCAGTGGGACGACAGCCCCAACGCCGGTTTTACTCGCGGTACGCCTTGGCTGCCCGTTGCCCCTAGCTTCAAAACCCACAACGTCGCCGCTGAACTGAAGGACCCTGACTCCGTCCTTAATTTCTATAAGCGGCTATTGACCGTGCGACGAAACAAGCCTGCGTTGCTTGACGGCGACTACATTTCAATTAATCCGGACCATCCGTATGTTCTGTCCTATCTCCGCCGCACTGGAACCCAGTCCGTGCTGGTTGTGCTGAACATGTCAGCGACTCCCCAAACGGTTACCTTCGATTTCTCGCAGCAGGGCGTTGCCTCTGCGAAATCACATACCCTACTCAGCACAATGCATTCCAACGAAGAGCCTGATCTGGCGCACTTTTCTTTGGAGCCTTTTGCTGTCTACATCGGAGAGGTGGGGCAATAGTCCGCGATGCTTGATGGAGCGTCCAATGCCGCATCTCCCTGCGACGGATCTAGCGAGGTCGTCAAAGCTTGGCGCGAAAGATCCTCACTAGCTGCACTCAAGAAACGTGATCGAGCGTGCTGGCTGATCCTTATAGGTCGATGCTGGATCGCTTGCAATCGCTGATCCCCATCGATCTCGCCGAACTGAGCGGCCCAACGCTTTGGCATCCGCTGGCTACCTCGGGGGAGACGCTACATTCAGGGCCTCTTCTGGGAGTTCCGAACTTAGCGAGGACGCGAGGCGGGCGTAGTATCCTTTACGCGCACGAATCTCTAGTTTTTCTCCCGTCTTTCGTGCCTCAATTTTTATTTTTCGATAGCGGCCGTCAGGCTTGAAGTCCGCCGGCTTATAGGAAATCGCATACCTGCTGCGCAACTCCTCGCCTATCTTGGCGAAAGCTTTCTCCACATCCTTGGGACTAGCGGGGAGCAGCACTCGGCCCCCGGTCTGCTCCGACAGCTTGTGGAGATTTGCGTTCCCGCTATCGGCCATGTCTCGCTCGGCAGTCGTCTCCGGTCGGTAGTTCGTACTGATTGCGTAGATGGTAACCCCGGCTTCCTGGGCGGCTGCGATGGCATCGTCCAGGCTAATGACCCCCGCATTATTTTGGCCGTCGGTCAGAACGACCAGCACTCGCGCAACCACATCCTGCTCCGGCCGGTGCAGCAGTTTCTGGCAACCCCGATAAACCGCATCGTAGAGAGCCGTGCCGCCTCCGATGGTCAGCCGAGCTACACCTTTGGACAGCAGACCCGGATCATTGGCGAAATCCTGCGTCACCGTGGGATGATCGCTGAATCCCATCACGAACGCCAAGTCATCGCCTCTATTCACTTGCTGGCGAAGAAACGCGCTGGCTGCTTCTTGCTCAAACCGGAAACGTGAGGTCACCGAATTGCTGGTATCGATCACCACACCCACCCGCAACGGCAAGTCGCGCTCGGTGCGAAAACCCAAGATCGCCGTAGGCGCTTTGTTATTGTCCTGAATCGCGAGGTCGCTGTGCGAGAGGCCGTCAACGGGTTTGCCATTGTGTATGGCTACAAAAAGCACGTTGACTTCGGTCACATGTTTCGTCAGCAACCACTCGCCAGTTGGTAGGATGGAGTCTGTGTTGCATTGAGGGCAGTCCTGCGCGTAACTCGCCGGCCCGATCACGGCAAGAGCGGTGACCAGAGCAAACAGTAGTGGCACGCATCGACTGCAATGTAAAGGTCCACCAGGAATACAGACGGGATGGTGTATCTGCACGATCCACCTCCTCGAATGAGTCGGCCCCAGCACGACTCCGTGCTCGTTAAGTAGCACGCGCGATGCCGTTGTCCGAGCTTGCGACAAAGAGCTGGAGTGGTTCGTAACCCGCAGCAAATGCGCCCCAACGGGCGTCACGCAGAAAACGGCTGCCTATCTTATCGGATACGCACTATCTTTTCGGATAGTCTCCAATGGTTGTCCGAGGAACTACCTGGCCCGCGATGAACCTTCGCAGCAAACGTTGCCAAATTCCTCGATGTTCAGCGCCGGAGAGCGTCGGATCCCCGAGGCATGCGATGTGGGTCGGCCGCTCCCCTGCTGAGTTCGTCACAAATGGGCGGTCGACGCCTAGAGGCTCGCACCAGAGCTCGCAGCGGTCTGTTTGCTGCTGGGATGTGCAAGACTCCGCGGTCGGAATGGGCCAATCGTCACAAGAACCAAGCAGGGTGCGCCATGTGGTCTCGTTGCTTGGAGCAGCAGCATTTCTGGCCATGACAAAACCTCCTAGGCTCCAGGTCGTCTTTTCGAGGGAGCAAACGTCCTCTCGGTCCCATGTTGCAGTTCGGTTGCCAAGCCTCAGTGCCCGGCTGTCCGTAGACGACTCAATGACGATGAGTTCCCGATCCCGGGAAGGGTGAGTTGGAATCGTTCAGGAAGGAAGTCATTCGGAAGCTTCCAGTGTCTCGGCCATCTCGAGCAGCTTAGTGACGCTGTTCCAGTTTCTGCCTGTTCCGCGTGTCTTTAGCGTCTTCTCTATAACTGCCCACGACAGTTTCGGACGTGCCAGACCATTGGGATAATAGATATAGATCTCACGACCATCGATCCGTAGTTCCTCCGGATCGGTTTTTATCGTAAGAACCTGGTCCCGAGCTTCCTGGCCCGGATCGTTGGCGAGGAAGATGACAAGCAGTCTGCTCGGCTCGATTCCACGCCGTAGGGCGAACGGATTCCTCGCAATCGCTTTTCTCAGTTCGGCAGTGGTGCGGAAGATGACATCGGGACGAAAACCAAAGCTGCGCTCGATCTCGCTTTCTAACCGCTTGGCCAGGCGGCCGAGGTCCCGCTCTTCAGTCCTGAAAACTACGTTGCCACTCTGTACGTAGGTGCGTGGGTCTCGCAGTTTCAGGGATTCACAGAGCGCCCGGAGCGCATCCATCTTGATCTTATTGTGACCACCGACGTTGACGCCCCGGAGCATGGAGATCACCACTGGCATGGCCACCGAGTATATCGTGCCCACGGTCGGCGGACGAGCCTGGCCGGTCAACGCCGTGCCCCTTCTAATTTTCGGCCTTGAGAGCACGAGAACAGCGCGTCCGCCCTGGCGCATTTGTCATCTATTAAGACAGATGACTCCGTTCCAGACTTTCACCGCACGCCTGACACGCTCGGTTGCTCTCTCAGAACCCACCAAGCATCTGGAATTCGAAATGCGGGGGCTGCCGCGCTTCGGCTTCGTTCCCGGACAATGGCTTTCACTCAAAACAAATAAGCTCGACGGCGAGGAAATCACCCGGGCGTACTCCATTGCATCGCCGCCGGGTAATGACAATCGCTTTGCTCTGTGTCTGAATCGTGTGCAAGATGGGTTCATGTCAAACTTCCTCTGCGACATGAAAAAGGGCGAAGACATTTCCAGCCAGGGACCATTCGGCGATTTCATCCTGCGGCCCCCGCTGCGGGACACCATCTTCATTGCGACCGGCACGGGTATTGCTCCGTTCCGTTCCATGTTGCACTGGCTTCTGGCCGATCCCGTTCGACATCAGAGCAAGCAACTGTGGCTGCTGTTTGGTAACCGGACCGAGAAAGATATTTACTATCATGATGAATTCCTCCGCCTCGCCGCCGAACACGCCAACTTTCAGTATCTGCCAACGCTCAGTCGGGGAAGTACGGATTGGCAAGGCTTGCGTGGCTACGTGCAGGAGCATGTCAGCAGCATCGTCTGGGGACGCAGCGACATGCATGCCTATATCTGCGGGCTGGACAAGATGATCAAGGCGAATCGTGAATTGTTGAAGGGACTCGGCTGGGATCGCAAGTCAATTTTGTTCGAGAAGTATGACTGAATTCCGGAGCTACTTTTTTCGAAGCGGCTGTGGCGCGGGGGTCACAAAGGGCCGCCGGACCGGCACAATCGCACCGCGCGAGGGGTCAGTCGCGGCACTGGCACGCGACAACACTTCTTCCTGGATGTACTTCACAAAATCCTGAATCTGACGTTGCATCTCCTCCATGCGCTCGCGCATTTGCAGGATGATAGCGATGCCGCTGATGTTTACTCCCAGGTCGCGCGCGAGCGAAAGGATAAATTCCAGGCGTTGCAAATCCTCGTCGGTGTAGAGGCGAGTGTTGCCTTCGGTGCGCGAAGGCTTGAGCAGACCCTCGCGCTCGTATAGACGCAGAGTCTGCGGATGGATGCCATACATCTCGGCTACGGCCGAGATCATATAAGCCCCCTTGGATTTTCGTCTAATCAAGGGTTCCCTCGCTACGCTCGGGATTTCGCCAGCGCGCTCCGCTCACGCCCGCAAACCGGCTCAACATATAGGCACCTTTGGATTTGCGTTTAGTCATCGATCAGAGTCTATAACAAAAGAAAGAGGCAACGGATTCGGTGGACTTACGCGGATCAATCTCAGTATCCGCGTTGCTCCGTGCCAATCCGGGGCCAGCTTTTATGCAGCTGTCTCTGATTTTCCTGCGGCCGCCGCCCAGCCCATTGGCTTGAGCGCGTGATTGAGGAAATACGCTACCACTCCTGCGGCGATCAACAGCATCCCGAAGGCGAAGGAACTGATCCCCAGGACCTGCTCCGTCTGGCTCCGGACTACTGAGAAGCCCAGCAGCAGCATGGGAGCGATCCCGACGGCAAAGGCACCGAACATCCCACCGGGGACGCGGAACGGGCGATGCAAATCCGGCTCGCGGAAGCGCAGAACGATGAGTGCTATGAATTCCAAACTCAAGCTAACACCGTAGAGCAGAATGTCTATGGTCACCAGGCGCTCGAACCCGAGCCCAAGGCACATCGCCCAGCCCATGGCACAGACCGCAATCGCTACCCAAGGGGCACGCGAGCGCGGGTGGAGTTTGCCGAAAATGCGAGGAAGCATCCCGTCCTGCGCCATTGCCAACGGCAGGCGAGAGTAGCTCATCACCAGGGCGTTGAACATACCGAAACCGCTGATCATGCCGCCGAGAGCGAGACCAACGCGCAGTAGCGGGCCTCCGAGAAGACCTGCGATGTCCGCCCAGAATCCAGTTTCCCATGCGCTAGGCGAAAGCCCGGTCATCCACATAGCCGCCACCGGGACAATGTAACTCAGAGCCACAATCACCACCGCCGCCAGCATGGCCCGAGGATAAGTCCGCTGCGGCCGTTCTACTTCGGTTGCAATGGTGGAGGCGTTGTCCCAGCCCATGTAGTTCCACATACAAATCAGCAGGCCGCCGAGGATATCCACGCTGGAAGTCGTCGGTTTAGTCACGGCCGTCGCTAGTGCTCCTAACTTGAAGGGGGCGATGGCCACGATCAGTATGAAGGGCGCTGATAACGCGAAAAATAACCAGAGTGAGGTAGTCGACACCACGCGAACACCAGCAATGTTAAGCAACGCGCAGACAATTACAACGGCTAGGCCGACCATCACCCCGCGGTGTCCTTCCGCGAACCAGGGAAAAAGGCGGTCGAGGTAGAGAACAAACAGTGTGGGATAGATAGCCATGTCGAAAATCGACGCTACCAGCGATAGCCAGGCTTCTTGAAATCCCCAGAAGTTGCCCATGGCGCGGCGCACCCAGGCGTAGTAGCCGCCTTCGAAGGGTAGGGCGCTGGATAACTCGCCAATCATGAAGGCAGTCGGCAAGCTCCAGAGAATCGGCGTGAGCAGCAGAATCAGGATTGCCTTGCCGTAACCTGCGCCGTGGACGATGTCTTCCGTGCCATAGGTTCCGCCCGACACCATAAAGAAGGTGGCGGCGACCAGCGGCCAGAGTGTGAGGCGAACAGATTTTTTCCGGGGGAGAACTCCGAGGGATTGTGAATGATACTCAGTAGACGCGGTAGCTGTTGCCAATTTCTATGGCTTCCTCCTTAAGCGATGCTTGCATCTTGAAGATTCGGCTGGAAGCAAGTTCGCAGACGTGAGCATACGCAAGTTAGATGCGGAGTGAAAGAAGAATCTAAATTTTTTTTGGTCGGGAGGGCAGGCCCAGACGTAATCGCAGAGAATTGTGACGCTGCCGAGCCAGCCGGAACGAACCGATTGCTGGTTTCTGTTTTCTGGGGTTATGATTCTCCTCCCGCAAGGAGGCGGGATTCATGAGGCCACTTTTCTTAGTCGTTCTTCTCGGTGCGACGATGGCCGCGGCTCAATCGGCCCCTCCGCAAAACGCCTTTACGCCGGACCAGCTGAAATTCGGACCGGCACCGCCTTTCCTACCGCCCGGTGCGCAGATGGCTGTCCTGGAAGGTGACCCCATGGCGGCGACCGGCGACTACACCATTCGCCTGAAGATGCCTACCGGCTACAAAGTCTCTCCCCACTGGCATCCCAAGCGGGAGAATGTGTCGGTATTATCCGGAACGTTAAAGGTTGGCATGGGAGACAAGTTCGATGCCGATCACATGATGAGCTTTCCCGCCGGCAGCTTTGCTTATCTGGATCCCGATATGCACCACTATGCAATGAGCGAGGGAGCGACGGTCATCCAGATTCATGGCATGTCGCCGGCACAGCTTAACTACATCAATCCGGCAGATGATCCAAGCAGGAAGTAGGGACTGAACTCAGCGGCTGACAGGTTTTCGTCAGCCCCTAGATCTCTTTCCACAGTTCCGCACGGGGATCTTCGGGGTTCAGTTTGGCCAACTCACGCAATAGCTCTTTAGTACGCTCATCGCGGGGCGTCGGAACCGTCAACTTTACCTCGACGATCTCGTCCCCCCGCGCGCCTTCCTTGGTGGCGGAGGGTACCCCTTTCTCCCGCAGGCGCAGTTTCTGTCCAGACTGGGTTCCCGGTGGGATCTTGAGCAGCGTGCGGCCATCAATGGTCGGCACCTCAATCTTGGAGCCCAATGCCGCTTCCGTGGCGGTCACGGGCACAGTGATGCGAATGTCATCACCCTCGCGATGAAAGACAGGATGCTCTCCGGCTCGGATGATTACATAGAGGTCACCCGCCGGCCCGCCGTGCACTCCGGCATTGCCCTTGCCCGGGAGACGGATGCGCTGGCCGTCGCGCGTGCCCGCCTTGATGCGAACTTCCAGCGGTTCGGTGCGCTCCACGGTGCCTTCCCCGTGGCACACCGGACAGGTTGAGATGTTTTTGCCGGTTCCGTGGCAGCGTGGACAGGGCACGTTGAACTTCATCCGGCCGCCGGTCTGGGTGATCTGTCCGGTGCCTCCGCACTCGGGGCACTTGCCGGGGGATTCGATATATCCGTTGCCGTGGCAATTTCCGCAAACATCGCGGCGGGTAATGTTCAATCGCATCACCCCGCCCCGGATCGCGGTCCAGAAGGGGACGTTGACCTGATATTCCAGATCCGAGCCAGGCTCAGGGCCTTCAGCAGCTGCCGCTCCCCCACGTCCGCCGAAAATTCCGGAGAAAATGTCGCGGAAGCCGCCGCTTCCAGAGCTACCGGCTCTCCTGCCCGCACCCCCGCCTTCGAACATGTCCGAGAAGTCGAAGCCGCTGAAATCAAAATTGCCGCCTTGGCCGCCGGCACCGGCCGGTTGGCCTCCGGGGAAACCTCCGAATCCGCCGGCGCCGGTTGGACCTCCACGCGCATAGGCGTCGGCGGCGGCCGGATCGATGTTGTCAGAATAGAAGCCGAGCTGATCGTAGATCTTGCGCTTTTTGGGATCACTCAGGACATCATTGGCCTCGGACATGGCCTTGAACTTCTCTTCCGCCGCTTTGTCACCGGGATTGACATCGGGATGGTATTTGCGCGCCAGCTTGCGGAAAGCTTTGCGAATGTCCTCGGCGGAGGCAGATTTCTTCACGCCGAGGAGTTCGTAGTAGTCTTTCTTGGTAGTCGTGGGCATTGCGTACTAGCCACTGCTGTACATTGGTTTATTCGTTTCGGGATTAAAACGCACGAACGCGTATAACTGCTCACCCTCAATCTTAAAAAATGACGGTCGGAACGTGGCGCTTTCCGTAATTTCGAATCCGCGACTTAGAATCTGCACAGTTTCAAAGTGTGATCTATGGCGATCGAACACATCAACCGATGAATTCCCCTCGACGATGAAATCGACCTCCACGTTCACAGTTCCATCTTCCCTTGCTGATACGTAAATCCGCCCGTAGCCCTCAAAGAGAGACATTATGGGCTGCAGATTATTTTCAAGCCATTCTTCGACCCGCTCTAAATCAGCATCCGGAGGGTCAATCTCCGTAGCTCCAAGCTGAACTGTGACGCGGAATTTCTTCACTTCAGCCTCTCTCGCTCCGCTCAGGATGACAATTTATTTATTCTTGATCGATTCGCCCGCAAACGCCATCTCCGCGCCCCACTTCTCCGCCAGATCCTGCCAGCGCGGATTGACTGACTCTATCAAGGCGATCTTCTTGCGCCGCACCCAACCCTTCAACTGCTTCTCCCGAGCGATGGCTTTGTGAACATCGTCAAAGCTCTGGTAATACACCAGTCGGTCGCAGTAATACTTGCTGGCGAACCCTTCGAACTCGCCGCTCTTGTGCTCCGAAGCACGCCGATAGATGCTGTTCGTCATTCCAACGTAAAGTGTTCCGGAGCGACTGCACACGATGTAGACGAAATACCGGTGATCCTCCATGGAACCCCGCTACCTATTCGCTCTCTGTCATCTTGAGCGAAGTTGCCGTTCGCCAGAGCGAACGGCAACGCAGTCGAAAGACCCCGTGACGCTCAACCTTAGCACGGGCGCATCAGGGAGTTCTCACCCCTGCCCTCAACAGCCACCGTGAGAACTCCCTTCCATGTTCATCTTGGCCCACGCAGCCTGGGGTCCCTCGACTCCGCGCCTCCTTCGCTTCGCGAAGAAGCCACTTCGCTCAGGATGACAGTTCTTAAAAGGTTTCAGTTCCGGATCTTATGCCTTCCCGCTTCCGACACCCCGAAGTGCTCATACTTCGCCCCATCCACGTACACGGGGAAGCGCTGCGTGCCTCGCGCTGTCGGCGCGAAGACATACCACTGCCTCTCGTCCTCCACAAACGCTAGAAAATAGTCCTGATCTTTTATCTGAAATTGCAATTTCAACCTCCTTAAGCTAAACCCAAAAAATCAAGCCACGGATCTTCATGGATTCTCACGGATTTGATCCGTGATCCGTGCCAACCCGTGGCCAAGCTTCAAAACTGCCGAGCTGCGCTCGGCCTGGACGGGCGAGACGCCCGTCCCCACACCATCATTTTTTGTCTTCGACGTCCACGTACTCGGCGTCGATTACGCCTTCGTCTTTCTTGGCCTGGCCATCGCCACCCGGAGCGGAACCGGCTCCAGCCTCCGGACCAGTGCCTGGCGCCCCTTGTGGCTGGGCCGCCTTGTACATCTGCTCAGCCAGCTTGTGCGAGGCCTTGGTCAGGTTCTCGCGGGCACGGTCCATCGCGCTCTTGTCAGAGCCTTCTAGCGCCTTCTTGGCGTCAGCCACCGCGTTCTCGACTTCCCCGCGCTCGGAGCCGGAAATCTTGTCGCCGTGCTCCCGCAGCATTTTCTCCACGCTATAGACCATGGAATCGAGCTGGTTCCGCGACTCGATCTCGTCGCGTTTCGCCTTGTCCTCGGCCGAGTGCGCGTCGGCTTCCTTGGCCATGCGCTCGACTTCATCCTTACTCAGGCCAGAAGAGGACGTGATCGTAATCTTCTGGTCCTTGCCCGTGGCGTTGTCCTTCGCGGTCACATTCAGGATGCCGTTGGCGTCAATGTCAAACGTCACCTCGATCTGGGGCAGTCCTCGCGGCGCCGGGGGAAGGCCGGTCAGGTGGAACTTGCCCAGAGTACGGTTCTGAGCCGCCATCGGACGTTCACCCTGCAGCACGTGGACTTCAACCGACGTCTGATTGTCGGCTGCGGTGGAGAAGGTCTCCGTCTTCCGGGTCGGGATCGTGGTGTTGCGCGGAATCATTGGCGTCGCCACTCCGCCCAGGGTTTCGATCGCCAGCGTCAGCGGGGTCACGTCGAGCAGCAGAAGATCTTTGACCTCGCCGCCAAGAACGCCACCCTGGATAGCAGCGCCGACCGCGACTACCTCATCCGGGTTTACGCCCTTATGAGGTTCCTTCCCGAACAGCTCTTTGACCAATGCTTGAATGCGCGGCATGCGGGTCTGCCCGCCGACCAGTACCACTTCATCGATCTTGCTGGCATCAACCCCGGCGTCCTTCATGCACTGCTTGCAGGGACCAACCGAGCGCTGGATGATGTCTTCTACCATCGATTCCAGTTTTGCCCGGGTCAGCTTCTTAACCAGGTGCTTGGGCCCGCCGGCATCCGCCGTAATGAAGGGCAGATTGATCTCGGTTTCCATGGTGGTGGAAAGCTCGATCTTGGCGCGCTCCGCCGCGTCACGCAGACGCTGCAGGGCCATCTCGTTGCCTTTGGCTCGCAAGTCGAGGCCTTCATCTTTCTTGAACTCGTCGATCAGCCAGTCCACCAGGCGCTGGTCGATGTTGTCGCCGCCCAGGTGAGTATCACCGTTGGTGGCTTTGACCTCGATTACACCTTCGCCGACTTCTAGAATCGAAATATCGAACGTCCCGCCGCCGAAGTCGTACACGGCGATGGTTTCATCTTTCTTCTTGTCGAGGCCATAGGCTAGCGCCGCCGCCGTGGGCTCGTTGATGATGCGTTTTACGTCCAGCCCTGCGATCTTGCCAGCATCCTTGGTCGCCTGGCGCTGGGCGTCATTAAAGTACGCGGGCACAGTGATGACCGCATCGTTCACTTTTTCACCGAGGTAATCTTCCGCCGCCTTCTTGAGCTTTTGCAGAATCATGGCGGAGATCTGCGGAGGGGTATATTCCTTGCCCTGCGCGAGAACCGCGACGTGATCGCCCGACTGCACGACCTTGTAAGGGACCATCTTGATTTCTTCGGTCACCTCGTCATAGCGACGTCCCATGAACCGCTTGATCGAATAGACCGTGTTTTCCGGATTGGTGATGGCTTGGC
>JABCYV010000076.1 GCA_013290025.1 Acidobacteriota bacterium
GGGTGTGGCTAGGGGTGGGAGGAATGCCCGGCCTCGGCTCCACATAGCCAATCACATTCAGCCCAAAGTGCTTCGCAAAGTTAGGAAATGAGCGGTGGTAAGTGACGACCTTGCGGCCGTGATAAGGTTTCATCTCAGCATCCCATTTTTGCTCTGCCGCCGCCAGCCGTTGCTCAAAATCCTGCAAGCGCTGTTGAAAATACGCAGCATCCTCGGGATCCATAACGCCGAATTCTCCGGCAATGCCCTTTGCAATGCGTCGCCCGTTATCAGGATCGAGCCAGTAGTGTGGATTGCCCAATGGATGTACATCGCCCTCGGCGCGCGTGACCGTTCCTTGCGGAATATCCAGGATTTCCGCAAACTGCGAAGCATCCAGGTAGCCCGACGCACCGACCTGAATTTTCGGGTTACCGCTCTGCGTGATAAGGGGTGGCAACCAGCCAATCTCCAATTGCAGCCCAACTGAGATCAGCAGGTCGGCCTGGCGCAGTTTCAGCAGGAAGCTGGGCTTGGCCTCGACGAAGTGCGGGTCCTGATAACCCTTGGCGATGGATTCAACATTAACTTTCTCGCCGCCCACTTCCTGTGCCAGCGCGGCCATATCCGTGGTCGAAGTCACCACGTTGAGTTTTTTGGCGGCCGCGGCCGATGGTAAGAGAACGACCCCCACCAGCAGTCCCAGGCCCAGCGCAATGGTGAAACGAGAAAAACCGGTTGCTGGTTTCATGTAACTCCTAAAACGGATGCGCCCCGTGCGCGCCCAATGAGAACTGCACCTGCATGAACAGCTGATTCGTATCGATATTCGTACCGGCGTAGCGAGTAAACTCATATTGTCCACGTATCTGGCTGAACTCGCTTGGCCAGTAGGTAAGTACGGCAGAGACTCCGTTATCAATGAGGCCGGCATTCCGAGCCTCCCCGGCGCGATCGTAGCGCGCGCCAACAAACCACCGCCGGCCCAACTGGTAGTCGCCTGAGGCGTAGAAGCCGAAAGCGCGCTGCTCAGACGGAAGTTGCTGTCGTTGGCTCCAGATCAATTCTCCTCGTCCCACGAAAGAGTGGTAGATGGAGCGGCGCAACGGCTTCCAGCGCAGGGTGCCGTCAATGCCGTAGAGCTGCGTCAGGAGATTCGGGCCAGCGTCATTATGTCCGCGCGAATACGAGGCCCCGAGATCGATGTTGGTTGATTCGGTGATGTCCTTGTAGGCGCGCAGATGTCCCACGGCACTAACGTCGCTGTTATTGACGGCTTGAAACAGGGGATGCTGCTGGTCGCCGGAATCACCGCGGAAAACCTGCCCCACCAGCTCCATAAATATTCCTTTGGGGGCCGGCAATATGCGTTGCACCGAGACGCCCGCGTCATCGATGCCGTCTTCGCCGGCCACCAAATTGTTGGTTACGAGAGGCCGGTCCACCCATGGCAAAACGTGGTTGTGCATCGTGTTCACCTTGCCGAAAGCGCCCCGGAATTTGCCCACTTTTGCAACGAACCCAGCGGGCAAAGCTGTGAGCGTGATGTACCCTTCTTCGAGATTCACGCCTTCCTCTCCGAACGACAGAAAGAAGTCGCCGCGAGCGTAGGGATCAATGATGGCCTGAACGCCCAGTTCCGACTCATGCATCTGAAAGGATGGAGACGGATTCACCGGGTTATGTCCGGCAACACCGATGAAGTCCCCGATCATACTAATATCGGGGTTCAATGCCTTAGCAGCGCTGCCTCCGGCCCCGCCCAGGGTTGGCTCCTGCAGCACCCCTTCCTGGGTAGGCGCCGTCGAAACTTGGGGCGGGACAGGAGTCTGCGCTCCGGCGCCTGCCGCAGCTGCCGAGGTCGTCGCAGATGCTGGCGGCTGACTCTTCAACTGCCTGATTTCCCCTTCCATTGCAACGATGCGATCCTCGAGATCGAGGATCTTCTGCATTAAAGCAGCGTTATCGGATTGGTTCGCCGCCGGCAGTCCGCCTGCCTGTTGGGCACAAAGAGGAATCGCCAGAAGAGCTGCTTGAACTAGCAAGGTCAGATAATGTCTCATTCGAAGATCACCTCGACGATCTGGAGATTGGACCTCCCCCGGAAAGCCCGGATCGCCACCTGTTAGCCACGGATGTATAAGGCTCCGGGTATGGCATAGCGCCCGGCTTCGGGCAGTTCGCGAGACTTGCTAGGCTGACGGTGGAGGGCGGATGTGGAGGGACGAAACGAAACCGGACGACTCCGGGAATGCGGCTGGCGGAAGAACTAAGGGCGCACCGTTGAAGATCGCATCCGGTTGGAACGTGGTGCTGCTGAGCACTCCGGAATGCGCTACCGAGCAGATGGAGCATTCATGGCCGGGGGACTTGGAATTCTCGGCATGTACATGGATTGCTTGTACGACGCCGGTAAAGGCCACCAACCAGATACATAGCCAAGACAGAGCCGCTACATGCCTGCCTCTGCGTGACTTGTATCCAATTGAATTCAAAATAGAATGCCCCAAACTCCCAATTTTGTTATAGCACGCTTAACGGGTCCGATGCAGTTCGTAATCAATGAGTTGCCAACCAAAGGTCACAGCCCGAACAGTTCGCGAAGTCGCTTGGTCTGGGCGCGGCTGACCGGAATTTCGCTTTGCTTCTTGTCATCCATGCGCAGTTGGTAGGAACTTTTGAACCAGGGAACAACTTCCTTGATGCGATTAATGTTGACCATGTAGGAGCGGTGGGCGCGCCAGAACAGATTGGGATCGAGGCTGCCCAGGAGTTCTTCGAGGGTGCGGCAGTTCGACTGGCCTTCCATTCCGTTGAACCCACTGGTCACCACGGAGATGACACCTTCCTCGATGGAAGCGAAGCAGATATCTTTCTGGTTGACCAGGAACAGCCGTCCCCCAGATTTGAGCAAGACTTTCGATGTCTGCGGCTTCTGCGACTCCAGCATGCGCATTAGCGTCTCTAATTTGTCCGCCGAGTTACTGGTGGATTCAACTTTAGCGCGCGCTTTTTGCACCGATAGGGCGACGCGCTTCTTGTCGAAAGGCTTTAGCAGATAGTCAACCGCATTTACTTCGAATGCTTTGACCGCGTATTGATCGAATGCGGTGGCGAAAACGATCTTGGGAAGTGGGAACTTCTTATCGAGCAGCTTTTTGATCACTCCAAAGCCATCGAGACCCGGCATCTGCACGTCGAGAAACACCAGATCAGGGTTGTGCTCGCGGATCAGGTTAACGCCTTCGACGCCATTCTTCCCCTGAGCGACAACGTCCACATCACCCACATTTTTCAGCAAGAAGGCGAGTTCGTCGCGGGCGAGTTGTTCATCGTCGACGATTACGGCGGACAACGTCATGATTTCCTCGGAGGCCACATTCAGTATAGTGAGGCGATTCCGCGAAGGTCAACGCATGCAAGCGTCAGACGTGAACGCGCCGGCCGGATCGCTGGCAGAACCTCTCGGGCGGTACACTGAACGTTCATGAATTACATCTACGGAATCAATGCTGTGGCCGAAGCGTTGAAGGCACGTGGGCGTTCTTTTGAGTGGGTGGGCGTCTCTAAAGAACGTCATGATCTGCGCCTTCAGCGCGTGGTGGACGAGTGCCGGCGGCAAGGTGTTGCTGTCCGTTTCCTAGGTCGCGCTGAGCTTGACCGCATGGCAGGAAACAACGCTCATCAAGGGGTCGTGGCGATCACCTCGAACAAACGCTACAACGATCTCGATGACGTGATTGCCGCTAAGCGCGGCCAGCATTCGCTGATTGTTGTGCTCGACGGAGTGGAGGATCCTCATAACCTCGGCGCGATCCTCCGCACTGCCGACGCCGCCGGCGCTGACGGAGTGGTGATTCCCGAACGCCGTGCCGTTGGTGTGACGGCAACGGTGGCCAAGGCCTCGGCCGGCGCGAGCGAACACTTGCCCATGGCTAAGGTCACAAATATTGCACGGACGCTGGAAGAACTGAAAGAAAAAAACCTGTGGATCGTTGGCCTCGATGAGCGCGGAACGCAGACCTACGACACGCTCGACTACAACATGGATTGCGCCATCGTGCTGGGATCAGAAGGCAAGGGGGTTCACGATCTGGTCGCGAAGAAGTGCGATTTCCTGGTTTCTATTCCGATGCTGGGAAAGGTGCCATCGTTGAATGTGTCGGTGGCAGCGGGAGTGGTGCTCTACGAAATCGTGCGCCAGCGGCGGAAAAAGGCGGGACCGGAAACAAGATGAAGTTTCTCCGTGTCCTCATGGTTATTCTCTCCGCGTTGTCTGTTCAGGCTTTCTCCCTCGATCGCGAAGCTTTCACCTTCACTAAGTACGTTTTGGATGTCCGCATTGAGCCGGAACAGCAGCGCCTGGCAGTGAGGGGCAAGATCACGCTGCGCAACGATTCGACCTCCGCGCAGAAAAATCTCGCGCTGCAGATTTCTTCGACGCTGGATTGGAAATCCATTCAGGTGGGCGGCAAGACGGTGCAGTTCGTTACTCACGAATACTCTTCCGACATCGATCACACGGGCGCGCTTTCTGAGGCGATCGTGACTCTGCCCCACGAAGTTCCGCCTAAGGGCAAGATCGAGCTGGACGTCGGATATGAAGGGTTGATTCCGCTTGACGTCACGCGGCTGACGCAAATCGGCGTGCCGGAAGACAAAGCTAGGCACACGGATTGGGACCAGATCAGCAAGTCTTTCACGGCAGTACGCGGCGTCGGTTATGTCGCGTGGTATCCGGTGGCGACGGAGGCGGCAAATTTGTCAGAAGGGAACAGCATGTTCGAAGCAGTCGGGCGATGGAAAGCGCGGGAAACACAGGCAGAGATGAAGATAGAGCTGACCCATTCTGGGGAAAGGTCCGAACAGCGTCCGACTTTGTTCTGTAACGGCAGAGGCACTGTACAAGGTCAGGACCCTATCTCCGAAGCAGATTACGGAGTTACGACCGAATGCTCGTACTGCCCATTGGGGTTGACCGTCCCACTTTTTCTGATCGGTAGTTACAACGCCTTGGATCGACCAGAAATAAGTATTTCTTACCTGGGCGAACACAAGTCCGGCGCGGAGGACTATGCCATCGCAGCGGAGTTGGCCGTTCCGTTCGTCACGCAATGGTTTGGACAACCACGAGTAAAGGCGGAAGTCGTGGAGCTGGCCAATCCCGAAGCCGCGCCATTTGAGGCTGGCAGTATGGTTTTGACGCCGCTAGGTTACAACGATTCCCGGCGGTACGCGCTTACCGCGGTTCATCAACTGACGCATGCGGCCCTTGCATCCCCGCGCCCGTGGATTTACGAAGGCCTGGCCCACTTTGCCCAAGCCGCGTATCGTGAGCGCCAGAATGGACGCCAGGCAGCCCTCGATTTCATGGGTTTGCATCGAACGGCAATTGCGGACACGGAGAAAGCACTCGCAGCGGACCACAAGGAAAATGCTGCGGCGAGCGAATCACTCATCAACACGAATAGCGAGGAGCTTTATCGCAGCAAGGCCATGTATGTCTGGTGGATGCTGCGCGACATGGTCGGCGATGATGCGATGCAGAAAGCACTGGCCGCCTATCATCCTGACCAGGACAAGGCGCCCGCCTATCTGCAACACTTAGTTGAGGCACAGTCTAAGCGCGATCTCGAATGGTTTTTCGATGATTGGGTTTATCGCGACCGCGGTTTACCGGATTTCCACGTGGAGTCAGTCTATTCGCGACAGACGATACACGGCACTTACATGGTCACAGTGTTGGTCGAGAATCTGGGAGACGCAGGGGCGGAAGTGCCGGTTACGGTGCGTACGGATAGCGGCGAGGTGAGTAAGAGACTGGAAGTGCGCGGCAATTCAAAGAATGCAATCCGAATCGAGGTCTCAACTCCGCCGCAGCAGGTTGTCGTCAATGACGGCAGTGTGCCCGAGAGCGATATGAGCAACAACTCTTTCAAAGTGAGGACTCCGGCGCGATAATCTGCAGTGAGATCAGACGCACTTCTTCTTAAACTGAGGGTCCGCCATGACGGAAGCTGAATTGAAGAAGCATTTGGAAGCGGCGGAGAAGAGTCCCAAGCAGATCGCAGCCGCCGTTTCCGGTCTGCCTGACAAGACGATGCGCTACAAGCGCGCGCCCGATAAGTGGTGCATCCTGGAAGTCCTGGGTCATCTGGCGGACATGGAAGTCATGTACGCCTATCGCATTCGGCAAATGCTGGCCGATAAGAAACCGGTGATTGCGCCCATCGATCAGAACGACTGGGCGAAGCACCTCGGATACACAGAAACTCCTCCCGCCGAACTGATTGCCCTCTACGGATTGAATCGCCATGCCAACTTGCGATTGCTGCAACGCCTAAAACCGTCTGACCTGGAGAAATCCGCGTATCATCCTGAGCTTAAAACCAACGTGACTGTGGCGGAGTATGTAGAGAAGATGGGAACGCATGGCGCAAGTCATCTGGAACAAATCGAGCGGCTGAAAAAAGAAGCGGCGGGCGCTAAGACGTCGATGTAGGCGCGGGCGTCCGCGCCCGTGCGGCGGCCAGATGAATTCCATATTTAGTAGGACTTTCCCTGGGATCAGTTTTTCACTGGATCAGTGGTTGGCATTGGTGAAGTTCACCAGCGCCTCCAGTTTCTGAGCTGCGGCTCCCGAATCAATCGATTTCTCGGCCAGCAGCAGCGTGTCTACCAGATGATCAGCCCTGCCCGCCGCCACCAGTGCCGCCGCCGCGTTCAGCAGCACGACATCGCGCCGCGCCGACTTCTCTCCTCTCAGAATCTCTCGGATGATGGTTGCGTTGGTAGCCGCATCTCCGCCGGAAATATCTTCGATCGCGGCACGCTTCATCTCGAATTCCTCCGGCGTGACCTCATAGGTATGGACATTTCCTTCGCGCACTTGGGCGATGCGCGTGGGACCGGTGATGGTGACTTCATCCAGTCCATCTAATCCGTGGACCACCAGAGCCCGATGCAAACCCAGCATGCTGAGCGCCTCGGCAAGTTTCTCGACCAGTTCCACAGAATAAACGCCAACCACTTGCGCCGAGGCGCGCGCGGGATTTGTGAGCGGCCCCAGCAAATTGAAGACTGTGCGCAAGCGAAGTTCGCGGCGAGCAGGTTGCACGTATTTGATTGCGGAATGCATTGCCGGTGCGAAGAGAAATGCCATCCCAACTTCTTGGAGACAGGCCGAGAGCCGCGTGGGCGTGAGGTCGAGCTCGACTCCCAGAGCTTCCATCACATCCGCCGAGCCGCATTTAGAAGTCACGCTGCGGTTGCCATGTTTGGCGACGCGCACGCCCGCGCCCGCCACCACGAAAGCTGTGGCTGTAGAGATGTTGAAGGTGCCGCTGGCATCCCCGCCGGTTCCGCAAGTGTCCACCAGCGCGTCACGTCCGGTGCCACTCACGTCGACAATTGAGTTCTGATGCAGAGGCAAAGGTGCCGCAGCAGCTCGGATGGCCTCCGCAAAACCCACGATCTCCTCGACCGTTTCACCCTTCATGTGCAGCGCGACCAGCAGCGCGGCAATCTGGGCGTCAGTACATTTGCCGGTTAGCACCTCGGACATGACGCTCCGCGCCTCTTCGCGTGACAGCGATTGGCGGTGGTTGGCGATCCGATGCAGGGCGTCGAGAATCATGGACGGCTATAAGGTTAGCATCCGTCAGCCAGCCAAGGACTCAATCGCCTGCACTGCCTCCGGAGAAAGTGGCATGTTTACACTGGCCAGGTCCTGTTTCATGTGTTCTGCGTTGGAAGTGCCGGTCAAGGGCAGCATTCCGAGCGAGCGCGCGAAGCTGAACACAATCTGGGCTGGCGTAGCATTTGCGCGGGCAGCGAGATCGGTAACCAGAGGATAGTGGAGCACCTCAGCATTGGCGGTGAGAAGCGAAAAGCCTTGATAGACGATCGCTCGCTCCGTGCAGAACTTTCGCACATCGCGGTCCCAGCCGAGACGGGCGTAGCAGCGGTTTTGCACGAATGCGGGAGTTTCGGTGTGGGCGGCCGTCATCTGCTCCAGATGCCTCAGGGAAACGTTGCTCACTCCGAGGAATCGCGTCCGGCCGGCGTCGCGTTCTTTAATCATCACTTCCCAGACTTCGGCATCAGCTTCGGTCCAGCCATAGCCGGAGGCAGGCCCGTGGAGCACGTAGCTGTCGACGTAGTCGGTTCCAAGATGTTCGAGCGAACTGGCCATCGATTGCGCGACCTGAACCGAAAAGCTGGCCGCCGGATCGTAGGGTAGACGGTGATCCTGACCCTGCCGATAAGTGAATTTTGTCTGCAGAAAAAGATCGGCGCGCGTTACCATCCCGGCGCGATAGGCGGCCACCAGCCCCTCACCCACGCCAGCTTCGAAATAATGCCGACGCTGATTTGCCGTGTCAATGCCGCGAAAGCCCATCCGGAGGGCGAGTTCGACGAGGGCTGGAGTACGGTCTTCTTTCCAGGCGGTGCCGTAGAGAAAATCAGGAATGGGCGAAGGCATCGCGTTATTCTGCCATGAACCAATGAAGCTTCGATCCGGCACGCTGAGTTTCAACTACGCTGGCGTCATCCCGAGCTTCTAGCGAGGGATCTGGCGTGCAGAAAGGCAGCATGTCCAGGTAAGCGTCCCGCGCGAGATCCCCCTCGACTACGCTCAGGGCAGGCTCTCACCCGGCTGAACTGCGCTGAGCTTCGGGATGACGCCCGGAAGATCCCTATGTATTCAAACCGACCTTTACTGTTAGGCCCATCTCGTTTGCCCAATCGCTCCGCCCTTCTATAAAATCAATGGTTTGCTGCTGCCCACAGTCGAAAGCCGCAAGCAGGTTCCTGCCGAGCGCAAGCTGGTCGAGCATCATTTATGAAAATTCACGAATACCAGGCCAAGGGGATTCTGAAAAAGTATGGCGTCGCCGTGCCGCGTGGCGAGATGGCTGAGAGCCGCGAGCAGGCCGAAACCGCCGCGAGAAATCTGTTCGGCGCCGGAGCCAGCGGCGTTGTGGTCAAGGCGCAGATCCATGCCGGCGGCCGTGGTAAGGGTGGCGGCGTAAAGATCGCCAAGTCGGCAGAAGAAGCCAGCGAAATTGCCTCAAAAATGTTGGGCATGACGCTGGTCACGCACCAGACCGGGCCCGAGGGGCGCATCGTGCGGCGTTTGCTGATCGAAGAGACTCTGCCGATCGAGAGAGAACTTTACTTGGGAATTGTGATCGATCGCGCCGAAGCCAGACCTGTGTTCATGGCGTCAGTCGCGGGCGGAATGGAAATCGAGCAAGTCGCGGCGGAAAATCCCGCTGCCATCCTCAAGGAATACATCGACCCTGGCATGGGCCTGGAAGCTTTCCAGGCGCGAAAACTAGCATTCGCGCTCGGACTGAAGCCGCAACAGATCAATCAGGCGGTACAGTTCATGACCGGCTTGTATAAGGCTTTCGAGGAGACTGACTCCTCGCTGATGGAGATCAATCCCTTCATCACGTGTACTGCCGGCCGATTGTTTGCGCTCGACGCCAAGATGAATTTCGACGACAACGCCATGTTTCGTCACCCTGAGCTCCGTGAACTGCGCGACATCACGGAGGAAGATCCGCTCGAAGTCGAGGCGTCGAAGTACGCCCTGAACTACATCAAGCTGGACGGAAACGTGGGTTGCATGGTGAACGGCGCGGGCTTGGCGATGGCAACCATGGACATCATCAAATATGCTGGCGGAATGCCGGCTAACTTCCTTGATGTAGGCGGCGGCGCGAATGCCGAGCAGGTGACGCACGCGTTCGAAATCCTGCTCAGCGACAAGAATGTGAAAGCGGTGCTGATCAATATTTTTGGCGGCATTTTGCGAGTCGACACGCTGGCAACCGGCGTGGTCGAAGCGGCCAAGAAAACGCAAATCCAGTTGCCGATTGTCTTGCGGCTGGAAGGAACTAATGTTGAAGCGGGACGGGAGATCCTGAAGCAGTCGGGGTTCAACTTCATTGTGGCCGAGACTATGAAGGACGCGGCCGACAAGGTGGTCGCGGCGGCTAGAGCGAGTGCATAGGTCCTTCGCTTCGCTCAGGATGACAGGGTAGAGACGAGCCATGAGCATTTTGGTAGATAAATCGACGCGGGTAATTGTTCAGGGACTGACTGGGCGGGAAGGCACGTTTCACGCCAAAGCCTGTGCGGACTATGGGACTCAGATCGTTGGCGGCGTGACGCCAGGCAAGGGCGGCACAACGCATGAAGGTTGGCCCGTCTTCAACGGCGTGCAGGAGGCAGTGGACAAGACCGCGGCCGATACTTCGATCATTTTTGTGCCTCCGCCGTATGCGGCTGACGCAATCATGGAAGCCGCAGACGCGGAAGTCGAACTAATCATCTGCATCACCGAGGGCATCCCGACCCTGGACATGGTGCGCGCCTGGGAGTTTCTGCAAAATCGGCGCGCGCGCTTGATCGGCCCCAATTGCCCGGGAATCATTTCGCCGGGCAAGTGCAAAATCGGGATTATGCCGGCCCGGATCCATAAGCAAGGTCCGGTCGGTATCGTCTCGCGGTCCGGCACCCTGACCTACGAGGCGGTCTATCAGCTCACTACGCGCGGAATCGGGCAATCGACAGCCATTGGAATTGGCGGCGATCCCATCATTGGCACCAGTTTCGTCGACGCGCTCGAGTTGTTCAATCGTGACCCGCAGACTGAAGCCGTGATCATGATTGGTGAAATCGGCGGCAACGCCGAAGAGGCTGCCGCGGAATACGTGAAGGCCCATATGAAAAAGCCAGTGGTGGGATTCATCGCTGGGCAAACCGCGCCTCCGGGGCGCCGTATGGGTCACGCGGGGGCGATCATTTCCGGTGGAAAGGGAACCGCGGCCGAAAAAATCAAAGCTATGGAAGCAGCGGGGATTCGTGTGGCCAAGTCTCCAGCGGCGATCGGCGACACCGTGGCGGCGGCCATCGGCATGGCGGCGCGGGCGTAGAGCGTTGAGGAATCACAGAACCGACAACGAACAATCGATAAAACAGCACTGATCAACCACTGAAACTATGAAGACTCTGCAATGGACTCTTACCATCATTAAACCTGACGCGGTCCGTAAACATGGGATCGGAGACATCATCGAGCAATTCGAAAAAAACGGATTCCGCATCCTCTGCATGAAAATGCTCGAGGTCTCCAAGCATCAGGCAGAGCAGTTCTACGCCGTCCACGCCGGCAAATCATTTTTCAATTCGCTGACGAACTTCATGTCCAGCGGCCCCATCGTGGTTCTGGCGCTGGAGAAGGAAAATGCCATTGCCGACCTTCGCAAGCTCATGGGCGCCACCAATCCCGCCAATGCCGAGGAAGGCACGATCCGCAAGAAATGGGCCACCAGCATCGAGCTGAACGCCATTCATGGGTCCGACGGGGAGGATTCGGCCCGCTTCGAGCTGAGCTATTTCTTCGCTGGGTATGAATTAACCCAGTGAGGTGAGGGCCAAAGAAAATGCGTTTTCGAACCGTGGCTAAGATCTACGAGGGACTTTGTCCTTGGCAGGCACCTCGAAGCCGATTCGGCGGCGCTTAGGGGCAAGTGGGGTCATGAGTTCTCTGATCGCTTCGATGAGTTGTTGGATTTCGGTATCGTGGTTCTCTAGTCGGCGCTCCAATTCGCCCAGCTTGGAAACGACTTTTTGATTCGTGGCCAGGGCTTCACGCATGCGGGCGAACGCACGGACCACAAAGATACTCATCTCGACAGCACGCCGAGAATTCAGCACTGTTGCCGCCATGATCGCGCCGTGTTCGGTGAAGGCATGAGGCAAGTA
Organism: Acidobacteriota bacterium; assembly: GCA_013290025.1. Lineage (GTDB taxonomy): Bacteria > Acidobacteriota > Terriglobia > Terriglobales > Acidobacteriaceae > JABCYV01. The sequence continues at coordinate 11,761 of JABCYV010000076.1, forward strand.
GCGTCTGCCGCCGCGGCGAGAGTTTGAGATCACAAATTGTGATCTCAAACCGTTGAATTCTTTCTCCGAGAGCTGAAAGAAGAAATCGCGAGGGAATCGTTTGGCGTTGCGCTTGACCTGCTGATTCAGATGCCTTACGGCTACACCATAGAGTTCCGCCAAGTCCGAATCCAGGATAACCTTGTGGCCACGCAGAACGATGATTCTGGACTCGACTGGTTTGGAGAGGGCGATACTGGAATGCGGCATTTCTCCATTCTAGTTGGAGGTCGCTTTGGCGACCTCGAAAACACAGCCGACGGCCTGGCTGTTATCCTTAGCCTGTGAGCGCCGCCTCTATGGAAGTGTCGGGATCGCAGACACAACCGGGGCTCTGCGCGGACTGCATACATGCCCGGCGCATCGAATCCGACCGGGGTTCGCTCTTCATTCGCTGCGAGCTCGCGCTTACCGACAATCGCTTCAAGAAGTATCCGCGGCTGCCGGTCCTTTCCTGCCTGGGATACCAGCGCGGCGCGGAGGGGTTGGCATGAAACGGGTGGTCGGGCGAAACTTTTGTGCGGCTCACAACTCTAATCAGTTGCAGCCAAAGCCGGTTCTGGAGGTGTCGTCATGTTCAGGTTTTCTGGGCATATCTTGTTGTTGTTCTTAGTAGTGGTCGTGGGTACGGTCGCTTGGACGGCGGCGAGTTCGTCCAGCGTCGTTGTCCCCAGTCCTGCGGTGGATGCCGCCAAGGCGGCGACGCCCAGCGAACAAACGGCGGTGGTTGCAGGAGGTTGCTTCTGGGGAATTCAGGCTGTCTTCCAACACGTGAAGGGCGTGGTCAAAGCGACTTCAGGCTATTCCGGCGGGGCTGCCAACACCGCGGAGTATGAAGTAGTAAGCACTGGCAAGACCGGGCACGCGGAGTCGGTGAAGATCACCTACGATCCTTCACAGATCACCTATGGCGAACTGCTGCGAGTGTTTTTCTCCGTTGCGCATGATCCTACGCAGTTGAACCGGCAAGGACCCGACGAAGGCACGCAGTATCGCTCGGTTATTTTCTATGGCAACGACGAACAAAAGCGGATCGCGGAGGCTTACATGGCCCAGCTCGACAAGGCCAAAGCCTTTCCCCGAGCGATCGTGACGCAAGTGGTCCCGCTCAAGGCGTTTTATCCGGCTGAGTCCTACCATCAGGATTATGCGACGCATCATCCTGACAGCCCGTACATCATGTTTAACGATGCGCCGAAAGTGGCCCACCTCCAGCAACAGTTTCCGGACTTGTACCGGGGGAAATGAGAGCCCTCAAGGAGTAGTTCATGTTCGACTCGGATTCTGATCAGGTTGCGTCTTCAACAAAGTTGCGGCGACGCGCGTTCCTTGCGACTTCGGCTTCTGCCATTGCTGGACTGGCCTTGTGGTCTATGAGTAAGCCTCGGCTCAGCGCAGCTTCATCGAAACCGGCGGACCAGCAGGGCGCCGCGCAAGAGGTCACGATAGTCCAATTCTCCGACTCGGGACAGAAGCTGCAGAAAGTTCGTGTGCCTAAGGTGGTGAAGACTGAGGCAGAATGGCGCAAGCAGCTTTCGCCCAACGCCTTCGAGATTACGCGTCATGCAGACACCGAGTTAGCTTTCAGCGGTCAATACTGGAAGTTGCACGAGAAAGGACTTTATCGCTGCATTTGCTGTGACAATGCGCTATTCAGCTCAGAGACAAAATTCGAGTCAGGAACTGGCTGGCCCAGCTTCTGGGTGCCGATCGCGGCGGAGAACGTGCGAACCATCAGCGACCGCAGCCTCGGCATGGAGAGAACGGCCGTCTCCTGCACTCAGTGCGACGCCCACCTGGGCCACGTATTCGATGACGGCCCGCCCCCGACACATCTTCGCTATTGCATGAATTCCGCGTCGCTCAAGTTCGTCAAGCAAGGCTAGATTGTCACACTATTGTTTTTTGCCTGCTTCACTCCAGCCGTCACGTCATGCGCCAGTTCCCGGCGTCTTTCCGGCCCGGTGCGATTCTCCAAAACCCGTGCCCGTCGCGCCGGCATGTTAGTAGCAACCAGCCGCAAGATTTGGCCGTTGTGAATCTGGATGTGAAAGCGGAACCAATCGGTGCGGAACATTCGCCCTGAGGCAAAGAACGTCAGCGAGGCGGCGATAAGGCCTTCGAACTCGTCCCCGGTACATTCCAGCAACGTTTTGCCCATGTTCTGAGTCCACGTCATGCCGCCCACCAAGGGATCGTTCAGAAAAGACCGCTGGAAAGGCATGGCGTGGGAAATCTTTCGCAGCTGCATGAGCTGTAGTAAGACCGAAATTTTAGCCAGATTAGTCACTACGATTCTGGCCTCAGTCGCCGAGAGCCTCTCCAGTTTGATGTGCAGGTCGGGAGACCATTCGCGCTCGAACTCCTCCCGCGCCAGGGCCAGACTCTTGTCGCTGGCTTCTGCATAGCGCAGAGTGGCACGGGCCAGGATCACGCTGAGCACGCAGGTAATCACGGTCGCGGCGACCGGGACGTAGTTGACGAGGTTGGCAAACGGGACGCTAAGCTGATACATGCGCCGTGGCTCGGGCTCGCCAGAGTCTAGCCACAGCCCGGTGTCGGCCACAGATACGCATAGTTCAGAGCCTTTAGTAACGCTCCGGCATCGAATATTAGAAGTTGGCCGCCGAGTGTCAGCCTCGTCTCCTGGTTAATATCGAGGAGATCTTGCAACGAACTCTCTCCATATGAACTCTAACTCGCCCACTTTTCGTCAGCCCACCGCCCTCGAGCGCGCGTTCAATCGCATCTTTGGATTTCTGGTTGGCCTCGGCTTAGGCTTCTCCTACAACTACCTGCTCGAAGTCCGTGGACGTAAGACCGGCAAAATTTATTCCACCCCGATCAATCTGCTGGAACTCCGCGGCAAGCAATTCCTGGTGGCACCACGGGGGCAGACGCAATGGGTGCGCAACGCTGAAGCGACGGGAGAGGTTACGCTCAAGAAGGGAAGTACGCGGAAGAAATTTCGTCTGCGGCCCGTCCCGGATGCTGACAAGCCGGAGATATTGAAAGCGTATCTCGATGCCTTCAAACGTGAGGTGCAGCAGTATTTCCCGGTGCCGGCGGGATCGCCCGCGTCGGCTTTCCCCCCTATTGCGCAGAACTATCCAGCGTTTGAATTGGTCACAGGCTGACCACCGTCTGACGGCTTCCGCGCGAAGATGTAGGCGCGATGGCTCGGGAACTCCACATCAGGGTAGGGATCTCGTTCGACGATCTCTTCAATGGTGAAGCCTGCGGTTTTCAGATAGCGGCTGATTTCCAGCGGTTGAAAGAACAGGAAGTCCATCGAGATTTTCAGGCCCCATAATTCCTCTTCGCGATGCGATTCATCGCCGCGGTGAAATCCCAACAGCAGCAATCCGCCGGGTTGCAGCACTCGATGCATTTCGAGAAAGACCGTTGCCAGGGATTGCTTGGGAATATTCACAATGGCATAGAAAGCGGCGATTCCCGCGAGCGACGCGTCAGGCAGGTCCAGCGCCATCATGTTGCCCACGCGGAAGGTGATTCCCGGATTCAGTTTTCGCGCCTGCTCCACCATGCGGGGAGATAAGTCGAGCCCAAACACCGAGGACGAGGCCTGGTGCAAATAGCGGGCCACGTGACCGGGGCCGCACCCCATATCGCAGACCTGCCCGCGTCCACGAGTTTGCAGGGCGAAACGGTCGAGCAGTTGGCGGTCGAGGGGCTTGTGCTGGAGCTCGTCGAAGATGCGCCGGGCGTACTCCTCCGCCAGCCGGTCGTAGCTTTCGCGGATGGAATTTGTGACGTGGTCGTTCATATGCCGTCCGCGGCCTCGAAAGCCTGGCACCTGGTACCTGAGACCTGTTTACTCGAGCACGCTGTCGTCGAGCTTTTTCCTTCCCCAGTCCGCGGCGGCTTGAGCGAACGCCACTACCAACGGATGCGGAGCGTCCGGCTTGGACGAAAGCTGCGGTTGGAATAATGTCGCGACAAAAAAGCGGTGCGTGGGCGACTCGATGGCGCGAATTTCGCCCTTAGCGCCACGCGCCACGATGGGGAATCCGGCCTCCATCGAGATCCATTCGAAGTCAGGATTGACCTCAAAGTTGCAAAAGAATTCTTCGACGGCGGTGTCCCCCGTATAAAAAGACTGGAGATAGGATCCCGGGCGCAGGCGAATCTCCGGGATTGGCCCGGAGAGTTTAGGCGCACCGTTTGCTCGACCGGGCACGGCGCACGCCACCGGATAGATGATGATGTTTTTCGATCCGGAATTATTCTCCGCGCTATCCGCGTCTTTTATCCCCAGCACATTGCGAGCGCATTCGATCAGGGTGTACTGAAAGCCTCCGCAGGTGCCGAGAAAAGGCCAGTCGCGCCGCCGGGCAAACTCGATCCCCTTCAGCATTCCGTCAAAGCTCTGATACGGACTTCCCGGCGCGGCCCAAATCCCGTCAAAGCCCTCCAGCATTCTTTGCGCGTTGGGTTGGACCAGAGAGGGCGTAGGAATCCATTGCGATTCGATGGCCAAATTCAACTTCGCTGAAGCGTGCTGCAGCGATTTGTCGATGGCGGGAAGAGTGGGAGACTCGGGATCATAGTCGCCCAGAATCCCGATGCGGACGGCGTCGCTCACCGGGTCATTCTAATCGAGAAATTGGGACGTGCGGCAGGCAGCAGGTGAGAAGATTGGTAACCGGACCACGCTGAGGGCTGCTCTCAAACGGTTTTGGGTGGCGCAGCGCTTTAAGCGCTGCGATAAAGGCTCTGAGACAAATAAGGGGCTTTAGCCCCACAACTTACTACTGCGCCGCCCCAAAACTCATCCGCACATCGGCTCTGTCCGCTTCCTCCACCTTAAACATCGGACGCGGCTGCAGGTTCATGAAGCTGGCCACAAAAGTGTCCGGCATCTGCTGGATGCGAATGTTAAGTGTGTTCACCGAATCGTTATAGAACTCGCGACGGTCGGCGATCTGGCTCTCCAGTTCCGTAATCCGTTTTTGCAGCTGCATGAAGTTATTGTTGGCCTTCAACTCGGGATAGTTCTCGGCCACGGCAAAGAATCCGCGCAGAGCCGAGGTCATAGTCTGATCAGCCTGCGCCTTCTGGTCCATGCTTACGGCTTGCTGATACATGCTGCGCGCCTGTGTGACCTTCTGAAATGTGTCGCGCTCGAAGTCCATATAGCCTTTGCAGACGTCGAGCAACTTAGGCAGCTCGTCGTGGCGCTGCTTCAGCATGATGTCAATATTGGCCCAGGCCTTGTCGATGTCATTTTTCAGTGTGACTAGGCCATTGAAGATGGTGACCACGTAAGCGATAACACCGAATATCGCGAACAGAAAAAGCAGCAGGATAACCGTGTTCATATCGATGGCTCCTTACGTGTTTTCACCGTTTTTTACGCGCCAGGCGACGCATCCACACTACAACCAGCCGAACCGCGCGGCCAAGAGATAAACGCAAAATAGAGTCAACGCCGGCCCGCCCCAAATCATCAAGGCCGACTTCCAGCTGAGCGACTTCACCACATCCCGCTGACTCTGCCAGGAAATAAAGAAGGCGGGATTGTGATCACCTTTCATCAATACGGTCTTCGGCGCCAACTCGAATTCTTCCGCCGGCTCGGCTCCGGTGGCGCCGTTGCTGTCTCCCGGGGTGGTGGTCGCGCCCGGATACTGCACTCCGGCTACCGCCCAGGCTGCTGGGTTGATGATGCCAGCCTTCATCATGGCTGCAGCCAGCTTACCTTGCTGGGTTAAGTCCATCGCTTTGGCAGGGTCGTTGCGGGGCGATAGCTGGATCACTTCCTCGGGCATGTCACCCTTGCGTGCGCTGAAAGTCAAGCCTGAACTGATCGACACGCTCCCAATTCCATTGGGGATGTGGAAGGAAACTGCGCTCTGATCGGCCGATAGCGTCCGCACCGGGGTTGGGCTCGCCGTCAGCCCCGGATTCTCCGCGAGCGTCCCCAGCACGAACAGAAAATTCTTGATCTTGATGCAGTATTCCTCGACCTTGATTTTCTTGTCGGTTCCAACTCCGTGTCGCGCCAGGAAACTTGATATGTTCGCCGGAATATCGAGGCTGCTGGAGAAGACCGAATTGCTGAACTCTTCGTGGAAGTCGCGATGGATGTCCATTTCCGCGCCCTGGGGATCGACCAGCACGCGCCCGGTGGTGTCGTCCAAATAAAAAGGAACGTGCATGCTCTCCTCGGCAGCTTTGACCCAGGAACTGCTTTTACCGTTCTGCTTCCACTGCCATGCCAGCGTCCGGTAGAAATAACAGGCCACTCCAGTAATGGGCGCGGGCAGAGTGTAAGGCCCGACGGCCAGTCCGCTCACTTCCACCAGCCCCATGGAGGCGCTGCGAATCTTTGACGACGGCGTGTCCATGATCAGCCGCTTGCGTTGCAGCAATCGGAAGCCACGAACAAACAGATAGACGCCGGCACCTGCCCCAACGACGGCCCATATCCAGCCGTCATTGCGTGCGTAACAAAAAGCGATTGCCAGAGAAAAGAACATGAGTTCGGGTTCGACACCCCTGCCCTAACCAAAGCAGATGGCATCCGCCCGAGCGTAGCGGAGGGCGAATAGAGAAGGCAGCAGAAAAGCGGAGACTCGGCTTACGTTGGTAATGCGCCGGAGGGTCGAACGATCGAACGACTTCATCTCGCCGCGACCGCACGCTCTTTCAGAATCTCTTCCACCGCGGCGATTCCGGTCTCCAGCTCAGCATCCGTGTTGTAGAAATGCGGCGACATACGCACGCCCGCTCTCGGGCGCCAGTCCACCAGAATGTCGCGCTTCAACAGTTCTCGGCAGACTTCTTGCGAGTCCGGCATATCGATGGAAACCGTTCCGCCACGCTTCTCCGCGTCACGCGGCGAATTCACTCGCCAGCCATGCTTGTCCGCCAGTTCAATCAGCCGAGCCGTCTGCTGTTTGGATTTTTCGCGAATCCGTGAAACACCGACTTCGCCGATAATCTTCAGCCCCGGACGTGCCGCTTCCAGTGAAGGAATGTGGGTGGTGCCGTTCATGAAGCGGAAAGGAGGATCGGTATAGCGAATCGGTCCGACTTCAAAAGCCATGGACTCCTGGTGCGCGAACCAGCCCGTGAACTTTGGCTCCAGCTTTTTCCCTAAATCCGGACGCACATACAAATATCCGACGCCGGGGCCACCACAGAGCCACTTCAAAACGCCTCCGCAGGCAAAGTCAACGTTCAGAGCCTGCAGGTCAACCGGCACCGTGCCAAGAGATTGAAACGTGTCGAGCACCACATGTGCCCCGACTTTGTGCGCCTTTTCGATGATGGCTTTGGCGTCTTGAATGTAGGAGCTGCGAAAGATCACGTGCGAAACCGGCACCAGCAGCGTGCTCTCATCGATTGCATCCAACAGGCGATCTATCGGTACCGTGATTCCATCATCGGTCTTCACCATGTGCACGCGAGCGCCGTAGGCGCGTTGCGCTTCCCAGAAATACATGACCGAAGGGAAATTCAGGTCGCAGTAAACCACTTTGTTGCGCTTGCCCGAAAAGTCAAAGCATGAAGCCACCACCGCCTGGCACGTGGTTACATTCTGATGGGTGGACACCGAACCCTTCGACGCATTCATCAGCGCCCCAATCTCGTCTCCGACTTCGACCGCGAGCATCCACCAGTGTTCTTGCCAGGCCCGGACTCCGCGCGTAGCCCAAGTGTCGGCGTAGCCCTTCATCGCGTCATACACACCGCGTGGCATTGCGCCCAATGAGTTGCTGATCAGATACGTAGTCGATTCCAGGATAGGGAACTCGGGCCGATAGCGGAGCAGTGGATCGCTCATTGCGATATTGTACTTCGAGCGCGGATTTCCGCGCCTCGCCCGCTCTTCAACAGAAAGTACGCCAGGGTCAGCACCACCACGAAAACCGCGCCGCTGATCAGCGTCAAATGGGACGCCCATCCCGTCTCTAGAATGGCCACGATTACCAGCACGAAGCCCAGAGCTGATCCCCACCCACCCAGTGGAGAGCGCATCGGTAAGGCGGCGATCTCAGCAGCCGAAAGCCGTTGGCGAAATCTCACGTGCGCCGCGAGCGAGACCACCCAGGAGAGTAACATTCCCACTAAAACCGCTCCGAGAATTGAAACGAAGGCATCTTTCGGCGCCCATCTCTCCAGCACCAGGGCCACTACAATTCCATACGACGATGCCACCAAAGCCGGCGTGGGCGCCCCTGCTCGATTCAAGCGCCCCACCGCGGCAGGCGCCCAGCCGGTTCTGGCCATGGAAAACAACATGCGCGACGCCACATACAGTGCGGCGTTGGCTCCCGAGAGCGCCGCCGTAAGCAGCACGAACGTCATAATGTTTGCCGCAGCTGGAATCTTCACGTGGCGAAAGACGCTGACGAATGGGCTCTCCGTGACGCCGGCGCGATTCCACGGCATTACACCAACCAGCACAACGATAGCGCCCAGATAGACGCTCGTGAGCACCATAAAAGTCAGACGAACGGCCCGGGGAATATCTTGCGCCAAACGCGATTCCCCGGTGGTCACCGCGACCATCTCGACACCGCCGAAGGTGTAGAGGGCGAACCCCATGGCAAATAGAGGAGCGAAAACACCCTTGGGTAAAAATCCGCCGTGATTGGTGTATTGCGGTACTACGCGTCCGCTCAACAATAGAGAAGCACCGATCACGATGAAGGCCACGATAGTCGCCAATTTGATCATAGCGAACCAATACTCGAAGCGGCCGTAATCGCCCACGCTGCGCAAGTTGACCAACAAGAGCACCGCGGAAAACGCCGTCACCCAGATGAGGGCCGGCACCGCCGGAAACCAATACGCCATATAGGTCGCGGCAGCCACCAGTTCAGCGCCAATCGAAATCGCAATCGCAGCCCAGTATCCGGCGCGAGCCATGAATCCGGCCCACTGGTTTAAATAGAGATCGCCGTACAAGCCAAAGGAACCAGCGGCGGGATGCGCGCTGGAAAGTTCACCTAGCGCCATGGCCACGGTCCAGTTGATGAACGCCGCAAGGGCGTAGCTGAGTATCACTCCCGGTCCCGCGATTTCAAGCGCCGCCGCCGAGCCCAGCAGAAGTCCGGTACCAATCGAACCTCCCACGGCGACCATGGCCATTTGCCCGGCGCTAAGCTGATGGCGAAGGCCTTTTTCCGACTGCAATTCGTCCGCGACAGGCATTCGGCACCTATACCAGAAACCTCTTTTCCGCCAAAGACTTATTATGGGTGACCTTCGTAATCGCGGCGGAACGCTACTTCATTGCGGCGGGAGGTAACCAAATCCTAGAATTCCAGTGGGTTACTCCGCACAGCACCCGTCTCTCTCATGGCAGACACGACCAAGCGAATG
>JABCYV010000077.1 GCA_013290025.1 Acidobacteriota bacterium
CAGATACGTCAGTCCATTATGAAAGACAAATCGCTCTCCACCTACGCACACAACGTCAAGATCATCACCCAGAATGGTCAGGTTACGCTAAAAGGGCCTGTGCGATCGGAAGAAGAGAAGAAGACTGTCGAGGCCAAGGCCACTGAAGTCGCTGGTCAGAACAAGGTAACCAGCGAGTTGAACATCAAACCGCAACAAAACAATTAGAAAGCAGAAGGAGAATCACAATGGCAGGTAAAAATACAGCGGTATTTGGCATCTATCCGAATCGCACCAGCGTAGATAACGCCGTAGATGCATTGAAAGCGGCAGAGTTTCGCAACACGGATATTTCAGTACTTTTTCCCGAGAGCGCAGGTACGAAGGACTTTGCTCACGACAAAAGCACTAAAGCACCTGAAGGTGCCACAACGGGTGCCGGAACAGGCGCATTGCTGGGTGGCGGGTTGGGATGGTTGGTCGGCATCGGGGCCCTCGCAATCCCTGGACTGGGGCCCTTCATAGCTGCCGGACCTATTATGGCGGCCCTCGCAGGAGCGGGAGTAGGTGGCGCAGTGGGTGGACTGACGGGTGCTCTAATCGGCATGGGAATCCCAGAATACGAAGCCAAGCGGTACGAAGGCCGTGTTAAGGATGGCGGGATTCTGTTGTCAGTGCACTCCGACGATTCGCAGTGGACAAAGAAAGCGAAGGAGATTCTGGAGCGGACAGGTGCCCAGGATATTTCCTCAACGGGTGAAGCCACTGCGGAAAAGGGCGATAAGCCCCGCGTTCGCGAAGTTGCGTGACACAACCAGCGCGTGCGTTTGTGCACCCAACGTATGCACCATCATTCAACCGTCACGCCGCGCAAGCGCGGTATAAGGAGAATTTCAAATGACAGACGACGTTCAAAAGAATCAGAGCCATAATCCGGGGCAATCGGGCCAACAATCCGGACATCAGCAACAGAAAAATCCGCAGGATGTTTCAAAGAAGGATTCTTCTCAGGACAGGGATAAGGAACACGACAATAAGCAAGGGCAACGGGATCAGGGCGGCCAACGCCGCGCTTCCTGAGCTCTGATTTGGGTCCCGGCTGCGATTGGCCGGGACCTACCGTTCATGCAACTTAATTGATTCTGGAGGCACCGTGCCAAATGATAGCTTGAAAAAACTGTATGTCGGCGAATTGAAAGACCTGTACAGCGCCGAGAACCAATTGGTCAAAGCACTTCCGAAGATGGCACAAGCAGCCTCCTCTGACGAACTGAGACAGGGATTTGAAGACCACCTGGAACAGACCAAAGGCCACATTCAACGCCTGGAAGAGATCTTTCAATCCCTGGCCGAAAGCCCAAAGGGCAAGAAGTGTGTGGGCATGGAGGGTCTGGTCAAAGAAGGGTCCGAGGTGATGGAAGAAGACTTTGGAGAGGCGGTATTGGACGCCGGACTGATCGCCGCAACCCGACGCGTGGAACACTACGAGATTGCCGCGTACGAGGCGGTCTATGAGTTCGCCAACGTATTGGGACAAACAAAGCATGCTTCGCTGCTCGACAAGACTCTGGCAGAAGAAAAGGAAACCGACGAAAAATTAGCCGAGCTCGCAAAAGAGGTTAACAGGCAAGCCAACAAAGCAGACTCTGAAGAACAGCAAGACAAATCCAAGCAGGGACGGAAGACGCCAAAGCGTGCGGCATAGTCAAAACGGAAGAGCAATCCATCACCGACAGACGGTTGCCAGGAAGACACTTTCCCGATGACGGCGGAAAGACAGGAGTAAGAAGTTGGAGTAAGAATCTTTGGTAAATGAGAAAAGGAGTGCCATGGAAGACAAAGTTCGTAGTGGCGTTGCAGAGGACCGCTTCACAAGAACCATCGAGTCGCAGACGGCCAAAATTCCAAGTTCCGGGTACTTGGCGGCAGCGTTTGGCGCTATCACCGCCTCGGCTATTCTGAAAATCGTGGGCAAGGATGACTGGGCGCTATTTGTGGGACAGTGGCCCGCTGCATTTCTGTTGATGGGTGTTTACAACAAGATGGTAAAGCAGCACGGATCAGATGCATACAGTAAGGCTGTGTGATTCCAATATTCTGACTGCTCTTCGCGTTTTAGCTTGGAGAACTCACGATTCTCGTTCCTCTCCTGCTGCCAGTTCCGGTAAGCACTGGCCTCGCGGTCATCCCAGTTGTGGTAGTCCTTGTGCTCGCGGTCGTAATACCGCTTCTGGTCTTCGTTCTCCGCTGTCTGTCGTCTTGATGCCGGTCATCCTGCCGATTTAAGGCGGCCGGAGTCCCGCTGGTGCAATCAAGGCCGCACCGAGTAGAAATGAGCCTACGTGCCGGTATATACGCTGCATGTGCTCCTCTTTCAGGTTTCGCTATTTTGGAAATCTTTGGCCCGTTTGGCTGGACTGAGATGGAGCTTTGAGTTGGAAAGTTGCGTCTCTTCGGAAATATCATCGAAAGTATCGATGGTTCGACATCGGACGTCAAATTGTCGTCCATTGGCATATGATTCCGCAGTCATGGATGCAAAGCACATTCTGGAGCGAGTTGCTGTCCTCAAGCATGAGATGGAGGATTTGCAGGTTGTAAACGTTGGACCCGATGAGCCTCGATTGAGCAAAGGAGTTTACGAAGCCAGGCTCTCACGCCTGGAGCAAATCAAGATGGAGTTAGCGGCTTTGCTTGACCAGTTCAAGCGAACAGGGACGAACTAGGCGACAGCGCAGCCCTTCGGATTCTGATATCATCACTGTATCTGAAGGGACAATCCACATGAGTCGTATGGCGTGGTCGGTAACGGTGAGGGGGTAGCAGTATTTGTGATTCCCCAGCAAGAACTCCCCTTTGTAATCAGTGCACCACAGCTCATTGGGTCGCTGGCCGAGAGCGGCGTCCCTTGTGCCCGACGACGCAGCCGACCGCGGCGCTCCACCAGTCCATAACGATCGTGGATGGTGCTCTTGGCCGGGATGGGAAAACCGGAGAACCTGCGAAGCAAGCGCTCACGGATTTTGCGAGCACCCCAGCTGGGGTGCTCCCGCTTGACGTTCAGAATGTAGTTCTCTACCTGAAAAGGAAGTTGGTTGGCATAGCGATAGGGACGCCGGTTTCGGTCGGTGAGCCCGTGAACGCCGCATTCCTGATAGCGATCGAAGATCTTATAGCCGGTCTTGCGGGAGATGCCAAACTCCCGGCACAGTTCCGCCATCGCCTCGCCGGCTAGCCGGCGAGCCACAAACTGCAGTCTTTCATCCATGTCCTTCCAAGGCATCACTCCCTCCCCATTACGGGGAAAAAGTGTCACCCATGTGTCCGGTACAATGTGTCACCTATGTCTCAGGTCGCTCAGTTAAATCAGATACTTACGTGGTATTAGAATTGGAATGACCCCCTGGCCGAGTACCCAGGGGGTCAATTAGGGCTCCATTTGTCCTTATCTTCTTAAATACTTACGGGCTGAGCTCTGAAGCGATTCGTCTGTAAGAGAGCCAGGGTTTACAGAAAAGGTTTACATTCTGGCGAACATCGATCACGGAATCTCACGTTGAAGGCATTGGTCCACGTCCAGCACGCCAGTGGAACGGTTTTCCGCACAGTCAATTACATTCCGTAATGCGGTCGCTGTCGGTTTGCCCCATGACTCGACCGGAAGACCATCCAACAAAAGCAACGCTGCCGTTTTCTGTGAGAGGGTGAGGATTCCATTTCATCCGCTAAAATAGAACATGGCTGTCCCCGTCTGGATCGACGGCACTCCCGGCACGCGGCTGGCCGAGCTCACGGCCGACACCGCCGATCCGTCCAAGGAAATCCCGCTGCGCCGCGACGTCCGGTCGCTCGGCATTCTCTTGGGCCGTGTGCTGGTCGAACAGGAAGGGGGAGAGTTCTTTGGTGTCGTCGAGCAACTGCGCGGGTTGCTGATCCGGCATCGCGAACAGGGGTCTCAACGGTCTAGCGAAAGCCCGCACATCGCACAGAACACGATGTGTGGGGCACCCAGCGATGTGCGGGATCCGAACGTCGGCCTCATGTCCCAGGCCCGCGAGATCATCCGTTCCCTCCCCCTCGACACCGCCTACCGTGTCACCAAAGCCTTTGCGATCTATTTCGAGCTCACGAACCTCGCCGAGACGAATCATCGCAAACGCCGACGCCGCGCCGCCCGCATGCTTGCCGGAAAATCAATCGCCGACGGCTCTTTCCGCGGAACCCTGGTCCGTCTGCACAAAGCAGGCATTCTGGAGCAAGCCGTGCACGAAGCACTCAGCAAAATCCAAGTCACGCCCGTCTTTACCGCGCATCCGACGGAAATCACGCGCCATACCATTCGCATCAAGCGCCGTCGCATTGCCGGATACCTCGAACGCCTCGACCAACTCCCGCTTTCGGAATCCGAAGCGCGCGAACTCGAATCTCTGATCCTCGCTGAGATCACCGCCCTCTGGCAGACCGACGAAGTCCGGCTCAACAAAATCGCCGTCAGTGACGAAATCCACATGGGCCTCGATTACTTCCCCATGGTCCTGTTCGAAACGCTGCCGCGACTGCTCATGGAGCTCGACGAATCCTTGCGCGATGTGTATGGGCATCCAGGAGACGGCCCCGTTTCTACCCACGTCCCCGACCTGCTCTCCTTCGGCTCCTGGATCGGTGGCGATCGCGACGGCAATCCCTTCGTTACGGCCGACTCCACGCGCGAGGCTGTCGATATGGCGCGCCACGTCATCATCGATCACTACATCGCCGAAACCACGCGTCTGATCGGCCAATTGAGCATGTCGACCCGTCGCATTGCCGTCTCTGAGGCGCTCGCGCGCCGCGCCCGCGACTACGAGAAGAAACTCGGCGAAAAATACTCCCGATGGAAACAGATTACCGCCGCCGAGGTCTACCGCCATCTTCTTGAATACGTGATCGCGCGTCTGCGTTTCACCCGCAAGTCCTCGAAGCACGAACACGCCTACAAGTCGCCGCAGCAGTTCGAAGAAGACTTGATCCTCATCCGCGATAGCCTCTGTGCCCATCACGGTCAGCGCCTCGCGGAAATTGCCGAACCCCTGTTGCGCAAAGTCCGGATCTTCGGATTCCACCTGCATGCACTTGACATCCGGCAGCACGCTAGTATCTTGTCCCAAACGCTGACCGAACTCGCCGCCGGAGGCAAACTGCCGGTAAGAGCGAAACCAGCGCCAGACCTCTCACCAGCCTCCACCGAACTCCTCGACACCTTCCGCGCTATCGCCGAAATAAAAAAAACGCATTCTTCGAAGGGGATCCGCCACTTCATAGTCAGCAATACGCAATCGGAGCACGACGTCTTCGCGGTGGTCCAACTCGCGAACCGCGCTGGCGTGAACCCAGCCGCTCACAATGACGACCCAGGCCTGATGCCCGTCCCGCTCTTCGAGTCGATCGACGCTCTGCGCGCCGCGCCCGAAGTGATGCGCCGCGTCTGGACGGATCGCGAGTTCCAGCCGCCCCTCGACTCCTGGCGACGCAAGCACGAAGTCATGCTCGGCTATTCCGACTCCAACAAAGACGGAGGCATGCTCACCAGCACCTGGGAGTTACATAAAGCGCAGCGTAATCTCCATCAGGCGGCGCGCGACTGCAACGTGAAGTTGCGGCTCTTCCATGGCCGCGGAGGCACCGTCGGACGAGGTGGAGGTCCCACACACGCCGCCATCCTCGCGCAACCTGCCGGCGATTTTTCAGGAGAGATTCGTATTACCGAGCAAGGCGAGGTTCTCAGCTGGAAGTATTCCGACCCGGTGCTCGCCGAATGGAATTTGGAGATCATGATTGCCGCCTGCCTCGAAGCAGTCATCAAGCCGAGCCAGACTCCACCGGAAACTATGCGGCGCTGGCACGAAGCGATGGACGCAATGTCGGAAGATGCATTTGCGTTCTACCGCCGCCACATCGCCGACAATCCCGACATCATCCCTTATTTCGAACAGGCCACACCGGTCAACGAACTCGAGCATGCCCGCATTGGCTCGCGTCCCACTCGCCGCAGCAAGAGCCGCAACCTCGAAGATCTTCGAGCCATCCCCTGGGTCTTTGGTTGGATGCAGAGCCGCCATGCCGTCCCTGCCTGGTTCGGAGTCGGCCACGCCCTGGAACGCTTCTCCAAGCGTAGCCCTCAAAACGCTCAGCTGCTGAGAGAAATGATGCAGGGCTTTCCGCTCTTCGCCAGCCTGATCCGGAGCGTCGAAATCGCCATGGCGAAAGCCGACTTCGCGATCGCCCGCCTTTACTCAGACTTGGTGACCGACCCCTCTCTCCGCGACCGTATCTTCGGAATGTTGCGCGAAGAATTCGAGCGCACTCGTCGCATGATTCTCGGAGTCACCAGCCAGAACGAACTGCTGGAGAACAACCCGGTACTCTCTCGCTCCGTGCGCCTGCGCAATCCGTACGTCGATCCACTAAGTCTGATCCAGGTTGATCTTTTCCGCCGCAAGCGCGCCGGGACCACCGAACCATCGCTCGATTACGCCATCGGCGCCACCATGAACGGCATCGCCGCTGGCCTCCACAACACGGGCTAATCAGATTGCGGAAAATTAGAAATCGCCAGGTCCGCCTCTGAAGGAGCAATTGAAAATGAAGGGCTTGTGGCATCGCCGCGATGCCCTGATACGAATCCCGAGTTTTTCACAAACTGCTAGAACAAATGCGGAATCACGTTCTACAACGCCGACTTCCCGTTACAAATTCGCCACTGGCCCACTGAATCAGCTACCCTTGGGCCTGTTATTTGAGGGCTCATGGCGCTGAGTTACCACCGGTTTTTGAGCGAACGGTTGAGCGCCTCTGCCAATCAAGATTCTTGTGACTTATCGACCGCGAGTTCCGCACAGCCTTGTTTCACTTCCCGCAAGTGCCCATCGGTAACGTCGAAAACGAATCCGCGGATCACCATATCCTGGCGAACCCAACTATGTGATTTCAGTTTCTCCATCTGCTCGCGGACATTCTGTGCGGCATCACGAAATGCATAAAAGCGAACTGGGTCGTTCAGGGGAAATCCGGCCTTGATCTCGATTTCCGTTCGCAGCTCCTCTTCCGACGCCTTCGTCAATCCGCAATCGGTGTGATTTACGATCATAATTTCTTCCGTGCCGAGGAGATAATGCGAGATGAGAAGTGAGCGGAGCGCATCATCGGTCACGATTCCCCCAGCATTGCGGATCATGTGCGCATCGCCAGGCTCGAGCCCCAGCGACTTGTAAGAGATCCGGGTATCCATGCAAGTCAAGACCGCAAGTTTTAGACGCGGACGCGGAGAAAGCTGATTCGGATCGTAGTTTATGACAAACGTCTGATTCGCAGCGAGAGCTCGATCAATGGCGCCCATATATTTCGATAATAAATGTTCAGGGAGCTAGGGTTGCAATTGGAGGGTTTACATTACGCGCAAACTGGCGTGATCGAGCAAGATTGAGACGGTTGAAGCACCACTCAAATGATTGAATCTTAACAAAATCAGCTCCTTGCCCCCAAGTTCGGGACCAGGGGGTCGGAGGTTCAAATCCTCTCTCCCCGACCAATTGTTTTCAATCGCTTACAATCTTGCAAATCCTCCAAATTGAGCCCCTGGTGCGGCGTTTATGGGTGCCCCGACTTAAGGTTCGATTTCACTGAAGGTTAGGTACACTCCGCCATCGGCGCTTGGGGCACCCAATTAGGGCACCCATAAGAATTTGGTTCCCCCAGAATTCCAGGAAATCCAGTAAAAATGCGGGTCTCGCGATGGTCCGCGATCCAATTTTTGGCTCGTTGAGCCCTTGGCTATGCGCCAGGGGATCACATGACATATGCTTGGCGGCCCAATGCAGCCAGAGCTTTATGCCCCGCAACACTCTCCCGATCTGCATAGCGAGAATGGATTGTGATGCAGCTACTGCTCCTGAGAGGGGTTACCGGAGTCTCGGGCAATGAGCTAGGTGCGAATGGGCCCAGGTTGCGGGACGCGAAGTAACCTGAAGCCGCTGTGATGTTCAAGAATTGCGCCGTTCCGCAAGTTGTATGAACCGCACCAGCGGTTCGATGCGGGAGGCAAATCATGGCAGAGACACCAAAGACGAACAAATTCGATTTCAGAAATGGATTTCCGATTCGCGATCTTTACAGGTTGTTGCAGTTCAAATCGAAACGTCTACGTTCTCTTTTTTCGCCTTTGCTGACCAAGAACATTGACAGATCAAATGCAAACGCATCAGGAAGATAGGGCGCGGTAGAGAGCAGCCCCACAGAGCTTGGCGTCGCTCGCATTTTGATGGTGGATGCTTTCCGATCTTAGGTTTAGAGCAAAACGCTCAACAGCTTCGATCCAATTGAATTGGTTGCAAATCGGATGTCGTCAAGACGTTCCTTGGGGGCCAGCGATCCGATTTGTGTACTGGTCAGCCGAGTAATCACTGCGGCCGATACTCAGCCGCCGCATCTTGTTCTGAAGAGTTGTTCTCTTAAGTCCGAGGCGCTCAGCCGCCCCGCCTTTCCCAGCTATCCTTCCGGACGCGTCGCTCAAAGCATCGATAATCACGCGCCGCTCAGCTTCCCGGAACGATGATGCGACCGGTACTACCTTTCGCCCAGCAGAATCCTTCACCTCTAGATGCGGCACATTCAATTTGTTTCCTTGCGTTAGAATCACGCAACGCTCCATGAAATTTCCCAGCTCACGAACATTACCTTTCCACGGCGCATTCGTGAGAGCGTCCATGGCATTTCGGGAGATGAATCTGATGTCCTTACCCATTCGCTGCGCAAATTTTGACACGAAATGATTCACGAGCGGAAGAATGTCTTCGCGGCGTTCCCGCAAAGGCGGGATCTCGATCGGGAAAACGTTAAAGCGGTAAAAAAGATCCTCGCGGAACTCGTGCTCGCGGATCATGGTTGCAAGGTCCCGATGCGTCGCGGCAATCATCCGCACGTTGACCTGGATTGTCCTTGCGCTTCCCAAACGCTCGAACTCCTGCTCCTGGATAGCACGTAATAGTTCGGCTGCAGTTCCAGGCTGATATCGCCGATTTCATCCAAGAACAACGAGCCTCCATCCGCCAGCTCGAATCGACCCTTTCTTTGCAGCAGGGCGCCGGTAAAGGCTCCCTTCTCATGACCAAACAGTTCGCTTTCCAACAGTCCTGAGGGAATGGCCGCGCAGTTCATGCGAACAAGGGCGCGCTCGCGCCGAGAGCTGAGCCGGTGGATGGCCCGCGCAATCAACTCCTTTCCCGTTCCTGTTTCTCCATGAAGCAGGACCGTGGAATCGGTGGGGGCTACGATCGCCACCTGGTCAAGCACTTTCTGGAGGGCTGGGCTCCTGCCGACGATATCCTCGAAGCAGTGCTCAGAGCTAGTTTCTGTTTCCAGATGTAGTTGCTGGTCTGCTAGATCGCTGATGTTGGGAAAACCCGCTCCTGCGAGGCTCCCGAGGTCGGTGAAAGCAACAGTCGCGCCCATAGTCTCCTCCCATACCTTTACGCTTCCACTGCTTTGCGAACAGCTAAGCTGATCTCTTCGTCTGTGCGCAAAACTCGATGATTTTTCCGAGTTGCGGCTGAGCCGCCGGGCTCAACGGTCTCCGAAAGTTCTTCGGTATGTAAAACTCAATCACCTTTGCCATGACATTTCTCCTGGAGCCTTTTGAATCTCGGTGCTCGGGGTTGTCGTTCGTTCGCTTTTGTCGGTCGCTATCAGGGCGGCTGCAATATTCGTTGCAGCCATGACTAGGACTTCCTGTAGCGTGAAACCGCGACTCGTGATCTTCCACATAAGCGCCACCAAAGAGGAACTCGAGACTCAAGTGAGCCCTTGCTTACGGGATGAGTCTGCAACATCTTTGAGGCATTGCTCAGAGCAGGTTTCGAAGGGCGGGTGGTAACGCTGATCTTCAGGTCCGTCAATGCTGGGAAAACTCGGTGTTCTGAGGCTAGCTGGGTCTGTGAGATCGATTGTCGCGTACGCCATATTGCCCTCCCGAACTTTGCTTCTGACCATTTCTGCAACTCTTGCGAGAACATCGCGACAATAGACCACATGCGAGAAAACGGTAATGCTCGAAACAGTTCAGCAGGGATTTCTAGCCGTGTAGGATTTATTCGTAACCGTTAAGAAGCATGCTAGAATGCTAACTGCCTTATCTCTCAGTAACTTATGAATACCACAGCCGGTGCCCGTTAAGAGAGGTTAAGCGAGAGCGAGGGCAGGTGTCAGCAGGACATCACTTCGAAAGCCCGAAGAAACTCAGCGCTGAACAGGTTCAGTCAGTCCGCAATGAGCTCGAATCGGTGATTGCTAGCGATGCCTTCACCGGGAGCAAGCGCTGCCAAGACTTTCTCAGGCTCGTAGTAGACCACACCTTGGCCGGTGATCTGGACGAATTGCGTGAGCGCATGATCGGCGTAGAAATGTTCCACCGGCCCGCCGATTACGACACTTCGAATGACGCTGTCGTGCGTGTCCGCGCGACGGAAGTTCGAAAGCGGCTTGCGCAGTATTACAGAGAAACCAAAGTTGCCCCAGTAGTCCGCATCGACCTTCTCCCCGGCTCCTACGTTCCTGAATTCCATTGGTCGCTCCCACCGAGCATTGACGGCGCTACGACAAAAACCTCGCCTCCCCAGGGGGCCATCCCCATGTCTCGGCGTACGTCAATACTTCTGCTTATTGGGGCAATCCTTGGCATAGGACTGATCGCCATTCTTGGGTCACAGTATGGCCGGAAACGTTCTTCAAGCAATGCTCTACGGCTTTCCCTAGGTCTTCCAGAGGGCGTGAACTTACAGCGGAACTGGCACCCTTTTGAACAGATCGCGGTTTCGCCTGATGGCCAAATGCTGGCGTTTGCAGCGACTGATGCATCTGGTCAAAGCTCTTTATGGCTCAGAACTCTGAGCTCTCCCGAAGCGCAGCGAATTGCTCAGACTGACGGTGCACTTTTGCCCTTCTGGTCGCCGGACTCGGAGTTCGTCGGTTTCTGGGCGGGCGCCAAGCTGAAGAAGGTTCCTCGATCGGGCGGCGTGCCCGAAATAATTTACGGCGTTCCGGAAATTGCGCAAGGTGCGTGGGGTCCAGATGGGACCATCCTTTTTGCCAAACCGGTGAACAGTCCCATCTTCCGTGTCCCCTGTCATTCGCCAAAATTCTGTCCAGCCGCGAAATCAACAGCTTGCACACTTTCCTCAGCCCGCCAATTTGCTATGACTGTTCTCCATGTTCCCCTTCTTCCGACTGTGGTTCGGACTACTGGCCCGTTGCTTTCGTTCGCATCGCACACTGCTCTTGGAGAACTTGGCACTGCGGCAGCAACTGGCAGTACTAAAACGAAGACATCCTCGAGCAAGACTCCACCCGATGGACAAGCTCTTCTGGGTCCTGGCCCGCCGGTTCTGGGCCGACTGGAAAAAGTCGCTCCTGATCGTCACTCCCGAAACGGTGGTGCGCTGGCATCGTGCCGGATTTCGGCTCTACTGGAGCTTGATCTCGAGGGTGAAAAAACAGGTCGGCAGAAAAAGACTGGCGAAGGAAATCCGGAATCTGATCTTCCGAATGGTGGCAGAAAACCCAACCTGGGGTGCTCCCCGCATCCACGGCGAACTGCTCATGCTGGGCTTCGACGTTTCCGAGCGAAGCATTTCCCGGTGGATGAAGCGAGCGCCCAGAGATCCAGAACTTGCCCGGCGCTGGCAGGCCTTTGTTCGCAATCATCGCGACGCGATTGCCGCCATGGATTTCTTCACTGTCCCGACAGTCACGTTCCAGCTGCTGTACTGCTTCTTTATTATTAGCCACGAGCGGCGGCAGATTCTGCACGTGAACGTAACCCGCCATCCCACCAGCACCTGGATCGCGCAACAGCTAAGAGAAGCCTTTCCTTACGAATCCGCTCCCAGATTCCTGCTCTTCGATCACGACCAAAAATATGGCCTGGAAGTACCCGCTGCCCTTCGCTCCCTGCAAATCACGGCCGTGCAAACCTCGATCCAAAGCCCCTGGCAAAACGGTGTTGCGGAACGCTGGGTAGGCAGCTGCCGGCGCGATCTGCTCGACCACATCATCGGCCTGAACGAGCGCCACCTCAAGCGGCTTCTCGCCGCGTACACGTCTTATTATCACGACGACCGCACCCATCTTGGCCTCTGCAAGGAAACTCCTGCCCGCAGAATCCGTTCTGCAGCCACCGGTCCGGTGATCTGCCATGCGCGATTGGGCGGTTTGCACCATCGCTACGACCGAGCGGCCTGAGATCCGTCGATTTTCCCCTGGCTTACACATCTTGAGACGAGTGTGACATCTTCCCCCAGTAATAAGGAGCCCTGGCTCCGAGTCAGCATCTGCGCCCTCGGACTCAACCCATCTCGTGTCCGGAAACTCTCTTACGGATCGCCTTCGAGGTGCACCTTGGATTTTGGCGAGCTACAGCCGTACCGGGGCCATTGTTGGCGTAAAATCGCGATTTCACTAACAACCCTGTCGTGAGTGTAATCGCGCCTTTTACACCATCTACGGCCACAACAGACCCGGTACATTGAAGAGAACATGGACTATCACGGCCGGAAGGAGACTGGCGCTACGCCGCCGTAGTTCACCGGCAACAAGTCCGAGCACGATTGCAGCGGCTATGACAATGGGGCCACTCCCCAGGTGGATAATGCCGAACAAAGTAGCTGTGAATGCGACAGCAGGCGACAGGGAGGCCCCTGAACACCAAGAAGTCGTCATCCATCGCTGCTCCAAAAACGATTGGAGCAGCCCTCGAAAAATTATCTCTTCCTGGATCGAAGCGCCCACACCGAAATAAAGCCATAGCATCCAAAGAGGAAATCCCGAGGTGTCAATCGGGCCTTTTGATGGAAAGAGGTGACCAAGCCAGCCTGCAGCAAATGCAAGGGGCAGTCCAAGCACGACCGCCAATCCTACATATCGGAATTTCGGGATGCTAAGGCCGAATTCTGAAACCCCCGCAGTCCGTCGCGCCAGCGTGAATATCAAAAACAAGGCTACTGCAAGACTGATCGCGATGATAAGAGGAATAGCAACCTGCGCGGGTGGACGAATCAGCGATACCGCCGCAAACGCGGGACCATAAACTACCAGGAACAATCCGAGGGCGACACCCAACGCTCCTAGCTTTGGAGAGTTCATTGAGGTCTTCAGACCAGATCCCCCGCCGACTACAGGATAACTGTCGTAACATCGCGATTTCACTGCATTGACCCTGCGATGGGGGTTTTGAGTGCTATCTGTTTCACTTTGAGTCGAGGCGAGCTGAGCCTGAAGGTGGCAGCAACGGCTGCTTGGTTGTGTAAATCGCTTGATCGAAAACGGTCCCCGAATTCGCGTGAGCCACTGCGAATACGCCGAACGGCTTTCCGTGTACGTAAGACGCGGCCATATAGTCACCCACGTCGCGACCTAGGCTCGTGTTGGCCAGCCAGGTGATGGACATGGGTCCAGCTAGGGTCTGTGGCGCGGTCCACGTGCTCCCGCCATTTCGGGAGGACACAAATCGGAGATTGAGCCTGCAAGTCGAGTCCGTGCAATTGGCGTGGGTATATGAGTAATACGTGACTGTGAGATGGGCCCTGCTGCCGCTGGTGGCGGTATCGACCGCTAGGCCAGGCGTGAAGTGGTCGACGGTGCTGGTTGTGGGATCGATCGGAATACGGGCGGGTTGGGTCCAGGCGGCGCCGTCGCTCGATGTGCTGATCACCAGGTCATTCGAGGAACAAGCACTGCGGAAACGGCAATCCGACCACACGGCATAAACATTCCCGGAGCCGTCAGTTCTGGCGGAGGGGTTGATACCCATGCGGAAATCGAATGTGTTGTGACCGGGAACCGCGGGTGAGATGGTCACGGGCGCATTCCAAATGGCTCCGCCATCCGTGGAAATGATGGCCGACATGTTGAGGGTTAAGAAGTTGTCTGGAGTCGTCACAATTGGCGCGACCACAGTGCCATCGGGCTGGACTAGGAGTTGGCCATTGCCTCCCAGCGGTGATCCTGCCGGTTTCAACGGCTTGCCCCAGGTCAAGCCGCCATCCGTGGAAGTGCTGAAGTAGATAGTGCCGACGTTGATGGTGTCCCATTGCACATAGCAATGGCCAAAGAATGGGCTGGTGGCTGTGTTGTCACAGCCGATCCAGGGTTTGTCAGGATTCGTCTTAGCGTTGACCCTAATTGGTTTGCCCCAGTGGATGCCATCGGAAGACCGGACGACCACCAGAGTAGTGGTCAGTGGATTAAAGTTCGCAAGCAGCGTGGTGATAATCCAAATGCCGTGCGCGGCATCATACGTGACCACAGCATTGCCTGTGGCAGTGGCAGTACCACCCCGGACACTTGTGAGGCCGGAGAGCAATCCCCTCGTCCAGGTCACGCCAGCGTCCGTGGAGGTGGCGAAGCCGATATCGCCGCCGCCGGGATGACCATTTCCACGGGCGACCTCAAATGAGGCCACAAAAGTGGAACCGAAGGCGAAGGTTGAAGGCTCCAGTTCCGTAGCGTGCTGACCATCTGCGTTGGTGAATGTGTCAGTGCTCAATCGGCTGAGTGTGTACTTCTGGTGGTGAACTTGACTGTCCTGCGCGGCCAACCTAGCCGGGATCGCCAGCAGACCGAATACCGCCATTGCAATAACGCAAATCGGCTTTGCAGACTTCATTTTCCCCCAATCAATTCGGATGGTTCCGCGCTGGGGGCTTTGGCCACGGCGCTGGCGGGCCCGGTGGTCTTAGAAGCCCATACCCCTGTGAAGGAGGAAGATGGGGACAATGGGCTAGAAAGAGGCTCCCCCCACATCTCCACCGGAAAGATGCGCTCGTATCAGTCCTTTTGTCAACCTGAATGAGTTTACGCATGGGGCGCGGAGCATTGTTGGCGTAACATCGTGATTACACTCACTGACCGGGCCGGGAAGGACTCCGGACATGGAGACGCTGGACATAATGTTTTTTCCCATGTACCTTGCGCCAATTTCTTTTGCGCAATCACCTCAGTAACTTGCCGGCGAGCCAGTAATCGACACTGAACTTTCCCGGACCAAAGCAGATCAGCCAGATAAAGAAGAGCACGTACAGGACTTCCGGAAGGTAGAGGAAATCGTCGAGCCAGTTATGAGGCGAAAGTCCTTTAGGCATGGCGGAAAGCTTGGTGGTCAGGATGGCGACAAGCATATCGACCAATAAAGCCACGCAGGCCAGGCTCGAAAGAAACCCCACGGTCAGCAAGGATCCGCCAACGAACTCGACACCCGACACGAAATAAGTCATCAGGTGGGGAAACGGGACTTTGGCCTCAACGAGCGTTTCGTACATAGTTTGCGTGCTGCCGGCGACAAACAATTTGTTTGCCCCGGAGATGGCGAAGAACAGCCCGAGCGAAACGCGTACCAGCAGGATGGCATATTGTTCCAAATCACTGCTACCCAGCAGCGCAAACTGGACCAACCATTTCCAATCCACCTCTTGTCCCTCCATCGGAGGATGTGCTGTAACGATACCCCATCTCACACAGTTCGACTTCTCCGGTAACCGCGTTTATCAGGACTTAGCGGGTCTCTGGCGTTAATCTCTGTTCTCGACGATTATGCTGCAAACCGCAAATGGCGGTGTCGTTAGCGAATTCTCGCGCCTCGAGATTATGTGTCCATCCGTTCGACCCATTGAGCGCGCCATGCGGGAGCCACGAATGGATCCGCAAAGTACTGTGTTTCCCGCGCAACCTTGTCGTCCCTGAACTCCATGATGCTCACGGTGTAGGACGGCTTGCCGTCATATGTCAGGATGAATTCGGTGATCCAAAGATCACCGCCGCCAATGATTCGTCGGACAGCAAACCGCTTTTTGCTAGGCTGACTAGCGCGTTGGTTCTGTATGTTGCCTCGACCGCGGGTTCGCTCGCCTGACTGCGGGTATTCCAGCACCGCGTCCTCGTGATAGATGCGGTGCTCCGTTTCAAAATCGTTGGCATCGGACGCCGCCCAATGCTGATCCAGTGCCGCACGGATCTCTTGATCTCGCACTCCAGAATACTGCTCCTTCTTTTGTTGATCGTTCATCTTGAGCCTTCAATTTGACAAGAAGTTAAATGCTTTAGCGGAATCGGAGTGTACGACTCGTCAAGTCGCGCTGTTTCTTCGATCACCCCAGAGTCTACACCGCGTCGAAGCGTCTAACTCCTGCGCGGCTCCAGCGGAAGCACCCAGCCAATGATCAAAACATAACAGCGAGATACCCCGACTGATTGCGGAGTGGGCTCCGAGTTGAAAGCCTCGATGACAGCATCGAGTTTCGCCAGCTTAGCCGCAACGCGGTCACGTCGGGCCTTCAGGGATTCACGAATCTCGAGGTCTGACAGGTCAGCGACAGGTTGCTTTCCCGCGGATCAAGGTTCTCCCAGACGCCCGAGTCCATGCATCTGCCCTGTCGGAATCAATGCCGAGGAATCGGATCGGCCAAGGCCCTGAGTCCACGCCCCCGGGGATCGAAAAAGCAAGTCAGCCGAATCGAGTGAATCAGGAATGTTCCGAGCCTGGCTATGTCTCAAACATGTATCAAAAAGTGAGCGAATCGTGACTCATTTCATGTCTCAACCATCAAAAGTCGTGTGTCTGAGTGTGCTCTAACCTGCTGAAGCACAATGAAGCACAACGATTTTATTGGTCTGGCCGATCACGTTTGGGGTAGCGCTGCCCAGTTTCGGTTCGCTTTATCTTACGGACGCCGCAACTGCCCGTCAACGAATGACGGCTCCGACACGGCGCGTCGAACCCAGAACACCTGTGTTCTACTCAGCGCGAGCTGTTGCGATGGGCCGGCCCGGCATTGCGATCCGCACAAGAGGAATCGCTCCTGGTTGGTCGGCAAACCTTACCTTACCGGCTTAGGTAAGAGTAGCCCGTCAATCGGGCCACACGGCCCGGCATCTCACGCTGCGAACTGTTAGCAGCATGGCTGACAAACGGACAAAGCAAACTAGGGCAGCGGGTGCACCGTAGTGTTGAACAGGTAGGGATCCTGAAAGTCCGTCTGGTCACCTGGCTTCTTGTTCGGAACAGGCTGCAAACGTGCCGAGAGCGGTTTGTTCCACTTCGTCGCGAGCGAAGCAACGTCAGCGAAGATACGTTCCATTTGATCGAGGCTGATCTCGCCTGGGAGCGGGATCGTATCCAGGCCGGTACCGCAAACGGCCGAGTAAGCGAGCAAGGAGTCGATGTTGTAGGTGGACTCAGCCCAGCGTTGTGCCAAAAGCTTGTCCTCCATAACCGGCACCATCAATCCTGAGTAGCCGACTTGTTTCAGTGGCACAGCCTTGACCGCGGTGGTGATGATGCGAGCCGCAGTGAGGGTTCCGCTGGAGCCGAATTTGGCGCCAGTAAAGGCTTCGATCGCGGTCCCGATGGAAACGTCCCCGAGAGGCGCGGGGGTAGGATCGACTCCCGCGTAGGCCCAACCTGTCTCTGCAGCCACCTTGTTGCCTACCGTGTCTGCGACTGATGCATGTTTCGTCAGCGCAGCGGTCAGGTCACCGACGGCAGCGTCAGCGTTTCCTTTATCCCTTATGAAAACGTCGCGAACAACATTGGCGCCTTCGAAACCAATGGCGAATTGTCTGCCAGAGCCGGTGTGGTAGGAGCCGGGGAAGAAGGGTGACAGCGGCTTCAGCATCGCGGTGGCAGTGAAGTTGAATGTTCCTTGGCTATGGGGACTGTGTTCGCTGACATATTTCACAAGCTCAGCGGTGCGACGAATCGTCTTCCAATGAATGCCGGCGTCATCCGCGATGATGGTGCTGGCCTCGATGTTTGGCAGAGTCGATAGGGCCCTCTCCAGTAGGAGCATCGTCGCAGGATCGTCGCTCTCGTGCATCATCCCCGGTCCAACGTTCGGAATGAAATTCTCTCTGTCGGAGAGCCGGTCAAGCTGCGTGAGAAATGCCAGCGCCTGATCTTCTGGTATGCCGGCGACGAGTTCCGCCAGGGGTTGCGTGGTCACGCGTATCGTTTCCACTTCGTAGCCAGCGGATTCGAAATCGGTCTTGGCCTTTCGCAAAACTACGAGAGCCTCCGCAATTTGCTGTTTGTATTTTTCTCTGTCCAGCCGGACGAATGCAGTAATTGCCCTGACCTTCGGATTCGAAGAAGGGGTTGCAATGGAACCGGTCTGCGCGGCCACCTGCACGGACAATATCAGAATAGCGGCGAGGGCAAGTTGCTTCACTCAGGTTCTCCAGATGACAGATGTAGAGATAGGAGTATAGCGGACTCAATCTGCAATCCGAAGGTTCTATTGCGTCCAGCGAGTGACGATTGCGGGTGCTCCTTACCCTGGCCGCGGGTTTGTCACGCCCACGCTCGGCATTTTGATCTGAGCGGCCACGATTACGACCAGTTAGTCGGCAAACCGGAGTGCGCCGGGATAAACGGCATGTTGTAGGGGATGAAAGAGCCCGTGCAGCGATGCTAGCTGACGTTCCAGTGGATGAAAGTCCCATCGGTGGAAGCGCTCAGTTGCCACCGTAGTTATACCCGACGACGAGAAGGGTGACCGACTCGCCGGAAGCTCGGGAGTAAAAGTCCCCGTTGGCTGGGCGAAAAGCCCAGTCAGATCCGTCAGGGGGGCAAGCAACTCGACAGGCCGCAGCGAGCAGCGAACCAGTGAAGCCGCGAAACCATCCCCCCATCGGAAACGGATGATGGGAATTTTGGGAGTGCCGAGCCAATGGACTCTCGGCGAAGTCCAAAGTCATCGGTGAAGGAACTGAGCAAGCGCAGCCGATGAACTCCCCGCGGTCATAGAAGGCGGCATGTGGAGAAGGAATGTACAGTGAAGGCACGGAACCACTCTTGGGTCGCCTAGGCGGAAACGCACAGCGAAGGCATCTCGTATAAGCCGCGAGTCGGTGAAGTCGGGATGTGCCCGCGAGTGGGGCGGATGGGGCCGATTAAGTGAAGATGGACCGGGACAGCATAACCCGGACCGGAGCGAGGGCCCCTAGGGTAGAGCGGAAACCGCTTACGGAAGTTGCTCATAAGCACATCGTCCCTGACACAGAGCAGGGAACTCCGATGAACGCAGAGAGCACGAAGGACGAAGGCAAACCAGTGCATTGGGAAGGCCTCGTCTGATACTCCGGCCTTGAAGCCGTACCGGGGAAAACCCGCCGTACGGAACTATAGGGGAGGCGATGGAAACGTCGGCATCATTCGAAGCCCGGTCCGCGCCATTGCCTTACCCGACTACGGGAAAGGAGAACAGCGACTCCATCCTGGCCTCAAGTCTTGCAGGCGGCACCGCGAGGTGTCTCTTGAAGCGTAGACAGAGGTATCGGTGGGCCGGGCTATTGAGCTTCGAAAAGCCAATGGAACAGGATGCCGACTCTATTCCGAGTGGAGGAAGGCAAAACGTCAATCACGCTAATCGCGAGTGATTGATAGGTCCTGCGTAGTCTAAGAACCCGCGCACGCTGAGAAACAACCACCCGGCTCGATAAACTATGTGCTGGCAGGAGCTCTGGTGGCTCCTGCCACGCCTAGCCAATACACGGACATCTCGGCGATTGTTCCGGAGTTAGGGCCAACCCTGAAGTTATCGGGGGTCATCCGTGAGATTAGTACCGAGAAACGCCTTTGTGGTCATTGACGGGCGCCGACTCCCCGATTGTCAGGGTGCGCGCGGAAGTTCAGCCTCTGGAATCTGATCGACCAGTTCTCCTGTAAGGTATTGAATTGGTGTCCCCGACGGGACAACTTTTGTACGACGTATTGTATCTAGCGGCAGAATGGTGCCCGGCTGAATTGGGAGAGCGCAGCCTTCAGCGCTGAAGTCAGCCAAAGCTATCTGGATTTTGCAAGGCATTGCGCGAGGTTTTTTGGCTGTCTTTGTTCTTCATATTGGAGCCAAGCAAGCTAGTTTCAAATCTGCCTGCCGAGATTTGCCATCAAATCGACATGGCTTCGAGTTGCCACTACGCTTTTAGCTAGCTAAAGCGCGATAGCCGGAGGAGGACGATAGAAGCGGCGCGACCTTCCTACCGGGTTGCTACTGTTTTCTGAGCGTGTATATTCTGATTCAACCGGAAAAAATTATTCGGATCGTAGTGCGACTTAACCGCGACCAGACGCTCCCAACGTTCGCGGTAGGCCTCGGGCACACGGTCGTCCTCGTCGCCGCTCATAAAGTTGACGTAGACTCCTGGGGTCATTGAGGACCGTAGCACTTTGAACAAGTTGCGCACCCATGAAACATTGGCCTCGTCGTCGCAAGGATCTGACCAGTTCCCTAGCAGGTTCAGCACGAACGGCGAATTCCGGTCCCCAAAGGCGGTTTCGGCGGCGGCGACTCTGGCGGCAGCTCCACCGAGGTAGGCAAGTTCGATTTGGGTCGTTGAGGAGGGGATCGTCTCCAGGGCTTCCACCATATGGTCAATACTGCTATCTTCGAGAGATTTGAAGTAACCGGACTTGGTGTAGTAACGCCGGCCATGGGGAAACTCTTCATCCGCCATCGTCTGCAGAGCGAGGAAAGACATGACCTTATTGATGACAGCCACGGGATTGCCAATGGAGAGAATATGGTCCAGATAGGGACGGCCCTCCTCCGGATCGCCGACCCAAACCGCGGAGTGACTAACAACCGGCCGTCCGCGGACATCAGAGCGCACGATGTCGGTGTGCGGAGCGAGTCGCAAGGAAAGGCTCCAGCGCAAATTGTCGGGGGCCTCCGGCATGAAATCTCTCCACCGTGCTAGAACGCTGGGGATGTCATCACCGAGGCACAGCCCTTCGCAAAGCGATACATTTGTCACGGGATGAAGTTTGACTTCGAACTCGGTGACGACTCCAAAGTTGCCGCCGCCCCCACGTAGGGCCCAAAACAAGTCTGCGTTTACTCTCGAGCTGGCCCGCGCAATAGAACCGTCCGCGGTCACCAAGGTAAAGCCTTCGACGTTGTCACAGGAGAGTCCGAAGAGCCGCGTGAGCCATCCAAAGCCGCCGCCCAAGA
>JABCYV010000078.1 GCA_013290025.1 Acidobacteriota bacterium
GCCGTTGCCGGACATCACGCAAGACTTGGTACGCGGCTGCGAGCTAGGCTTTGCCGCGGTCTCCATTTCAGGAAACTGAACTCCATGAGCTTTCAAGGCACAACCCGCACAGATCCGGACGGGCGCTCATTAGCGCATCCGGTTCTTATCTCGGATGAATAGCGGCCGAGCATACCGTTCGTCCGCACACTCCCCCACCCATGGGACACGCGCAGTCCCGCTCTGAGTCGGGTACGTGTCAAATGGAAGAGTGTTCTCCTTGATCCGCAGCCTTCCCTCCTCACTCTCCGCCGACGATGACATGTCTTTGTTCGAATGATTCATCGGTACTATGCCGCAGTGTGACTCCTCGCAGACGTCCATGCGGGCCGTACGGCCTGAGCCTTCACCCGCCGACCTGCTGCCCGACTGGACCGCAGGTGTCTCCGAGGTCTCCCGGTTCTCGTGCATGAAGTTTCTAGGCGTGTCTGGGGTCTTCGACTACGCCGGACCGAGTAGGGACTCGCGTTATCGCCCCTGCTCGTGTTGCCTTCCGCGCAACCGCGTCGGCGTCCGGGTTGTAAGTTTTCGCAGCTCAATTGCCCACCCCGCCTATACCCCTGTCTACGCTTCACTGTGTCCCTCGCGGTAGCAGCGCAAGACTCGGAGCCGAGCAGATCGCTAGTCCTTCCTCGTAAGAATTTTGCATTCTCTGCTTCATGCCGGTTTAGCCCGGCGCACTAATATCGCCATTACGCTCAATGACAAAAATCTGACCGTTGAGATCTCGAAAGAATCGGGTTCGTCTTTCGACGCGTTCCCGCTGTCGAAAACACACTCCCGCCTTGATCGCTAGACCGTGCCACAAACGTGGCCCTCGCTTCGACGTCATATGGGCACGACCCCTATTCTCGCTAGCCTCCAAAGTGCCTCCGTGCGGGCTTGGTTTTTCGGGTAAGTGGTTGATGTCACCGTGAGTTGAGAAGAAATCGTGCCCTGAAGCTGGCTGATCGGCCGTCAGTCGGTCGTAGGTGATCCGCTTACCGAAACTTGGCGTGCAGCGTCCCAACCGGGATTCCCATCTCCTGTGAGATATCCTGCCAGCTTTTCCCTTCAGTGCGAAGCTGCCTTACTCGCCGCTCGGTCTTAGGGCGCCACACACGCTTCGGCCGGCCGCCGCAACGCCCCTCTCGCTTGGCTTGAGCTAAGCCAGCCTTTACCCGCTCCTGAATCAGAGCACGCTCAAATTCAGCCATAGCCCCGATGACGTGAAACATCAGCTTTCCCGATGGCGTTGTAAGGTCCAAATTATCCCGCAAGCTGATGAACGCGACGCCCAGCGTTTCCCACTCAGCCAAGATATTGACTAAATGTTTGAGGCTACGCCCCAGGCGGTCGAGCTTCCACACGACGACGACGTCAACTTTTCGCTGCTGGCAAAGACTCATCACTTCGTCCAAGGCTGGACGGGACTCGCGAGTGCCGCCAGTCCGGTCAACGAACGTCCCACCCAGCTCCCAGCCGCGGCGGGAAGCATATTCACGCAATTCCGCGAGTTGCATCTCCGGATCTTGCTTGTCTGTCGTGCTAACGCGAGCGTACAGGACGGCTCTCATTCAAAAAACCCCCTCGCAGGTAATGGTCTAAGTGCAACAATTACCGCACCCACAATAGGCGGAAAGATCCATTCAGTAAACAACTGTTTATCGAACGCCTAGGAGGCGATTTTTGGGTACGGTCACCGGGTGTGGCGTCCGTTGGTGGAACCGCTTCCACTCCCGGACACCCTATATCAATACTTGGCTGACCGTCGTGGTGTGCGTGATTATTGGGAACGCACCGAGGATGGCGTAGGCGTCAGCATCACATACATGATCAAGACCACTGCTTTTGTCCGCAAGATTGCTGCCTGTAACATAGGTGAGCCCGTCGTAACCTTTGACCAACTGTGGGCGGGTCTGCGGATTGATCAGCTTGCGCCGGATTCCCATCGAGTTGCAGAGAAGGCCATTAACTGTGTTGAACTTGTCGCTGTTAGTGCGAAATTTCGGGACGTAGATGTCAGCACCGAATGACTGGATAATTGAATGGTCCGTCTCGCCCACATTGGCGCTTGTTGTATGGCGAGCTCGCCCGCTGGGGTCGGGGAAGACTAACAGGTGGCGACCAGGAAAATCCTCCCGAAGCACTTTCATCATGTCTGCTGTGCCTGCATTGGGTAAGCAGTACTCTTTCCAGGTGTGCATCTCATAATGCCTGCCGAGCCAGCCTGTCGCGGGATCCACCGGCAAGAACGGTCGCTGCATCTCAACTTTTGTGGACAAGGTGGCGCAGAGCGGATTCACGTTGAAATCAAATCCCACCAGGATGGGCATGCCTGGTCCGGGATCATGCACGCTGGCGTCGAGGTTGCCATGATTAAAGGTTCCATTCTGGCAGTACCAATCGCGAAGGAAAGCATGGTAGATGCGGCCTTCGATCGACTCGAACGTTGCCATATATTCCTGGCGGAAGTCGCGCAATGAAAGATCATTCTTGGCCTGGAGAATTTCCCGTGCTGTAATGTTCTCGCCATCAAGCGACGTGAAATGCCAGGCTTGCCACTCCGATCCTTTCGCGCCCGCACGCACCTCATCATAGAGATCCTTAAAGTGCGAGAATCCCCTTGGCGATCCGATGAACAAGGCATCGCCTTCCTTGCCTCGATCGGACAGTTGTGGACGAATTACCAACGGCCACAGTTCAGGGTCCATATTGGCGTACTCATCGAGCACGACGAGTTTGACATTACGACCCCGCAGTGTGTCGGGCTCACAGGCTCCTTTCAGCTGAATCAAGGAGCCATTCTTGAAGCGGATGGTCAGCTCAGTTTCCGTAACCTGCGCCACCGCGGGATTGGCGCGACCGTCCCTGCCCACGCTGAGCATGTTCTTGAGGTCTTCCCAGGCGACATCTTTGGCCCATGGTCTGGTGGGCGCTACGTACCAATTGCGAGTGTGCGCATAGCGCAAGGCCACTACGATCAGCATCACCAGGGCCAGCCGAGTCTTGCCGAAACGCCGGCCAGCTACCGCAACGCGAAAACGCGCAGGACTGGCAAAAACTCTGAACTGCGCTCGTCTTAGTCCAAGATTGACAATTGACTTGCCCGTTGAAGTATTGGGTGTCACCGCCTTAATTTATCTTTCTCGCAAGGCTGCGTGCACCGCATCCTTGGCAGCCGCCAGGTCTTCGGCGTTATCTGGGGGCGGATCGTCGATATGAACGCGAATCTCAAACGTTCCGTACGATTCGTCATCCTCCCCGCGAGCGTATCTCTCGAGTTTGCCCCCGACCTCCGCTAGCCTCGCAATGTCGCTGGCACTTAAGCGCAGCGGCCTTTTCTTCCTCTTGATAAGCCGCAGCAACTCGGAGAGACCATCGGCAGCAGCAGCTTGCATATCGATGCCTTGCCGGGCCATTCTCTTTTTCATGGCAAGGCGCTCACGGCTCAACGCCTCTAGGTCAATTCTGTCCAAATGAATGTCATATGCTCGAACGCGGTCGGTCCAATTCCATCTTTTCGCCCACCTTCGGATATTAGTGCCTGAACACTGCAACATGCCCGCAACAGATTCGAACGTGCGATCAGCCTGCTTATCCCGATAGAGCATGAAAGCTCGGTACGCCTTTGCACTCTCACCAGGTCTGCGATCCCACGGTTTTTCTTCGGCTTGGGGGTCCTGCATCCCATTGCCAGGTTCTCGTACAAGATCCATTAGCCCTCCCCGTCGTGGTGGTTGTGCCAACTTCATCTAAAACTACGTTCGTGTCCCACAGCGCTGCCTAGAAAGTCCCCCGCATCCTCGGCGTTTCCTAGCTCTGCCCGACAGAGCTCGCGGCCGCTTCGAGCTCCTCGGGTTCGGGCGGGTATTCTTCCTCTTCAGAGGCTTGACGCGTCTTATTCTCGTTGGCCTCCTGGGCAGCCTTGTACTGCATGGCGTCGGCCAGTTCCACCGCATAGTATTCTCTTGTAGCCACAATCATGACACCGAAAAATTTCTGCCGCATGGTTTGCGTACGATCGCCATCACGGATCCCTTCCATCCAAATGCCGATTTCCATCAGCTCCTCGAACTCTGCGATCATGGACACCGGAAGATTGATAGCAAGCAACTGCGTTGCCTCTTTCTGCTCGTCCGGTGGCAGCTCCATATTGAGGGTTTCCTGCACGACTTGTTTAACGGCGGCGACTGACTTGCTTGTAGCTGCATGAATGATCGCGGGCGTACGTTGTTCGGGTTTGAGTCGTGCGACCTGTGCAGCTCGTTTGACGCCCATCTTGTTGACGACCGCTGATGCGATCGCATGCTCTCCTTCAGTAAGCGAATACGCGCCCACAATTTCATACAGACTGCTATGCGCCCTCGACCCAATCACGGCCTGCGCGTAGTGTTCCCAGCCGCGATAATGGCCGGGTAGGTACCGCCACAGGGCAAGCTCCCTCATTTGCGCCAACAACCTGCCCAGGTCAGTCATCGAGCCTTGCGCCACTTCCACTGCCGCCCGGATTTTCCGATCAAGTTGCCTGGCTTGCTTCGCCAGCTCTTCCTGCGTCGGCCCGCCGGGTTTTAACGTCTTTCTTGTCTTTGTCATAAATGCCCTCTCTGCGTGTGTCCGCTCAGCGGACACGGCTGTGGAAAACTCTTGTCATAAGTTAAACGCCTTCAATCACCTGCGATTCCGACGTAACTGGACCGCGCATCGCAGGAGCTTCGGGTTGAAGCACCGAAGCCAATTGTTTTTTTGGCAATCGCGATCTCTTCCAGTGTGAGCGGGCCCGAATCTCCTGTGCCGCCCGATGTTTTGGCCTCCTATTCCCTAAATAGGGGACCAAAGAGCAAAAATATTCCGCGCCGCTACTTTTGTTGGTTCACTAATTCACAAGGGCGGTGTACCGGTTGCGAAACTTCTCGAGAACCGGTTTCGATGAACATCTTGACGTGCTAGCTTGGAATACGAACGTGACGTAGCCTTCCTCCGGAACGTTGTCGAAATCCGCTCCAATCTTCGGGTCAGAGTTGCGCGTTCCTGCTGATCTTCTATCGCACATGGCTTAAGTGATGCAGGGCAAGGATTCTCAAATTTGCATTGACAAACATGGAATAATTCATTCCTGAAGTCGGGATCAACTGTAGGCGAGTTTTTCCATAGGAGACCAGCGTTGCAGGAAGAGAAGGACAGTAAAGTGAAGTGCAAGGTTCCTGACGAAATCAACCCCTTGGAACAGGATTTGCAACTTTTTGAGCAAGTAGCCGAACGCAGTCGGGACCCCCATGCCAGAAAGGCTTTCGCGCAGCTCGCACGCCGTATCAAATATTTTCAGTCTCGCGAGCCGCTTCTACGCGAAGCCGCGGAGCAACTCGGGATCCAGAAAATGTGCGAGAAGTTATCCAGCGAAGAACTCGCTTACTATGTAGCCCTTCCTCGGGACGATGGAGAGAGTAAGGTCCGTAAAATGTTGCGAGAACATTTTGTCGAGCCCTGTATCGGCAGGTTAGAGAAATTACGAGGCTGGGATCGTGAAAAAGTTCTAACGTTTTGCGGTATGGCATTCCACCATGCTCTTTCGAGAGAATACTTGTTGAGACGCCAGAAGAACGAGGATGAAAACGGTCGTGCCGTGCGTCAAATCCTAGTGGAGGATAGAAAGCGCGGCGAAATGGTCACGACACTCGGGAGAGAAGTGGCGCGGCGATTGTTTTTTCCCCACGAGTCCCCCTGGGAGTCGGAGGAGGCGCCGGCCGAAGCGATCTCAAAACTCTGGGAGCGGGTCAACGAGTTCGCAAAAATCACTCCCGCGGCAGCCGACCCGAAGACTCTCCAGGCGTTTATGGATGGCACTTTAAATGGCATCCCGCAGCAAGCGCGTGATCACGTTCGCAATCGTATCGAAACAGAAGTGAGGCGTGCTCAACTTCTTGTCCAGGCCGATTCGACGCACTGCCAAGCGGAAGGACAGACGGTGCTTGTAGAGATGATCCGGGACAAGTCTCGTCCAGAGGATGAGGAGAATAGGGTGCTTGTCGAGGAATTGTTGTCCATGACAGAGCTCAAAGCAAAGGATAAGGAACTCATTAAGCTCTGCTTTTGCGAGGGTCATACCCAGGAAGAAGCTGGAGCTCTTCTCGGAATCTCACAGGGTCAGGTGAGCAAAAGGCTCACCATCATTCTTGGTGCCTTGAAAAGAGCGGCTCAAAATCCAACCCAAATCGAAAGCTAAACCAAGCCTCTTAAGTTCAGCGACATCGACCCAGTTTCAAAAAAATACTTCTACCCTTGGAATATTTCTCGCCTTTCGTTCCCTATTTAAGGGAATAGGAGACCGAATAGTCTTGGTCAGCTCATTTTCCGTCGAAATCACACTTGACCTGAGCGGCGTGCGCTCAGTGCGTGTTCTGGGGAAGAACTGGGACCAGAGCGCCCAAGCGCATGTTCTTCTCCAGCGGCTTAGCCCATTAATCCAGCAGCTTGATGCCGAGGTGAAACGCGGGGCATCACCGAAGGAGGCACCGGGTACCGAGGTGGTCCATTGAGGAGCGCCAAGACCACCGATGTCTGATAAGGATTGGGAATCCCCGGGCTTGGCCCTGGCTAAAGGTCTTGCACGCAACCCGGGGAAACTGAAGAGTACTGCAAATTGACGCAAACTGCTGGCTATTAGAAACCGTGATGGCAGGCCCAGTGGACAAGCTTGATATCCGAATACCTAAGGGGACAATGTTCTCAAGAGACTTTGACCGAGAGTTGCGGCATTCAAGCGGCGACTTCATTCGTCGCACCAAGTATTACGGTCGCGTTGAAGACTTGAGGCACCTTGGCCGGAGTTCAATTCTTCACTTTGACTGCAGATGGAGCGGGAAGCATAAATTAGAAATCGTAGGCACAGGCATGATGACGGTGCACGAAATCGCCTCTGAAATAAACAATGTGTTCGATGTGGATCCGAGGTCAGCTGAAATTATGCGCATTGATCTTGCAGTAGACGTTCGGGACTATCCGGTTGAATGGTTTCGCCGACGTGCGAGAGTAAGCCACAAGCGATATAGCTCAGAATATGGCCTATTCGTGTCAGAGCACGCACAAGTTCAGACCTTGAATTTCGGCAAGAGACCCAACATGTTTCGCATTTATGACAAGACCGAAGAACAGCGGATCGAATACCGGCGCCTGAATCGCAGGCGAAACGCAGAAGAACGGCTTTTAACCTTTGAGGAACGATACGGTCACTCGGAAGACGAAGTTCTCACGCGTGTGGAGCGCCAATATGGAGCCGGGCGAGTTCCGAAACAGATTGCCACTCTTCGGCGGTTACAAGAGAATGCTCTTCGATTCAATCCTTTCGAATCGTTGCAGTTTCTGCCGAGCACCATTTCTGAAGAATCTGTAAACCAACTTACCGGCGATGAGTTCATAAAAGGGGCACGGCGTACTGAGGCTGGTGGAACAGCTTGGACACCATGAAGCTAGACGGCTCCTAGACCAGAAGACCGGCCGCAACACAGCGCGGTTATTGGCTCAAATCAGCGATTCCCTGTCGCCTGATCCCAATTGCGTCCCTCCCGATCTGCATAAGCTTTTTCGTGAGGGGATCCACAAACAATTGGATATGCCGTCGAGGTGCTTATGAATCGTTTGGGTGCTTACTCGAAGCAACGGACGGTGGGCACGTGTTCACCTACGGTCGAGCGATATCAACCGGAGCCGGTCTGGGACTGTAATGAGGCTGCTCGTTTTCTATCCATTCATTCGTCTACCGTAAAGCGCCTCGCGCGGGAGGGACAGCTGCCCGGCTTCAGAATCGGGAACCGTTGGCGGTTCCGACCCTCGGAACTGGACGCCTGGGCGCGGTCTACGGTACCCTCAATTCACTCTTTGCGCCGCGAATAGAGGAGGATCTCATTTGCGGCAAAACACAGATCATTTCGGTTGGATTGAAAAACAGGAAAGGAGCAGAGGACCCTCAGTTTTCGTGTGGCGCTACCGGCAAAAACAACCTGAGGGGCCGTCCAAGAAGCTAACTGTGCTGCTCGGCACGGTGGAACAGCTCAAGACCGTAGAAGCTGCTTGGAGGGAGGCCGAGCTCAATCCTCTATACATCAGTTTGGAGGCTGGCTTCAACGAGCAGGTTCGCTTCGGTTCTCTCTGCAACCGATACAAGGAACACGGAA
Organism: Acidobacteriota bacterium; assembly: GCA_013290025.1. Lineage (GTDB taxonomy): Bacteria > Acidobacteriota > Terriglobia > Terriglobales > Acidobacteriaceae > JABCYV01. The sequence continues at coordinate 8,190 of JABCYV010000078.1, forward strand.
TTCCCCAGCGGTACTCGACCCGAAAGGCGTATATGACCAATCTGAACAAACACATCCTCCCCCGGTGGCAATACACGCCGCTGGCAGAGGTGCGACCGATGTTTGTGCAGGATTGGCTGGACGAGTTGCACCTGTCACCGAAGAGCAGGGGCAAGATAAAGGCTCTGATGCATCGTCTGTTCGAGAAAGCGATGTTCTGGGAGCTGATTCCGGTTGGTCGGAATCCCATGGCGCTGGTTGAAATTCAAGGGGCAAGCCGGCGCCGCAAGAAGCCGATCATCCTTACCGTGGAGCAGTATTTCGCTGTACTCGGATTATTGCCAGAACCCTACCCAAACGATGGTGGTTGTGGCGCAATGCCTAGGCCTTAGGGTCAGCGAAATTCTGGCCTTGCAATGGCGGGATATCAACTTCGGCGAACTCACGATGCGGGTCACCCGCGGCGTGGTCGATGGAGTCGTAGACGCGGTTAAGACCGAGTATTCGGAAGACGATCTTCCGCTCGATCCCGATCTGGCTACTGTCCTGCTGAACTGGAAAGAGCGCTGTCCGAAATCGGAGGAAGGCTGGATGTTCCCCAGCTCGATCACCGGCCGCTGTTACCACGCCAGTCCAATCCAGCAGGACTATATTCGTCCGGCTGGACGAAAGCTCGGCCTGGGCGACATCGGGTGGCACACCTTCCGCCACACGTATCGTTCATGGCTCGATTCGGTTGGCACTTCGATGGGAGTGCAGCAAAAGCTGATGCGGCACGCCCAGATTGCAACCACCATGAACGTTTATGGCGACGCCATGATGGAATCGAAGCGCGCCGCCAACAGCAAGGTAGTGCAGATGGCCCTTCGACCGGCGCTCCGAGAGGCAAAATGAAAAAGGCCGCCGAAGCAGCCCTGAGTGCCCCTTTTTGCCCCTGCGGGAAAAAGTAGCTTTGCTTGTAACCCTATGATGGCGTTGGTTGCGGGGGGTGGATTTGAACCACCGACCTTTGGGTTATGAGCCCAACGAGCTACCAGACTGCTCCACCCCGCGGATTCATCATAGCAACGTCATCCGGTAGCGTCAAACTTCAGTGGTTCAATTTGTGGCGTTCGCAGGCGGCGACGATCTGTTTGGGATCGATCGCGGCTTTGTCGACTTCTTCTTCCAGTATGGTGCCGTCTTTTCCGATCAGGAAATTTACCCGGCGAGCGGCTTTGTATTTGTCCACGTACACGCCGTATTGATGGGTAACTCCGCCGCCCCAATCACTGAGCAACGGGAAGGTGACTCCAATCTGGTCGGCGAAGGCTTTATTGGCGAAGGGGCTATCCATGCTCACACCCAGGACCTGGGTGTCGGCTGCTTCCAGCTTCTGCAGATTCTGCTGGAAGTTTTTCATTTGCTCGGTTCAACCGCCGGTGAAGGCAAACACATAAAAGGCCAGGGCGACATTTTTCTTGCCGTGATACTGGCTCAGGGTGACGTCTTTTAAGTCGTGGCCATCGAAGTATTGCAGTTTGAAATCGGGCGCGACGTCGCCGACTTTCAAGGAGAGAGGCGGTTTACTTTCTTGTGCCAGCATCGGAGTCATGACAGCCGCGGTCAGAAGGCAGGCCGTCAGCACGGTTAATGCGGTATTGGGCATTGAACGTCTCCTCAGGAGATATTGTTTAGAGCGTAGAACGGGTCTCGTAAATAGTCAAAGGATGGTAGCGGCGCCCTTTGGGCGCGTGAGGAGTGTTCCCTTCTAGACCCACGGACTTGCGTCCGGGGCTGCACTATGTCGCTGGTTCGGAGCTGTTATTTCCACGAATGGTTTAGATGATAGGGATGCTTCGCTTCGCTCAGCATGACAGAGCTGCGCAACGAACGCTTGCTCGGGATGACAATCAAAACCATCGGGATGACGTCAAAAGCAAACATTGCTTAATCTCTCGACAAACAAGTACATTCTTGACAGAGATTGTAGACAGTTGTTTTGTGAGCTGATGAATCTTTTCCCCAATCTTTTTTTTCCCCTTGCCTCGGGAGAGTTTCGCTTCGCATGAGTCTCGAAACTCTCAACGATATCTTCTTTACTGTCGCGGAGCGCAACCATCCGCGGGTGATGCTGCACCGGCAAGCTAATCAGTGGACGGCTATCTCTGCCCAGGAGCTATACCGAGGCGTTGCCGGGGTGGCTGGCCAACTGCGGCGCTGGGGCATCTCGCGCGGCGATCGGGTGGCTATCCTCTGCGAAAACCGCCCGGAGTGGGCGATCGCGGACTTCGCTTCCCTGCTACTGGGAGCGGTAACTGTCCCAATCTATTCCACGCTTACCGCCGAGCAAACGGCTTATATGCTGCGCGACTCCGGAGCGCGCGTGGTTTTTGTTTCCACGGAAAAACAGCTGCAGAAAGTTTCTTCCATCCTGGCGGAGACACCGGCAGAAAAAATCGTGGTCATGGATGCGGTCAAGGCGGCGGCAGACGCGACGCCGATGCAGCAACTGATGCAGGAAGGTCCACAAGCACGCAATCCGGAGCTCGATGCCAGCGCCCGCAACGTCGGCCCGAGTGACCTGGCAACCATTATTTATACGTCGGGGACGACTGGCACTCCGAAGGGCGTGATGCTCACGCACGGAAACATAGCGTCAAACCTGGTCTTCTCGCTTTCGGGGTTCCCGGTTCGCGAGGGCGACGTCAGCCTTTCGTTTCTTCCGCTGTCGCATGTTACGGCACGCCACGTCGATTACGCGATGCTTTACCACGGGGTCACGCTGGCCTATGTTGCGCTCCTGAGCCATTTTCAGCAGGCGCTGCTGGAGGTACAGCCCACGATCTTCGTCGGCGTCCCGCGCGTGTACGAAAAAATTCATGCGCAGGTGGACCAGAACGCCAAGAACTTTCCTGCCAGTTGGATTTACCAATGGGCTCTCTCCGTGGGACGCGCACACAGAGCAGAAGTGCTGGCTGGCCAAAAGCCCGAGTCGGCAGCGTGGCAACTCGCCGACCGGCTGGTGTATTCGAAAGTGCAAGCCGGCATGGGCGGCCGCGGCCAAATCTTTATTTCCGGCGGTGCGCCGCTGGGGCGCGAGCTGGCGGAGTGGTATGCGGACATCGGCATCCGCATTCACGAAGGGTATGGGCTGACAGAGACTTCTCCGGTGATCGCGGTGAATTCGCCGGGCTCGCATAAGATCGGCACGGTGGGAAAACCGCTGGCAAATCTTGAAGTGCGTATCGCCGAGGACGGAGAGCTGCTGGTGCGCGGTCCTTCTGTGTTCAAGGGTTACTGGAACAAGCCGGAGGAAACGCGCGACGCATTTGTGGATGGCTGGTTCAAGACGGGCGACATCGGCAGCCTCGACGCGGACGGATTTCTCTCCATTACGGACCGCAAGAAAGATCTGATCAAGACTTCGGGAGGGAAGTTCATTGCGCCTCAGCCGATCGAGAATTCTCTCAAACACAATGCTCTGATCGCGGAAGCCGTGGTTCTGGGCGACAAGCGCAAGTTCCCTGCCGTGCTGATTGCCCCTAACTTTCTGGTCTTGGAGGATTGGGCCCGCGCCAACGAGCTGGCCTTCGCTTCGCGTCAGGAACTGATCGCGCATCCCAAGGTGCGAGCTTTGTACGAAAGTATTGTCGAAGAGCTGAATCAGAATCTTGCCCGCTTCGAGAAGCTGAAGCGAGTCATGCTGGTGCCAGACGAGTTTTCCGCTGAGAACGGATTGCTGACCGCCAGCATGAAATTGCGGCGACGAGTAGTGGAAGAGCGTTATCGGCGGGAGATTGAAGAGATGTATGCGTTGGCGGAAGAGGCGGGGCCGGTGGAAAAGGCGGAGTAGAGCAGTGGCTTGTGTCCCAGCCTTGGCGAAGCCAAGGGCCTCTCAGTGCAGTGGGTTTGATGTCAGGAGCAATGTTTGCCGCAAAAGTTGTGTGCCACCGCCAATAGGGCTGCGCGTGGTTTGAGGATCAAAAATGGTCGAGTACACAGCGTCTGTTTCGGTTCCCTCGGTGACGGGTGCCATCATTCCCGGCTCGTCCGGATTCCTCGCGTGGCAGCCGAGTACGTGGCCTCCAGCTCCTCAAACCTGGAATGCTGGATTGATCGCCACTGTGCAAAAGATTTTTGAGGAATCCATGCTGAACGAGATCGACAACGTGATCGCAGATGCGGGCAAGAACCTCGAGCATCGCGGTCATGTGGTTGCTATCGCGTTGCTTTGCGCGCTGGATGCCATTTCTTCCTATGGGTATGGAGCGAAAAGTGGCAAGCAGATTCCCGATTTCGTTCAGGCGCACTTTCCGACCAACTACCAACCACACTCCGACGCGCTGCTGCGCCTATATCGCCATGCAATGTGTCCACAGTTGGAATCTTTTTGGAGCTGCCATTTTGCCGGGCAACGATCCGGTTTCGACGAACAACGGCGTTATGTGTTTCGGTCTGCTTGATTTCCGGGCCGCGATTTCCAGCGGCATGGAGAATTATCTCAAGAAGTTGGCAACCGACCAGAAGCTCCAGCAAATGACGCTTAAACGTTATCGCAGTCTGAAGGCATCGGCGCAGTAAACAGTGTAGGAGGGCTACAAAGTGAAACATACTTCATGGGTTCTTCTATTGGCCCTTTGGCCCATCGCGTCTGCATCGCAGCAACAGCCCAATTTGAACGTGCTCCTGATGCAAAATACATTCTTGGTATTCGCCGGGTGGCCCAGGTCTCGCGGTTTTCGAGACCTGGGATTCCACAGTCGTCGCAAGCGTGGGATTTTTCCTATCACCCACCCTTTCGCCGAGGACGCGAAAAGGGTGGGGCACCCGGCCGAAGGGCTCTCGCGGGCGGGGGCGCCCGCGCCACATGTGAACGGGGTCGGGAAGCGTCCGTTCCCACTTCTCGCAAAAGACGCGAGAAATGGGGCACCCAATGCTCACTGTCGTCGTGGGTTGCCGGTCTGCACGCCAGATCCCTCGCCCCGCTGGTGAAAGCGCGGGGCCTCGGGATGACGGCGCGGAGGGCAAGTCATCCGCGGCCGGGTGGATTTCACGGTCGTCTCAGCGTGGGGTTTTTCTTTCTTTATCACCCTTTCACAGATGACTGGAATCGGATCGGAAGCCTCAATACCCACTTCTCGCAAAAACGGCGAGAAATGGGGCACCCAACGTTGCGCCTTGCGGCGCGGGTGATCATGTTCGACCTTTCCCCCGGACTTACGTCCGGGGCTGCATTATTCCGCTCCTCCGGAGCTGGTTCGACGGTGGGGTATTTTGTTTGCTCGCCCTGAAAAATAAACACTAGGTCCCCTTTCGACTGCGCTCAGGGCAGGCTCTAAAAGCCGTGCCCTTCCCATTCCGTTCGCACGGGCGAGGGTGCCCGCGCCACACGCAAACTACAGATCCCTCGCTCTGCTCGGGATGACAAGTAGATGGGACAGTGCGAGCCGGTCAGGTCGAAGTTGAGGCTCCCGCCCTGCAAAGAACGCAAGGATGGGGCAACCGCAGAAAATCCCCGCCCAAGCAAAGCTTGGACGGGGCACCCTCGGGAGCAGATGACCGCGAATCATACGCCCTTTCGCAGATAACTCGAATCGGAAGGTTCCGTGCTCACTTCTCGCAAAAGAGGCGAGAAATGGGGCAGCCCAACATTCATGGTCCTCGAGTACCCTTTCCGGTCTCCACGCCAGATCCCTCGCCCCGCTGGTGAAAGCGCGGGGCGTCGGGATGACGCCGGTGCGGATGAAACTCGGGCTGCTAAAACCGGTGGGGTCGCCCATCTCTCGCGGTGATGGATAATTCCCGCAGGCATACTCTCAATTATTTCCTTGACCTCACTTTTGGATTGGAAGATAAGCGAGATAGGGGCCATGTGACGACGTTCGGGTACGTTAATAACTCGTTTGTTATCACTATTGTCAGTAAATCATTGTTAGTAATAGATGAGGAATCATGTCAAATCAATCCGGCGATCCAATTGCGCCACTAATTATTAAAGACACGGACGGGCTGAAGGAACCGCGCAACACCAAGCGAACGGGAGAGCTTTCGGAAGCGGCGTTTCTGCACAAAGCGGTGAGCCTGGGTTTCAAGGTGACCAAGCCGTGGGGAGATAGCGAACGCTATGACTTCGTCGTAGATTCGGGCGGGCGGTTGTGGCGGGTGCAGATCAAGTGCACGGCCGCGATCCGGGCAGGGGGATACCATATCCAGCCGATCCACTTTGTGTACGGAAAGAATAAAGTGGTTTACACGGCCGAGGACATCGATGTTCTCGCGGCGCATATAGTTCCTCTTGACGTGTGGTACGTGGTGCCGGTACAGGCGCTGGCCCAGGGCAGGAGTCTGCGGCTTTATCCGGATGGAGGATGCGAAAAAGCGCGTTTCGAAGAGTATCGCGAGGCATGGGATTTTTTTCGTGGCGGCGAAGCGGCGGGCGTGATGCCGGCGGAGGCTGCGGACGAAGAGGATGAAGAGCCGGTAGAGGAGCGCGCGATGCAATGGATCATACGTCGTCCCATTTGGAAGCCTCGCATTATTCGCATGCGGTAGGCAGGTCCGGCTAGAGCACCCTTCGTTTGTTAAGGGTGGATTCCAGGGTCGATTCAGGTGGGTATTTTTTCTTCCTTGTCACCCACCCTTTCGCAGAGTGCGCGCAAAGGGTGGGCCACCCTCAGTTGTGATGGTCTTCTATCGGGAGCAGGGTCTAATGTGAGAGGTCTGGGGAGCCGGTCGAGTGGCGAGATAATGGTGATGAAGACTGTCGAGCCACGTAGGCTTGTAGAACGGGAAACAATTCGCCGAGATTCTATCGAAAGACGAGCCATCCTCTTTTGGACAAAGTGCCGGAGAGGTTGAGGGCCACACAGGTGAATGATCGGAGATTTTATACTGCTCTCGAACGCTTTCGACCTCTGGCTTTCGCTCTCGGGTTGGCGCTCCTTACATGGATATTCTGCTGGCATGATCGACAAATAACCGAGAATACCCTCACGGCGAGAGGTTTTTCTGATCGGAACCTATCTGATTTATACCCAAGATGGCTTGGTACACAGCAACTGCTGCTTTTCCATAAAGATCCCTATAGCGCCGAGATCACGGGAGAAATTCAGAGAGGGTATTATGGGCGTCCCATCGACAAGGGCCGAGCAACTGATCCCATCGATGAGCAGCGCTTCGCATATCCCCTTTTCGTCGTGTTCCTGCTGGCGCCTACCGTTTTAGTTAAATTTTCTGTTGTCCAATGGCTGTTCACTCTTTTGCTTCTTTTCCTGGCGATCTGGACGGTGCTGCTGTGGACGAGTGCTCTTGCGCTGAAGCTCCGCACAGAGTGGAAATACGCAGTCGTATTGTTCGCCCTTGCCACTATTCCATACGCCGAAGGCATTGAACTCCAGCAACTTAGTCTTTTGGTTGCGTTTCTGTTGGCATGGGCCTTTCGGAACCTAGCACGGGACAGGCTTACATTGGCCGGGGCGCTTTTCGCTCTGGCGACCATCAAGCCGCAACTCTCATTGCCGCTCATCTGCTCTATATTTGTGTGGGCATTCTCAGAGTGGCAACTGAGAAAGCGCGTGGTGAAGAGTTTTGCGTGTAGTATGACAGCTCTACTCGGCGGATCGGAAATGTTGCTTCCGGGCTGGCACCGCGAATTTGTGGCGGGCCTGGGACCTTACCTTCGGTACACGCAAGCGACTTCAGGAGTTCAAGAGCTTCTCGGACGGACCGTTGCAAATCTGTTTACGCTTCTGCTTGCTACAGTGGTCATTGTGACCGTTTGGAAATGGAGGCGTGAGCCTGCGGACTCGGCCGAATTCACACTGACGGTCGTCCTTGTCCTTGGATTCAGTAGTGCAGCTGTTCCTAGCCTGGCGCCGCACAATGAGGTGCTTTTGCTTCCTGCATACCTTCTGTTGGCCAAGGAACGAATGAAATTTTGGCAATTGGGTCGCCTCGCTCGCGCGTTCTTTTACGCTGCATGGATGGCGATCGTGTGGCCCTGGGTCTCCGCCCCGTTGCTGCTCGTCTGGCTTTTCTTGTCAGGAAATAGGATGCCGTCAATTTGGTGGAACCTACCGTTGGACACCAACCCTCTTATTCCGATTTTGGCGTTTGCCGCTTTGATTCCCTTGGTTTTTCAGCAGTATCGCTCCGCAGCTGCGACCCGCATCATCCGTGCCAGCGCTGTGTGAACTCGCTAGGATAAACAGGTGAACCCTTTCAAACCCCTGCGTGCTCGGATCCCGCGCTTGCAAAGAACGCAAGAGTGGGCATCCACTGGAAATCCCCGCCCAAGCGGAGCTTGGACGGGCACCCTCGCGGATTTTTCTTCCCTAGCTGCAGATCCCTCGCTCCGCTCGTGATGATAACCAAGTGGGGGAGTGAGCCCGGCCGGTTCAAAGCGGAGGATCCTCGCCCATGCAAAAAACGCAAGGATAGGGCACTCGCATACAGATGACCTTCGGGTGTCGTGCCCGACAGTAACGTTGCCGGCATCTAATTTAAGAGGCAAGATAGGCAGCGGTGCTTACCCCTACAGAAATCACGGTGGAGGCGATCGCTCACGGGCGAGCGATTAAACGGGTGAACGCGCTGACCGCGGTCTTATGCGGCGGCTTGCCCGCGGCCGTGCTTGGCATCTTTTTTCCAGCCGGGCTTGGCAGGTGGGTCGCTGGTTTTGTCGTGGGACTCTTATGGGCGAGCTTGTTTGAATACTCGTATCACCGATTCCTTCTGCACCTGCCGGGTACATTCTTCGCGCGGCGTCACCTGGAACATCACGCAACCGTGGGGACGGCGACTGAAGCGGAGCATGTGAATTTGGGCGGATCGCCAATCTGGGTCGTGGCGATGTTTGCTATTAATGGCCTGCCCGTCCTGATTTTGGACACACTTCTCGGACTACGGATCGCGCCGGGAATGCTGATCGCGTTCTCGGCTTACTTTCTTACGACCGAGGAATTCCATTGGCGCATCCATCTGGGCGAATGGCTGCCGCCAGGTTTTCAAGGAACGAGAGCATATCACCTCGCACACCACACGCGCCCAGATGCACGGTTTAACATCTTTCTGCCATTGTGGGATTTGATGTTCAGAACTGCAGGGAGCTAGGCTCTCTTCCAATGCGGTCGGCGTTGCGCCTGACGGCGCGTGGAGAACTCTTGCCATCTGGGCGGCACGCCTCGACTTCGCTCAGCGCAGGCTCCGCGGCACCAGCGCAGCCCCGTCACCCACCCTTTCGCAAAGTACGCGAAAAGGGGTGGGGCACCCGGCTCCATCGAGATGTGATTTTCATTACAATAGAACCATGAATGATCCATTAATCATTGCTGGCCGCGAGTTCCGTTCCCGGCTCATCGTCGGGACAGGAAAGTACAAGTCGTTTCAGGAGACGGCGCGCGCGCTGGAAGCGAGCGGGGCGGAGATGGTCACGGTCGCCGTACGACGGGTGAATCTGGATCGCGGCAAGGAATCGTTGCTCGACTACATTGATCCGAAAAAATATTTCCTGCTGCCGAACACGGCCGGTTGCTACACCGCGGACGAAGCCATCCGCGCCGCGCGCTTAGGACGAGAGGTCGGGCTGTCGGATTGGGTGAAGCTGGAAGTCATCGGCGATCAGGCTACGCTCTATCCCGATGTCCAAGCCACACTGGAGGCGACGCGGGTGTTGGTGAAGGAAGGTTTTACGGTTCTTCCTTATACCTCTGATGATGTTGTATTTGCCAAGCGTTTGCTGGAGGCGGGCGCCAGCGCAGTCATGCCATTGGGAGCGCCGATCGGCAGCGGACTCGGGATTCAGAACGCCGCAAACATCCGCATTCTGCGCGAGGTGATTACCAGGGTGCCGCTGATCCTGGATGCCGGCGTCGGCACCGCGTCAGATGCAACCATAGCAATGGAACTAGGCGCGGACGCTGTGTTGATGAATAGCGGGATCGCTAACGCTCAAGACCCGGTGCTGATGGCGGAAGCCATGAAGCATGCGGTGATGGCGGGAAGGCAAGCGTATCTTTCAGGGCGCATGCAGAGAAAGCTTTACGCGACTGCGAGTTCTCCGTTGGAAGGCGTGCTGCGCTAAGCGGATTCAAGCAATGAAAAAGGCGGCCTGAGCGGCCGCCTCTGAAGCCGTCTTGCGTCGTCTTCACAACATCTTTACGCTGTCCACGTGGATGGAATCAGCCTTAACGTGTCCGGTCACAGCGACGTGGTGTGCGATGTGGTCCTTTAAGGCGTCCGGGTTATCCACGGTGAGAAGTTTCTGGTCCCCGTCAGTCACCACGACCATTTTCTCGCCCGCGTCTAGGCATTTCTTGGTGCAGGCTACCGTCCCGGGTTTGTCATTGGCGCCCTTCACGCCGCACTTGGCGTCGGCGACCCAACCCTTCACGGTTTGGGCTTTGCCCATGTCGTCGGCTGATACCACGGCTACGAGTAAGAACAGTACGGAGAGAAGCAAACAAACCAGCAGTACTTTCTTCATAGCGACTCCTTGAGTTTTTAGGCGGCCGAAGCCGCGGATTTTGCCGAGAACCAAACTCCAAGGCGAGGCGCTTCCGCTGCAAGCGCTTTCAAGAAATCAAATCTCCTGGAGGCGGCGACACAGTGTAACTCAACAACGCTGGCTCACTGCTCGGCCCTGGCACCTGGAATTGCCGCAAATATACCACACTCGCGCATGAGGCAGACTGAGGTCCAGCGCTATTTTTTGGCGGCTTTGGTATCGGGAGATGGGATTGGGGCAGGAGGGGGCGCGACGTAGACGACTTCCCCGGGGCGGGTGTAATGCAACTGTTCGCGAGCTTCCTTCTCGATGGTTTTAGGATCGGTCTTAAGAGCCTTGACCTGCTGGGTGTAATAGTCGTTCTCTTTCTGTAGTTCTTCCAGTTCCCTTTGCAGATTCTGGTATTCGGCACGCTTCTGCCGGTAGACCACCATGCCATTCGCGCCCAACATAACATGGAAGAACAGCCAGACTGTTAGTACGGCGACCGCCGCGGTGGACAGTCGGCGACGCGCCCGATACAGCCAAGCCAAGGCGGGACGAAAGCGCTCCATGACCCGCTCGGCAAAAGCTTCGGCTTGCGGAGCGCGCTCGACCAGCGCCCGGAGTCCCTGCTCGGGCTGGGACAATGCGCGAATTTTGGGGAGTGGGGCTATTCGAAGATCCATTTTTTAGCGGCCGCGCTTAGCTTCTGCAATTTGTCCATGCTCCCAGCCTCAGAATAAACGCGAACCACAGGTTCCGTGCCTGACAGGCGATAACAGACCCAGGAACCATCCGCGAGTACCAGCTTCAATCCGTCGGTGCGGACTATTTCGCTCACCTTGAGGCCGAAGAAATCCTTCGGATCAGTCTTCAGCTTCTCAGTGAACTTCTCTTTGACCTCGGGCGTCAAGCGGAAGTTCTCACGGATGGGGTAGAAGGAACCAACTTCGGCAAATAGCCTCTTGAGCTGTTGACCCAGGGTCTGGCCGCGACGGGCTACCATTTCGCAACACAACAAGCCAGCGAGAACACCGTCTTTTTCCGGGACATGATGGCGAATCGAGAGGCCAGCACTCTCTTCGCCGCCGATGGCGATCTTGTCTTGCTTGATCAGTTCGCCAATGTACTTGAAGCCCACGGGAGTTTCGTGCAGCTCGACCCCGTAGTGCCGGGCCAGGGCGTTGATCATGTTGGTGGTGGCTACGGATTTTCCTACACCATTTCTCCAGCCGCGGCTCTCCACCAGATAGTCGAAGAGAAGGGCGATGATGTAGTTGGGCTGGAAGAAAGTTCCGTCTTGATCGAGGATGCCGAAGCGATCGGCGTCACCGTCGGTAGCGATGCCGATGTGCGCATTGGTTTCGCGCATCTTCCTGCGGAGGTCTTCGAGCAGGTGATCGTCTGGTTCAGGAGCATGTCCGCCGAAGAGCACGTCACGATAGTCGTGGACAGTCGCCACGTTCACGCCGGCATCGCGCAACAGCGCATCGGGATATCCGCGCGCCGCTCCCCAGAGTGGATCAAACACCACACGTAGTCCTGCTTTTTTGATGATGTCGAGCTCAACGATCTCGCGCAGCCGCGCCAGATACATGCCTCGTGGATCTAACGCTTGGCTGGAGATTTGCCTCTTTTCTATCGTCGAAGCACCTTTCGGGCCACCGTT
>JABCYV010000079.1 GCA_013290025.1 Acidobacteriota bacterium
CTTCATTGAAGATCCTCCTAGTTGGGCGCTGCCAGCTGGGGGGAGAATCAGCTAAGGACGCGCTGGCGGAACTCTAACTCGTAGTCCGATCTTTACAACTACCCACGTGGCCTAGTCGGACTCACTAAACCCCGCAAGTTACGTCTAATGGGCTAGTTCTGCAATCACCCGATTGCATTAGTCCGCTAGTTTAACCTCGCCGACTAAGCAATATTAACTAAGGCTGGTGACCAGTCTCTGAACGACAATTTCCCTATGCGCTTCCGGCTTGGCTTGAGAATCTATTGCGAAGGCTCAGGTTGCTGCGGCGCCTGCTGCTGTCGCGCCGCCATGCGATCGTGCACCATTTGCTTCAGGACCTCCGGGGACAAAGGCTCTTTCGGCGCCTCCAGGTGCTCAGGGTTGGAAATTTGCATAGCCACCGGCGCTGCCGTCGGTACCGGGGGAACTGCGTCTTCGGAATTGTCCGAATCTGCCACGCTAGCTGTCTGCTGCGGAATCACAGGTGGTTGGGCGGACGATGCAGAGGGCGCGCTTCCCGCAGGCTGGTCCGAGTTGGTCAAAATCATGCGCTGCAGCAGGTTCGGATTACCGGTGGATCCCAGCATCACATAATTGAATCGCGAACCATTTAGAAGAGTTGCGAGAACGTCGCGCACCGGCCCCGGACCTGCCTGGGCAGAAAAAGCGTCCCCGGCGCGCTCGGCCGGAAACTCTATGACCGCTCCGGTCTGGGTGCTGACTGCGCGCAGCAGGTCGCCAAGGCTCACGTTGAGAGCCCTGATTGTTAGCTGGCCATCACGGTAGGTGACTTTCGGGGCGCTTGAGGACTTCGACTGAACTGACCCGGTTGACGCAGAACTGGGCTGCCCAGCGATACAACCCGAACTCGCATTTTGTGTGTTGCAATCGGCAGCGGGGCCCTGAGCGTAACCTAAGGTCACCAACAGCAAACTTAGCGCGAGAAGAATCAAGAATCGAAGTGGCCAAAAACTTACCATAGAAGACCTGACATCCAGCACAAGGAGTTTATCAGTTCGGTGGTGCATCCGCTTTGTCCCGCGCCTGGGTTGCGTTCTCGTCGCGCCCACATTGCGCAGCCGGTTCAGACCCAGAATCGGTCTTTGGTTCAAGAGAAAGTTTCAGCTTGTCGGTAATCATTTCGGAGCCGGCCTGATCTGAGCTCGATTGAGCGCCCGAATCAGCGTCGCCCGATTTGGCAGCGGAGGATGCCCCTACGACGCGAGAAGAACCCTCACCAGCTTCGTTTCCATTGACAGTAGCTTGTGCTGTGCCATTAGGCTGCGCGCAAAGCGCTGGATCGGCATAGGGATCCTTGGCCGAGGCTGCATCTGGCACGAGTTTCGCTGGGTCTTCCTTCAGTTTCGCAACACTTGTAGGGGGCTTGGAGATAACCTCTTTAGATTTCGCGGTTTCAGCCAAAACCGGCAGTCCCATAGCTAGATACAGAACAACGCCGATCACCGACACGCGAAGTACGAGCAACCCGACAATCGAGGCGGCAGTCTCATGTTGGCGGCGCCTTAGGTGGACGTCTGGAAGGGCGGACACAGCGGTCTCCGGGGTCTCTCCGAGAACATCGAAGAGTAAATCATCTTAGCTGGGCCGCCGCAATAGCGCCCTTGTACTAGTCATAGTGACTAGTCCACATGGGTAACCCATTCGGGTTAATTATGCATTCGAATTGCCCTAAGAACAGGGCAACCACCTTGCAAAAGCGCTTCAGGCTTGACAAACGAAGGCGAAGATGACAAACTCCCGGCGCGTCGTTTCCTCCCCCACAGGGCTTAGCCCACTTGCAGTGTCGCGTGCCAGCGACCTGTTGTTCGTAAGAATTCAGTTCAACTTAAGGCACTCGCAATAGTGCCTAACCGTATCGCAACCCCCATGCATGCGCGGTGCGAATTGAGTTTGCAGGAAGGGGCCGGATGGCCTCGCAGTGCACAAAGAACTACGACGAATCGAACGGGCCAGGGAGTGATTGTGCCGATCGGAACATCAGAACCAGGTTTCTTGCTCGTGGGTCCAACGCTGAGTCCCATTGCTTGCAATGCCGAGGCTGTACAAATCCTTACTTTCCCCAACACGCCGGAAAAGATTAGGCGGTTAAATATATTTCTGTCGGACAAAGTCCGGTCCAGCCTGGTCGATCGGCAAGCGGGACAGTCGCTGGAATTCGTGAAAGAGTTCACGTCGGGCAAGCGGAGATATATTTGCCGCACGTTCCGGCTTAACAGTCATGACAACGATGATGGGGGCCTGGCTGTGGCTGTGCTTCTGGAAAGACATTCGTCGGGCAGCACGGAGCTATCGCAGATTTCGCAACAGTTTGATCTCACGGAACGAGAGCGCCAAACCGTCGAGCTGCTGCTTCAAGGTCTGACCAGTAAGGAAATCGCATCCCGAATGAGCATCAGCCCGAACACGGTTAAGGCATTTCTGCGCTTGGTCATGGTGAAGATGGGGGTATCCACCCGCTCTGGAATTGTGGGCAAGGTAGTTGGGCCGCAAGTATAGGGGTCACGGTCAGTACGATTGCGTAGCCTTGTGGAACTAATCCATTTGAGGAGTTTACGTTGATCGCCATTCGCGTAATCATCCCGCATCGTGAAACGTGTCTCAGAACGGGATCGTCGGCGCCATCCTCGCTTTCCTCAAGTGCTGGATATCAAGGCTCAGGATGTCCTGCCGCTAAAGGCAAAAGAGGACCCTCGCGCCCCCGTCCTTGGAAGAGTTCAGAATATGAGCAAGGGAGGGATTTGCTTCCTAAGCCAGCAGCCAATTTCCAAGTCTTCTCTGTTGTTGTGCGAAATTGGCGTTGGGGATTTTCCGGTCGCAATTCCTAGTCTCTTGCAGGTGCGGTGGACGAGAAAACAGAACCTGGAAGCCGAGAGTTATCTCTCCGGGCTCAAGTTCCTATTCTCCCTGCCGCAGTGAGCAGTTTTGAGCTAGCTCTCCCCCTTTCTCCCCCAATAGGCCATTTGTATTAATCCCTTTTTGCTACTACCTCGGGTTTAAACCAGACTGGCAGTTGATTCGGGGTCGGACTAGCACTTATGGTGTAACCCGAGTCACAGCCAAACCCTCCCCGAGCGCGCAGCAAATCAAAAGAGAAGGTCTCGACTATGGCACTCCGTTCCATTCAGAAAGTGCGTTTTGGGAAAAACCTAGCCGCCGCATCCCTGCTTTTCTTTTTCGCGATGGGTCTATCAGGCTGCGGAGGGAGTAGACTGCCTGGCGCCTCGTCGGCGGGCACCACGCCTGCGGCTAAAACCCTAAGATCACTTTCAATTTCCCCGGCCAACCCAGTGCTCACGTTGGGCAGCAATGAGCAATTCACCGTAACCGGCTCGTTCAGCGATGGCAGCCAGCAGGACATGACCCAGAAAGTGTCGTGGAATAGCACGCAGCCGACAGTTGCGGCCATTACTTCCCCCGGGATGGCGGTCAGCAAGCAGTCAGGCACCACGATGGTAAGCGCGGCGTCAGGTACTCTCAGCAGTTCTACCAAGCTGACCGTTTCTCCGGCAGTCTTGGTTTCAATTGCGATAGCTCCTCTCAATCCCACCGTTTCCAAGGGCACCTCGCAGCAGCTCGCTGCGATCGGCAAGTATAGTGATGGCAGTGCCCAAGACCTGACCAGCACGGCGGCTTGGAGTCTCTCTCCTTCTGGCATTGCGACTGTGAGCGGCGCCGGCCTCGCAAGCGCCCAAGCGATCGGAACGGCAACGGTCACAGCTACTTTGGGTTCGGTTGCTGGAGCAACTGCGCTCACTGTATCGGGACCGGCATTGGTTTCAATCACGGTCGCGCCTTCGAATTCGTCGATCGGGCTGGGAGCCACCCAGCAGTTAAGCGCTACCGGGACGTTCAGTGATGGGACGACTCAGGATCTCACCAGTTCGGCAACTTGGGCTTCAGCCAGTCCAACGGTGGCGGCTATTACAAGTCCGGGCGTTGCCTTGGCCCAGAACTTCGGCACCGCGGTTATTTCAGCTACTTCTGCATCGATCACTGGATCGGGAACGCTGGCGGTAATGCCAGCCGCCGCCGTCAACTACTTTTCCAACGCGAATACTGCCGGCGCTCCCGATGCGACCGTCAACGTCATAAATCCTGGGCTCACCGGCGGAAATCTGTGCGCCATGATTTACGTGTTTGATTCGATCCAGGAGATGAACGAGTGCTGCGGTTGTCCGATATCCGCAGACGGCGAGCGAATACTTTCTGTGAACAGCGATCTAACTTCGAACACGCTTACGCAAGTTACCCTCAACGTGGGTCTGGTCACGATCGTTCCCGCCGACCAGGCCAGCAATCCCACGTGTAACGCGGGTACGATTAGGCCTGCGGGAATGCTGACCTCGTGGTCCACTCATATTCAGGCAGCGGGGCTTGGCGCCTTCGCCACCACGGAAGGACCATCTCACCTGACTCCTTTGACCAGCGCTGAACTATCCGCCCTGCAGGACGACTGTACATTTATCCAAAAGCTCGGCAGTGGTCACGGCATTTGTACCTGCGGTTCGGGAGACTGAACACGGATGAGAAGAGTTTGGAGCACGACGATTTGAGGTCGTGGCGCCCATATTGTCCAGCACGAAGCGTGCCCGGCTCAGCCAGCTTTTTTCTGTTCCTGTTCTGGAGACGGCGTTTCGCTCAGACTCTTCTTTGCCAGATTGCGGGGAGCAGTATTGGCGCGTCTATTTGAGGACTTGCGAAACAATGCAGCAAGAATTCTCGCTCCCGCTCTGAATGCGCGCTCGAGCCGAGATCCCTGGCCCGGCATGGCACGGATCATTGCTTCCCGATATTTCTCAATCCACTCCTGCTCCTTCTCCTTGTCAACCACGCCAGTGCTCTCTCGTCCCAACAGACTAAACATTTCGGCTACAAGAAACAACCGCCGGACTTTATACGCGACCCAGGGTTCGTGGGCAATGCCCCCGAATGAACTAATCACTTGGGTTAGCCTAAAAATTATCTCTGGTCTCCAATTTCGGGGGCAGTTGATGTAGAATTAGCTCCCCTCCAGAATTGCGTCCCCGCAGGATCTTGCGGCTCGGTGCTAAAAATCTATGGCTCATCGTGCTATTTCTCGGATCGATCGGTCCGATCCTACGCGACAAAGTAATGCCCTCACGCCTTTGATCGTGAGAATCCGGGGCGAAGCCGATAGTGCAGCGTTGTCCAAGCACGACGCACACAGTTCACTAACTCCGGATGGCACAACGCTTCAGCAAATCGTTCAGCAAGCGCGCCTGGCGACCACCGCCACCGGTGCTGCAATCGTTGTCGCGAGGGCGGGTGAGCGGATCTGCCTCGCTAAGAGCGGCGCGACCGCAGGCGACGTGGCAACTTACCTGAATGCGCATTCAGCGATTCTGCACGCTTGCCTTCGCACGGGCGAAGCTCAGGGCTGCGATGATGCTGAGGCTGATTCTCGATTTGACCTAGCGATCTGTCGCAGACTTGGCTTACGCTCGATTCTGATCGTGCCAGTGCGGAGCAAGAGCATTGTGCGGGGCGTCATAGAGATTTTTTCTCCTCGTCCCAATGCCTTCCGTGATCGCGATCTGTCGATGCTGCGAGAGCTCGCCGACCGCGTGGCGGCTTGCGCGAATGTCGATCTTGCGAAGACCGTTGCCACTCCTGCAATCGCCAAAGATGTCCCCGCCCAGCCAGTCTCCCTAGCGCAAGTCGCTCCACGACCGGGCGCTGGCGCATCTCGTCCAAAGCCAAAGATTCGCATTTCAGCGAAACCGCCAATTCATTGGACCCTGCTGGTCACTCTGGTTGGATTGCCGCTTTTGATGGGATGGATGCTGGGCGCGGCTGCTGCCGGGCCATCTCCGGCCAAGACTCAAGCGATGGCAGCAATCATGCCCAAGCCCGCGTCATCTGTTGTGTCGTCGAAGGTTTCGCCTTCGAGGATTGCGGCGGCACACGATCCGCTGTCCGCCGATCAGACGGCACAAGATGTCTCCACGACCGTGAGCGTCGCACCGGCTCGTCCGGCACTGATTTCTGAAGACGTCGCCAATACTTATTTGCTGCGACGAGTTGAACCCGACTATCCGTCGGAAGCAAGAAACCAGCGGATTCAGGGCACTCTAGTGATGAGAGTGATTGTCGGCAAAGACGGCCTGGTCGAGCGCGTCAGTCGCGTCACGGGCGACTATCAATTAGCAGTGGCCGCCGCCACGGCTATTCGCCAGTGGCGTTTCAAGCCTCTTCTTCGGGATGGCGAACCCACAGGATTTGAAAGTCAAATCACTCTCAGTTTCGTATTGCCCTGATGCCATTGGCAGTGCGGTGAGCCAGTCCGACAGAAATCCTTAGCGGAATATCGATGACACAAGACCCCTGACCTTGCCGAAGAAACCACGGTGAGGCGGCTTGTTCTGCGCGTCGGCCGGCGGAGCAGGAGGAACGACCGCATGCGCCAGCGAGCCCGGAGGCGGTGAGGACGCTAGAGGCAGATTTTGCGCATCGGTGATGGCAGGTGGTTTCGGCGGAGGGGTCGGGGCGGCGCGGTAGACGATTGGTGCTTCAAGATGCACACGAACTTCATTCGGCCTGGGAGGTGGAAGCGGAGCCGTTTCCGATCCTGGCGCCACTTGCAGAGTTGACACGCTGTTCGGATCAGTATTGCCCGACGCTGCTCCCGGCGGTATTGGCCTTGACGCTTCATCCCGCTGCGCGAGATGCACCGAACGGAGCTGATCGCTGTCGATAGGAGTTGCCGACACAGACGCCAGCATCACCGGTACCGGCGGAGGCGGGCAACCGCAATCTCCGGGCAGCGCGGTTACCACTCCCCGCACCGAGTGCAAGGCAGTATCCGCGGCATTGATATGTCCCGAGTGAAAAACCAGGCCTTCACTAGGCTCCAATTGATAGGTGCCATCTCCCATCAGCTCAGAAATAATTGCGGGCGCAGTATTGCCTGCCAGCCCGCGCATACAAGTATTACCGCGTGAGTCCGCGCTGATGGCGTAATGGAATTCGCCCGGTCCGCGCAAAAGGATCCGGAAATCAGGTGTTTGGATGACATCTGCCGCGTTTTCCAACGTGTAATGCGTTTCGACCGCTCCGGTACTCATGCCGACCATTAAATCCGGCCCGGTCTGCGAGCGGGTTACTGAGACCGTAGTCCCGGGGCAGATATGTATTTCACCTCCGCGGGCCAAGCGAAGCGTGGTCGTATCACCGCCCGCCGTCACAGATGCACCGGAGGCAAGTTTTTCCGCATACACCAGAGTGCCAGAAGTGGTCGGACTGACAGGAACTGCTACCGGTTCTTGGGAACGGACAAGAGCGGGAACGGAAGGTGGTGTTGCCGTTACTTCTTTTTCTTCTGCATGCAACCGAACCATAAGGCGGTTGCCCGCGACGTCCCAGGTATAGCTAAGCGGCTTCAGCAGTTCGATGACGACCCGAACCACCGGCGGAGTCATCGGATACTGGGTTAGGCGAACCGCGCCGATATCTTCGCTGGTGACGTCGACACGCTTGTGTTTCACCGATATGCGAGCATTAGGCAGGTCAATGAGCAACCGCAGCGGATTTTCGAGCTTCGTAATCGTAGGCGTAAGCGGACGCGTGGACGTGATCTCCACGTCGGGCCAGCCTTTTTCCAGAACAACTTTTACCCGCGAAACCGCCGCCGGCTCTTGTTGACTGATGGCCGAAGGAACATCCGATTTTGCCTTGGATTCGGCCTGGCAAGAACCCGCAGCCATGGCGCTAATCAAACACAGCATGCCCAGTTTGTGGGCGATGCGAGGTGGGAATGTCATCCAAACCATACCTAAGAGGGCGATATGAAGATTTTACCGACTATGCCTGAACGCGTGGTCACTCCCATCTTGACCATGACCAAGCGCACAAATGCTTTGACTGTGTTTGGACTGATCTCCAAGCGGCTGGCGATCTCCTTGCTGGTGAGCCCCTGCAACAATAGCTCGACTGTTTGATTCTCACGCGGGGTAAACCCGAACATCTGCGCGGCCTGAGACAATGCACTCACTCGAAACGGATTTCTCTCCAATAGCAAGACTGTCGCCCGCCGGAAGCTTTCCGCTTCTTGCGGTTCAAGAGTGAAGGTACGGCAGGTGTAGCGCCGATTCCCCGACTTGAATTCCTTGGTGAATGTAGGTGATTCCGTTGCGCGTTCCTCGACCAAGCCCGACCTGACCCGATCGCTGAGAAAGACGTCGAGACGTTTGATGCGCTCCGGTCCGGTCGGGTATGCCAGGATCTTTACTGCTTCAGAATTGAAATGAAGAAGTTTGAGTTTGCTGTCCACCAGAAGAAGGCCAGCCTGTAACTTTTCGTTGCGCATCAAGGGATGCTCCAATCGCGCAGTTATTGAGCTACAAGCTCGAGGGGAGGGCAATTTAAGTGCCGTCACTTCTACGGACTTACGACACTACAGCGCTCACTAGGGAGGGACTGCCCATAGTCTCTACTCCTTTTGGCTTAGTGTCAAGGTGTTTTAACTCTAAATTCCGCAATTGTTGGAGGCAGGGCGAGACTGGCCGGTCCCTGCCATCTGGCGCTGGTAGCGGCTTACCGGGCTCTCGGAAGTGGATGCTGCCACTTGAATTCAGAAAGAGCCGGATCTGTAAGTTGGGCGCCGAGCAAGCGAAAAGCCGCTCCCGATATCCTGAGCGGAGAGCGGAATCTTGCAGGTGAATTTGTGGCAGCCGGACCTGTAAGCCGAATTCTGTCTGCGGTATTGCTACCGCAGGACGGTCATTCCTCTGGGCCACGCATTGCTGCGGAGCTCAAGCGACCTACCCGGAGGTTGTGACGCGCCGAGCCGGCACCTGCCCCGAGCGAACCCGAGGCTCCCTCCCTATTTGGTCTTGCTCCGTGTGGGGTTTGCCCTGCCCGCTGCATTACTGCGGCGGCGGTGCGCTCTTACCGCACCTTTTCACCCTTACCTCGGCCTTGCGGCCGGGGCGGTATGTTTTCTGTGGCACTTTCCGTCGGCCGGGCTTGAACCCGGCCTCCCGGACGTTATCCGGCACACTGCTCTGCGGAGTTCGGACTTTCCTCCCGTCTCGCGACGAGCGACCGTCCGGTCCAGCTGCCAACAGAGCCATTATATCGGACGTCAGGCATCGGAGCTTAGACCTCAGACCGCGAGACCTCACGGGAGGCGCGATTTCCCCATCGGAGCGCGGAAAGTATTTATCCGCGTGGAAGCTACTGAACTTGGATCCCATCGAAATCTACGATACGAGTAGACTGTGCCATCCGAATGATTCGCCATGCCCTCGAAATTGTCGGCGCGCTCGGAACGCTTTCGAGCTTGGCTTATAGCGCGCTCTGCCTGTGGAGTGCGGTGAAATTTCTGCGGCAGCGGCAGGATGCGGGCGAGGAGCCCGTTCGACTTCGCTCAGGGCAGGTTCGCACTACACAACCTGAGCTGCCGGTTTCGATCCTTAAGCCGCTCAAGGGTACGGATCCTGAAATGTATGAGAGCCTGCGCAGCCATTGCATGCAGGAATATGAGGAGTACGAGATTATTTTCGGAGTTAGCGAGTCCGCTGATCCCGCGGCGAAAATTGTCGAGCGCCTGAAGTTGGATTTTCCACAGCGCGCGATTCGTTTGCTGGTCTGTGAAAAGAACCTGGGTCCGAACACCAAGGTCAGCAATCTGGCGCAGATGCTTCCTCGTTCGAAATATGAGTATCTCCTGGTGAATGACAGCGATATTCGGGTGGAACCGGACTATTTGCGGCGGGTGGTGGCCCCGCTCTCCGACAAGAGTGTGGGCATGGTGACCTGTCTTTACCGCGGCGTGGCCAGTCCGACTCTGGGTTCGCGCCTGGAGATGCTGGGCATCAGCACCGATTTTTGTGCTGGAGTACTGGCGGCACGTCAATTGGAAGGAGGCCTCCATTTTGCATTGGGTTCTACGCTGGCCTTCCGGCGCTCGGATTTGGAAGCCATCGGAGGGTTCGAAGCGTTCGTGGATTACCTAGCGGACGACTACGAGATGGGAAGACAAATTGCCGGGCAAGGCCTGGAAGTGAAGCTATCGGATGTTGTAGTTGAGACATTTCTCCCGCCCTACTCTCTGCGCGAATTTGTCCAGCATCAGTTGCGATGGGCACGCACCGTCCGCGATTCGCGCCGGTGGGGTTATGTGGGTCTGGTGTTTACCTTCCTCCTACCATGGGCGCTGCTCACACTAGTCGCCGGGAGGTGCGCCCCATGGGCATGGGTATTGTTTGCCTTAGCGTGTGCAGTTCGTCTGCTAACGGCTCTGGTCGTCGGAGGAGGAGTTCTGCACGATCGCCAGGTGAAGCGCTGGATTTGGTTGATTCCGCTGCGCGACGTGGTCGCGGTCCTGGTCTGGCTGGGTAGCTTTGCCGGGCGCAGCGTAGTCTGGCGGGGCGATTACTTTTATTTAAAAGACGGCAAGCTCGTCCGGATTAACCAGTAGGACTAGTTTATAGGTGGTTGGCTCCCCTCTGGGCTTTGCGGTTTAAAAAAAATCTCTTCGGCGGCGAAACTTATATCAGTCCCCAGTGTTCCCAACCTCGTATCCAGAGAGTTTTTCGTCTTACCGAGACCCTAGACCGCTGTAAGCACATGAGTTTCCTGGCGGAGCGCAGAGTGCTTGTTCGCGGCAGCACCCGACGATCCAGACGGAAATTTCACGTGAAAGGAGCGTCCCATGTTTTCCCGCACCTCCGTCCTGTCGGTTGCCGCCCTGCTTGCTCTCGTGTTTCATCCAGGCTGCAACAATGCTCTTAATCCCCTCTGCGGTAGTTCCAGGCCCGCGCCCCTTATCGGTTCACTTGCCCCCAGCACCATGAGTTTTGCTCAGGTGCAGCAGGGCACGTTGCTCATCGTGAATGGCAGCCAATTTGCCCCCTCTTCTGAAGTTGTCATCAACGGAAAGACTCTGGGCGCCACAGTTATCAGCGCTCAGCAGTTGAGCGTCATGATTACGACCAGTTTGATCTCTGCTCCAGGGAGCGTGAAAGTGACTGTGCATACTCCGGGTGGGAACTCCGGAGACCTGGGCTGCAGCAGCGGGGGCGATAGCAGCGCATTGTTATTGACCATCAACTAGTGCTGGACGAGCTTGGAATTTCTACCGAAGCCGAATCAGCTTCTGGCCGAATCCGTAAGTAGTTCGAAGCGTCCGTCACGATGCAGGCGATAACGGCGTCCACGCCACAGAATAGTGTTTCCAAAGAAGCCGGCGATCCAGAAGCAGAATGCAGCCATGTCTTCAACGGGAAGCAGCAACCAGCTGAGCTTCGCTTTCAGGACTCGCGCTGAGACTACGTAAGCAGCAAGCGCACGCACCAGGAGCGCTAGAACAGGCACGGGCCACCAACTGGGATGCCAGCCCCAGACCAGCAGCGACAGTGGCAAAGGCATGGTAAACAGCTGGCCGAGATATCCCAACGGCCGGGACCGCCGCGTACTGCGCGCCCAGCGCAGACGATGGGCCACATTCTGACGCAAACCGCTACCGCCAATATGGTGTTCGATCACATAGGAAGAGAGAATCACCTCGTAACCAGCTTCGGCGGCGAACTTACCCATGACAAAATCTTCGGCTAGATAATCTTTCAGCCGGTTGAAGCCTCCGATGGATTCGAGCGCTGGCCGCCGCGCAACGATGGTCGGACCCACAGCGAACTGCATACCTTCGATGATCCTGGCCACCAGGATGCCGGCCATGAAATCGGTGTTCATGCCGGTAACTTCGAGGCGAGACCAGATGCTTGGGCCAGCCACGGCGCGGTAGGGGCAGGTGGCAATTCCCACACGAGGATTCTGAAATTCAGCAGCCACTGTTCGAAGCAAGGTGGGAGTGACGCGGGTGTCGCTGTCGCTCATCGCGATCAGGTCATGCGCTGCGGCCGCAAGCATTCGATCCAGGCTGAAAACCTTCGCGTTGGGGTACGGTGCTGTACCGGTTACGATCAGGCGAGTGGGAATCTGTGGGTATTCGCGCCGCAGCTTTTCGACAACGCCAGCAGCAGGATCGTCGGCCGCGCCAACCGCAAAAAGAATCTCGAAGGTGGGATAGTCCTGTTCGAAGAAGGTTCGCAGGTTCGACTCGAGTCCATCCTCCAAGCCGGACAATGGCTTAAGAATGCTGATGGGCTCGGGAGAGCTGAGAATAGGCGTCGGTAACGAGAGATAGCGCCACGCAGCAATGACGGAGAGCAGTGAGTACACCACGGCGCCCGCGAGCAGAGTCAGCAGGACGTAGGTCACTTCAGTCACTCAATCCGGCGGTTGGTGAAAATGAACTTCCCGCCACTGCGGGCCAGTTCGTATTTTTCGGCGCCGTGCAATTCCTTGGGATTCTCTTGGGTGCTCCACAAAAAGACCTCCGCCGGTCCCGCCCACAACTGGGCCAGAGATGATTCGGTTTCAAACACGTGGGGAGCATCGGGAAACTTCGATCCGTACCAAAGATTCCCGCTGGGCTCATGCAGAACTCTTAGCGGGATGCCGGTATAGAAACTCAAGGTCGAAGCTTCATGGTACTCGCAGTCGACCACGATGATGTCTCCGGGCCGATAGCGCCGCTGGACAGCTACAGCGAGCTGGTGCGAAGACAGAATCGGCGAGAAGGTTACGAAAGCCGAATGTACACAAGCCAGCAACCCAACCATCATTAACGCCAACACCACGTTGCCCTGACTGGGGCGTCCACGCCTTCTCAGAATCCAATTCAATCCCGACCCCAGCAGCAGTGAAATAACGGCGCCTAGCAGAGGCGCACGAAACGCG
This sequence comes from Acidobacteriota bacterium, assembly GCA_013290025.1. Taxonomy (GTDB): domain Bacteria; phylum Acidobacteriota; class Terriglobia; order Terriglobales; family Acidobacteriaceae; genus JABCYV01. Next base: position 12,805 of record JABCYV010000079.1, read on the forward strand.
CCAAGAGCTTGCGGAGTCAGATCCAGAAAGTGACCGAGGGCGAGATCGTAGTCCTGAGGATTTTTCTTCAGTAGGTCAGCCAAATCAGTTCCCGGCGCGGGCGCGCGCGAAGACATCAACAGGATCACGCCAACCACAAAGCTTGCGGCAGCGATCGCCAGTAAGACGGCGGAAGAGATTCGTCCAGCGCGACGTGCCGATGAATCCGTAGCTGCGTAAGATTCCTTTGCAAGCCATCCGCCCACCAGCAGCGCCAGCGCGGGAACGGCTGGAATCGTATAGTACTCCTGGCGAGTCGAGAAACTGAAGAATGCCACGATGACCAGCGCCCACAGCGCGAAAAATAGATTCGCCCGAAGACGAGCGTCGAGACCGCTGCGCAACTGGCCCCATTTCATCGGCACTTCACGGATCGCTTGCGGAAGAAATACGCTCCACGGTACCAGCCAGACCAGAAGCAATCCCCAGAAAATCAATAAGGGAACCGTGTCGTACCCGGGCGGCACCCGTTTGTTTACATACCGCAAAAAGTGTTCGTTCACGAAATAGAACCACAGAAACCCCCGTACAGCACCCTGGCTGGGATTGCGTAAAGCTGCCAGAATGTGCCACGGCACCGCTAGCAAGAGAAAAACTAGTGTGCTGGACATAAGCCGCAGTTTCAGCAGGTGACGGAGGTTGCCGGTGAGGATCAAATAGAGGCCGATCGCGGCAACAGGAAATATCAGACCGATCAAGCCCTTTGTCAGCACATTCAACGCACAGGTGGCGGCAAATCCCCAACAGCTCAGCCGCGAAGGCGTATCCTCCTCCAGCGACCGCAAGAAAAAAAACGCCCCCAAGGTTAGCCAAAGACCGACGATCACGTCCGGAATCTGAAAGCGGGTAAAGATGTAGGGACCGACCGCCGAGGCCAGCACCAGAGCTGAATAAAGCCCGCCTTTTTCTCCGTAGGACTGTCTTCCTAGCTTGTACGTGACCAGCAACAAGGCCAGCACGGCCAGCACTAGCGGAAGCCGCGTGCTCCAATCCGTCGCTCCGAAAAACACGTAGCTCGCGGCCACGGCCCAATAGGGGAGTGGGGCCTTTTCCAAATATCGAATACCGTTGGTGTGTAACGTCACCCAGTCGTGGGTCAGCACCATCTCGCGGCCGGCTTCGGCGTGAACGGTGTCCACATCATCGAGTAGGGCGGGAGTAAACATTCCCGCTAGGTAGATCGCAGCCCATAGCAGAACGATCGCGAGCAAAGATGAAATCGACGAACCAGGCTGAGCGCGAGTGAATGATGCCCGAGTGGGCGATGCGGAAACCGGATAACCAGACTCGTGACCGGGCTTCTGCGCAGCGACCGACAGATTCATGCAGGATTCCGGCTATTAATTATACGAGACAGGCGAAGAAGACACGATAGGAACTAGCTGGAACCAGCTGACGCGGCCATCACGGTTTCAGTCTCCAGAACCTCGCGGATTTTGTGGGCCAGGGTTTTCAAGGAAAAAGGCTTTTGCAGGAAACGAGTGGTCACATCAATCGCCCCGTGTCGCAACACCGTATTTTCCGCATAGCCAGAGACGAACAGCACCTTCATTCCGGGCCGTTCCGTCGCCAAATGACCCGCAAGCTTTGCTCCACCCATGTTGGGCATGACCACGTCGGTGATCATCATGTGAATTGGCGGAATGTAATCCCGCGCGATGCAGAGCGCATCTTCGCCGTTCTTGGCCTCCAGAACGATATACCCATTCAGCATCAGGTACTCCCGAGTCGACTGCCGGACAGCCAACTCGTCTTCGACCAGCAGCACAGTTTCGCATCCCTTGGAAGAGATCTCGATCGGCTTTGAAGAGTGGATCTTTTCGATCCCTTGTTGAACTCGAGGCAAGTAGATCTTGAAAGTGGTTCCTAGCCCAGGCTCACTGTATACCCAGACAAAGCCACCGTTCTGCTTCACGATTCCATAGACGGTGGCCAATCCCAGCCCGGTGCCTTTGCCTGCTTCCTTCGTGGTGTAAAAAGGCTCGAAGATGTGAGCCATGTGCTCAGAAGCAATGCCGGTGCCCGAGTCAGTAACGGCGAGCAAGACGTAATCGCCGGCGGGCACGATCGAATGCTCCTGCACATAATCCTCGTCAAGCTGGACGTTCGCAGTTTCGATCGTGAGCTTGCCACCTTTGGGCATGGCATCGCGCGCATTGGCCGCCAGGTTCATGACAATCTGCTCGATCTGCACCAGATCCGCTTTTACTTTGCCTAGATTTTGTCCTGGAGCAAATATCAGCTCAATATCTTCACCAATCAGACGTGGCAGCATCTTGTTGATCTCTTCGACGATCCAGTTCAGATCGACGAGTTGAAGAGACTGCACCTGCTTGCGGCCAAAGGCCAGCAATTGCCGGGTAAGGTCGGCGGCCCGGCGCGAGGCGGTCATGATCTCCTGCACGTTGCGACGCAATGGGTGCTCGGGCGCCACCGAGTCCAACATCAGCTCGGCGTAGGCGCTGATTACCATCAACAAGTTATTGAAGTCATGAGCGACGCCGCCCGCCAGCTTGCCGATGGCATCCATTTTCTGGGCTTGCTGGAGTTGGGTTTCCAACCTGCGCCGTTCCGTGATGTCGCGGTCATTGGAGATAAAGTGAGTGATCTTTCCCTCAGCATCGTGCAGAGGTGTGATGGTTTTTTCCGCGAAGAAGATTTCACCGTTCTTTTTGCGGTTTGCCAAAATCCCACGAAACACTGTGCCCGAAAGAATGGTTTGCCACAATTCCTTATAGATCTCAGGAGTCTGCTCTTCAGATTTGAGCATGCGGGGCGTTTGTCCGATGGTTTCCTCACGGGAGTAGCCGGTGAGAACTTCGAAGGCAGGGTTGACGTATTCAATCACTCCATCGCGGTCGGTGATTATCACCAAATCCGCGGATTGCTCCACCGCGCCCCAAAGCTTGCGCAAGGCGTCTTCCGCTTTCTGGCGCTGGCGTTCTTTGCAGTAGACCTCAATGGCGCGGCGGATATCGCGGGAAACATACGCCACGTCTGACCCAGGTTTCTGGCAACAGCGGCCTGCTCCCGTTCTGATCGCGGCCTCTACAGTTGCGTCGTTCACAAAATCGCTGAGAAAGATGACTTGCGCCCCTAAACCCTGTTCGCGCAGCTCGTGCAATAGGCGAAGCGCCGCGCCGTCGGCGGACTTGTAGTCGCACAAAACCAGGTCATAGGTTGTCTGTTTCAGGAGCACAAGTGCTTCTTCGAAGGAATGGGCGTGGTTCAGGGCTATTTGTTCCTCGCCGGCCCGAACCAGCAAATCACGCAGGTAGGCGAAATCCTCGTCATCTCCTGCCACCAGTAGTATCTGCATTTGCCTGGTGCCGATCGCAAGATTAGTCAACCTGTGCATAGCCGCACTCGGCTAATTGCTACATCGGGGGCCCGTGACTGAAGCATCGCGGAGAGCGATGTGGTTATTGGAAGAAGGTGTTGGCGAGGTGTCAGTTCAGGAAAAGGGTCGTTTCAGGAAGAGTGGCAAAGAGAGTCGGGCGATAATAAAGGCGAATCAGACCAGGCATCGACGCCGGTCGCAGAATCCAGCACGCATCCCATCTCATCCTTTATGCTAGTAGTGCAAGTAGTGCAGCTATGGCAACGCGGTCCAAAATAAGCACCGAATCGGCCTCGGCAGGTGTAATAGACGCCCCCAATGGGGAGCGGGAGCGTGTGTTTGACGCATTTCGCCGCTGGGGATATCTGCAAGCAGATCTGGATCCGCTCGGTTTTCTGGCTCCCGTGTCGCATCCCGATCTGCAGATTGAAGGTGAACTGGCTCGCGCAGCGCGGCGTGTGTACTGTGGAACCGTCGGCGCGGAGTTCATGCATATCAGTGATCCTGAGCGCAGGCGCTGGATACAGGAGCGCATGGAAGGCGAGCAAGCTGATGTCGACCATGAACGAGTGCTCGATTTGCTGATCAGGGCTGACCTGTTCGAACAGGTTCTGCAACATCGTTATCTGGGCACCAAGCGCTTTTCCCTCGAAGGTGTAACCGCGCTGATCCCGCTAGTGGACGAGATTCTTCAGGCTGCTGGAGAACGCGGGGCGGTCGAGCTGGTAATGGGAATGAGCCATCGCGGACGACTGAACGTAATTGTGCATGTCGCCAAACGCGCCGCTGAAGAGGTATTCGCTGGTTTCGAGGACGTCGATCCCCGCAGTGTTCTCGGCGGGGGTGATGTGAAATACCACATGGGCGCAACCGGCGAGTACACGACGCGCAGCGGAGCCAAGATCCACATCCATCTGGTTTCCAATCCCAGCCACCTGGAGGCCGTGGATCCCGTCACAGTCGGCCGCACTCGCGCTAAGCAGGACCGCGCCGGCGATGGTGGAGCGCAGAAATATGTCCCCCTGCTAGTCCACGGCGACGCCGCGTTTGCCGGCCAAGGTATCACCGCCGAAACTCTCAACTATGCCGACCTGAAAGGCTATGACGTAGGCGGTACCGTCCACGTACTGGTCAATAACTTGCTCGGGTTCACCACGCTTCCCGGAGAATTACATTCGTCCCGATTCGCCGCGCAACTTGCCCGCCGGCAGTCCATTCCTATTTTCCATGTAAACGGAGAGGATGTGGATGCGGTGGTGCGAGTGGGTCGCATGGCGCTTGAATATCGCTACACCTTTGGCAGTGACGTCGTTGTCGACATGATCGGCTATCGTCGTCATGGTCACAGCGAGGTCGATGATCCCACAGTTACCCAGCCGTTGCTTTATAGGGCGATCAAGGACCACCCTCCGCTGTGGGAGATTTACGCTGAGGATATAGAAGCAGAAAACGGTCCGGCGCTAGTAGAAGAAATCCGGCGCGAACTGGAAGCTGCACAGCAGAAAGCCGGCAGCATCACGAAGAAACCCACGCTGCGCGATTTGCCTAGCTATTGGGATAACTACCAGGGTGGACGATACAAGGCGCAGTACGAAGTTGACACGGGAGTGCCCACGGAAGAATTGCGGGAAATTACCGAACGTCTCACGACTTATCCTGAAGGATTCCACATCCATCCCAAGGTCAAGAAGTTGCTCGATCAGCGGGCTGAAATGGGCACGGGAAAGCGCCCGGTGGATTACGGGATGGCCGAGGCGCTGGCCTTTGGCAGTCTCGTAAGGGCCGGTATCCCAGTCAGGCTGAGTGGGCAGGACACCCGCCGTGGCACTTTCAATCAGCGTCACTCCGTGCTCCTCGACGTAGAGAACGAACAGGAATATGTGCCGCTTGAACATATTGCAGCGGATCAGGCACGCTGCGAAATCTACAACTCCACTCTGTCGGAAGCGGGCGTGCTCGGATTCGAGTATGGTTACAGCCGCGACTATCCCGAGGCTCTTGTGCTTTGGGAGGCGCAGTTCGGCGACTTTGTAAATGTCGCTCAGGCCGTAATTGACCAATTCATTAGCGCGGGTGAAGACAAGTGGGGACTGCTCTCCGGCGTGGTTCTACTCCTGCCCCATGGATACGAAGGTCAGGGGCCGGAACATTCGAGTGCCCGCATCGAGCGTTTTTTGCAACTGGCCGCGCGCGACAATTTCCAAATCTGCCAGCCCTCAACTGCAGCGCAGTATTTCCATTTACTGCGTCGTCAGGCGTTACGCTCCTGGCGCAAGCCGCTGGTGGTTTTTACACCTAAGAGTATGCTGCGGCATCCGGACGCATCATCTCCCATCGAAGATTTCACCCACAAACGCTTCTTGAACGTCTTGCCGGATGCGGAAGTAACTGATGCCAGCCGGGTTCTGCTCTGCACCGGAAAGATTGGCCACGAGCTGCGTGCCGAGCGCAAGAAGCGGAAAGACACTACAACTGCCATCGTTTTTGTCGAACAACTCTATCCTTTTCCCGAGGACGAGCTGGTAGCCGCGATTGACCTCCATCCATCGGCGCGGGACATCGTTTGGGTGCAGGAAGAGCCAGCCAATATGGGTGCGCTCTTCTACATGCTGCCGCGTCTGCGACACATTGCGGGCGAACGCTCCGTCCTTTCCGTGAAACGCTCAGCCAGCGCCAGTCCAGCGACGGGATCAGCGAAGGCGCACGAAGTGGAGCAAAAGACCCTGCTGGCGTTGGCATTCAGCAAGGCCTGAATTCGAGGTTACTTCCCGTTCGGACGCTCTGTCACCGGGTTAGCGCCGGAGCCGGGCAACGGAGTTTTTGCTCCACCTTGAGATTCTCCCTTGAGCAGCGCAGCCAGAGAATCATAGGCGTAAATTGTTGGCGCATGATTTTGCATCAGCCCACCGGTATCAGCGGTAGGGCCGTAATTGCTATGCAGATCACGTCCTAACATTCGGAGCATTGCCATCAGTTGCCCGCGGTGATGCGAGGTATGGTTCATTCGGCGGGTCACGACCCATGCCCGGGAGCGCTGAACACTAAAGAAAGTTGCCTGCCCCTCCCACCAGGGTTCGTTCTTCCCTTGCAGTTCGGCAAGGCGTTTGCCGCTGTCTTCCGCGTAGCGTTTCATAAACTCCAAACGGGTCTCGGATTGCGGTAAAGGTGGCGCGCCGACATCAACGCCCAGCATGTTACGAAACCAGAGATCTTCACTGACACATTGATGCACCATTTGCTCGTGCACGCTGCGTCCCCGCGGATCGCCGGAGCGAGGGCGGACGGGAAGGTCCGCATCCTTAAACTCGCTCCAAACGCTGATGACCTTGATTCGCTCGGTTTCGTAAGTCTCAATCAGGAAGTTGTATTTCATGGAAGCATTTCTCCGGATTCCGAGGTTGCTTTCGTTCTTGGCAGTCGGCGAATCCTCAAGTTCGGATCTCTTTAAGCGGCGTCATCCCGAGACCCGGCGCAGTTCAGCCGGGGGAGGGATCTCGCGTGCACCTTTACCGGAGTTCCCTATCCTGGCCGCCAGATCCCTCGCAAAGCGAGGGATGACGCCAGTGTAGCTAAAACCGAGCCACTACCGCAGGTCACCTTCACCATAAGCTCGCCAGCAAATGGTACCCTAACGTTCCAGTTTCATGCCCATGCGGCGCCGTTCACGAACTCAACCACTTTGCGTCGCCATTGACACCGGTGGCACCTTCACTGACTGTGTCTGGATTGATCGTGGACGCA